>JAFSLL010000203.1 GCA_017448455.1 Oscillospiraceae bacterium | reverse complement strand
GTAGCCAACAGAAATCCCAAGGTAACGGGATTCCTGATAGTTTGCGAACACAACCTCAAGCCGTTTGGCAGATCCCGTAAATCTTATTCCCATATGTTTAAAAATGGTCTCATAGAGGGAGCAGTTGTTCAGATCTTCATTAAAAAGAAAGAAGAAATCCTCCGTAAATTTGGTTGTCTCCAAGACAACGGGCATCTCATCGGCGTATCGAATCCGTTCGATTACGAGGATTTTGCTGTCCTCCGGAATGCCCAGCCTTGCGGCATCCTTGACGGAGGGATCTTCAAAATCAATCTTAACGGTCTTTGCTCCTGGCGTGAATCCCATGCTCCGGCACATTTCAGAGAAGCCCATAACAGTCGACGACATTGTGCGCGAAAGCTTGTTCTCTTTCACAAAGGTACCTTTTCCAACCTTGCGAACCAGGTATTCTTCCTTTTCCAGAATCTCCATTGCCTTACGGACGGTAACCCGACTGACCTGGTATTCTTCGCTGATCTCCGCTTCGGTTGGCAGCCTGCTGCCGGCAGGATAACTGCCGTTGTCAATGGCGTCTTTCAGTTTTTCATACAGTTGTTCGTAAAGAGGCACAGAGCTGGTCTTGTTGATCTGATCCATAATAACATCCTTTTCATTTGGCGCTGTAGAAATATGATACAAATTATAGCAAATCCCTTTCAAGTTGTAAAGGAAAAACCTTCTGAATAATACAATTACAAAACAGAACAGTTGTGTTACCAATTGTCGAGTGATATCAGGAAGAATGAATTCGTCAAAACCACCAACTATCAAACTCTCTCTTTGTTGAAAACGCTGAAAACAAAAAAGAGAGATAAAAACTGTTGACAATTGTATTGACCGTGCTTAATATAAAGCCATACAAAGCAAGATAATATAATACAAATTCAAAAGCGATGAATTAGGAGGAGAGAAAAATGGTTAAGCAGGCTGAACAAATTCGGGAGATTACCGCGAAAATCTTCGAAGACAAGAAAGCCGTAGGCGGCGTCAAATCTCTGTACTATGTAGGATGCGGCGGCTCTTTCGGAGCTCTGGTACCTGCAGCAAACTTTATGCAGCGTGAGAGCACGGTTCTTCGCAGCGCTGTCATCAGCAGTAACGAGTTTCTGCACAGCACACCAAAGGATTTTGGAGTCAATTCCATTATATGCCTTTCCTGCCATAAAGGCAATACGCCGGAGACGATCGCGGCAGCGCGTCTCGGGAAGGAAAAGGGCGCGGCAGTTATTCTTCTGACATGGCTGGAAGACTCTGAGATTATACCCTATGGGGATTATGTTGTCCGGTATGAATTTGATGCCAGTCCGGATCATCTGGCGGGTGATATCGACTACGCCGGAGAGAAAACGCTCTGCGCACTTACGCTCGCTGTAGAGACTGTCGAGCGCAGCGAGGGCTATGCACACTACGAGGCGTACTACCGTGGTCTGGAACTCATTACAAGCGTGATCCGGAAAGCCCGCGCGCAGGTTGCCGACCGCGCTGTTGCCTTTGCGCAGGAGTACAAAAATGACAGCTTCCTCTACACCATGGGAAGTGGAGCGGCTTGGGGTGCCGCTTATATGGAAAGCATCTGCATATTCATGGAGATGCAGTGGATCCAGTCCGCCTGCATTCACACGGGAGAATTCTTCCATGGCCCGTTTGAAGTGACCGATGCCAACGTTCCTTTCGTCATTCAGGTTAACGAAGGGACAACCCGCGAACTCGATGAACGCGCGCTGCGGTTCCTTCGCACCTATGGCAAACGGCTGGAAGTCCTGGATGCCAAAGAACTGGGATTGTCCGTCATCGACGCCTCTGTTGTGGATTATTTCAATCACTCGCTGTTTAACAATGTTTATCCCATCTACAACCATGCACTTGCCGAAGCCCGTTGTCATCCGCTCAGCACCCGCCGCTACATGTGGAAGGTTGCATACTGATTACGGAGAAGGAGCAGTACGATGAGAAAGGCCAGACTCTTAGCCATCGGCGATGACGTTTGTGACAAGTATCTCTCCCGAGGGAAGATGTATCCCGGCGGTCAGGCCGTTAATACCTGCGCTTATGCAGTCATGAACGGCGTAGATGCAGCGTTCCTGGGAAAATTCGGTTCTGATGAGGTTGCTGACTGCCTGCGCAGAACACTGGCGGATTTGAAGATCGATTTCAGTCACTGCAGAAATTATGAAGGAGAGAATGGCTTCGCCTGTGTCACCCTTGCGGGAAGCGACCGTGTATTCATCGGTTCCAACAAGGGAGGCGTTGCGGCGGTCAATCCCTATGCCTTCACCGAAGAAGATTTGACTTATATCAAAAGCTTTGATCTGATCTATTCCGATCTGAATGCCTATATCGAAGATGAACTCCCTCTGGTAGCCTCTGCGGGTGTTCCCATTGCCTATGACTTCTCCCTGCGCTGGACAGACGAGTATCTGGCAAAAATCTGTCCTTATATTCAGGTTGCACTCCTTTCCTGTGCGCATCTCAGCGACGAAGAGCGTGAACGGGAGATGAAAAAAACAGCTTCCTACGGTGTACCACTGGTCCTGGGGACGATCGGTGAGGAGGGCTCCTATCTTCTCTATCGGAACCGCTTTTATTATGCGCCGGCGGTTCTCTCAGACGATGTATTTGATACGATGGGTGCGGGAGATTCTTACTTTGCGACGTTCCTGAGTTATCTGCTGAAAAAGCAGGCTGCCGGCGAATTAGCTCTGGATGGCAGCATGGATCTCTCGGAGGATCTGGTTCCAGCCATGAAGGAAGGCGCGGCATTCGCCGCAAAAGTCTGCAGTATGGAAGGTGCCTTCGGTTACGGCGTACCGATTGACGGCCGCATCATAGACAACAGAAAATAAGGTGAAATTCCCTGCCCCGTCCAGGGATATAACAGGCGGGAGATTCAGAGAGGCAGAAAGACTGCCCTGAAAAACGAAAGGAGTAAAAAGCATGCTATTCTGGATTGAACTGATTGTTCTGCTCGCCCTGATTTTCTGGGGTGTCCGTAAAGGTGGCGTCTTCCTCACGCTTGCCGGTGGTATTGGTGTGTTTATCTTCACCTTTATCTTCCGCGCGCAGATGTCCGATCCTCCTCTCACGGTTTTGCGTATCATTCTCTGTGTCGTTCTGGCGGGCGGAGCCATGCAGGCTATCGGCGGTATCGATTATCTTGTCGCGATAGCGGAAAAAATCCTCCGCAAGCATCCGAAATCTGTCACCGTTCTGGCTCCGATCGTGTCGTGGATCTTTGTATTCTGCTGTGGCACCGGCCATATCGTTTGGAGCATCCTGCCCATCGTGAACGAACTTGCCATTGAAAACGGCATCCGTCCTGAACGCCCGATCGCGGCATCCATCGTGTCCTCTCAGAACGCAGTCTGCGCCACGCCGCTCGCAGCCGCGATGGCTGCGCTGATCGGCTTCATGGAAGAGTCCGCCGGTGTCGGTCTGGTGCAGATTCTCCTGGTTATGATCCCTGCCACTCTTCTCGGTTCCATCGCCGCCGGTGTCGTTATGCTCAAGAAAGGCAAGGAGCTGGCAGATGATCCTGAGTTCCAGCGCCGTGTTGCCGACGGTACGCTGAAGATTGAAGAGAAGCACGAAGAGAAGGTCATTGATTTTTCAAGATTCAGCAAAGTCAGCAAGGCTTCCGTGGCCGTTTTCATGGGCGCCATGGTCTGCGTCGTACTGCTCGGTGCGATTCCCGCTCTCCGCCCAGTGCTCGGAAACGGCAATAAACTTGGAATGACAGACATCATTCAGATCTTCATGCTGGTTGCTGCAGCCGTTATTGCTCTTATGATGAAGGATCAGAAGCCTGACGACATTCTAAGCACCCAGGTCTTCCGCTCCGGAGTGTTTGCTGCTGTTATCGTTATCGGCCTCTGCTGGATGGTCAACATCTTCATCGGCTCCCAGTCCTCCTATCTGACTGAAGTTGTCTCCGGCTTTACAAACAAGTATCCCTGGATCTTTATTATCGCATGTTATCTGGTAGGCAACATCACCACCTCCCAGGCATCCACCACCGCGATCGTTGTTCCTCTGGGTATTGCACTTGGCATCAGCACTCCCGTTCTGCTTGCAGGCTGGGCTACCATCGGTTCCCACTTCCTGATTCCGGCCGCATCTGAGAGCCTTGCTGCCATCGCCTTTGACACGGCTGGCACCACCAAGATCGGCAAGTTCGTATTCAACACCAGTTATCTCCTTCCCGGACTTGTAATGGCCGTTGTAGACGCTCTGGCGGCTTATCTGCTTGGCTCCCTGGTCTTCTAAAGCTTTTAAAAATCCAGACTATGACAACCCCGTTGCTCAACGGGAAACGGCGTGTCTGCGGTCCTTGCCTGCCGGCAGATCCGCAGACACGTCAATTCTAATCCCCGTCTATGAGGCGGGAGAAGGGAACCGCTATGAAATTTACATTAATGAGCTACCATTATTTGCGTTATCCGATTCGCAAGTATTTGGACAAGATGGAGCGTTCGCCGCTTGACGGGCTGGATATCTATTGCACCGCGCCGCAGCTTAATCCCTTTGATTACAATCTCAGTGATCTGATTCAGCTTGACCGGGACATCAAAGACCGGCATTTGACACCCTATGTGCTCACAGCGGAAAACTGCGCATATCCGGTCAATCTCGGCACATCCAATCAGATTATGTGGGAATCGACCATTCGCTATTATCAGCGCATGATTGATACGGCATCCTTCCTTGGCTTCCCCCATATTCAAATGTGCCCCGGCTCCAGTTACTTTGATGGTGATCGGAGTGAAGGATGGGCGCGACAGGTTGACGCCTTTCAACAGCTGTGCACCTATGCCAAGAGAAAAGGTGTAACGATTTTTCTGGAGACCTGCAAAACGACAACGACCAATCTGATCGTGACAAGCAAAGAACTTCGCCGATTCCTGGATGACGTTGGCGCGGACAACCTTTTGGGCCTTTCCGATACCGACCAGATGTCGCTTGCGGGGGAGAATATCAATGACTATATGGATAATCTGGGTACACGCTATGGCTTCGTGCACTTCAGTGATGCAGCACACACGATCCCGGGCACCGGCGGTCTGCCGATGAAAGAGTATTATGACACCCTGAAAGCGAGAGGCTACAACGGATGGTGTTCCTGCGAGCTTTGCAGCCGCGAGTATTACATTGATCCGGACAAGGCGACAGATGCTTATATCAACTATCTTACGACTGTATTGGAGGCGGTAAAATGAAATTTATCCCGATGACACTTCACTATCTGCGCTACAGTCCTCAAAAGTATCTGGACAAACTGGAGAGGTCTCCTTTTGATACCTTTGACCTCTACATGAGTGCTCCGCAGCTGAATCCATTTGACTACGCGCTGAAGGATCTGATCGAGCTGGACAAAGAGATTCGCCGCCGCAACCTCAAAGTTTATGCCATTACACCGGAAAATTGTACCTATCCTTGCAACTTTGCCACCCAGAACCGAGAGACCCGCAATTCTTCTCTTCGCTATTACCAGCGCGCAATCGACACAGCGGAATATCTGGAATGCCCGAATGTACAGATCAGCATCGGTTTTGGCTATTTTGATGCGCCGCCTGAAGAGGCATGGGAGAATACGCGGGACAGCCTTTTTCAGTTGGCGGAATACAGCTCCCGCAAAGGAGTGACGCTGTTTTTAGAGGAGTGCAAAGATACTACAACCCAGGTGCTGAATACCAGTGACGATATCGCCCGGATGATTCAGGAGCTGAGGTATGAGAATGTCCTCGGCATGGTGGATACGGATCAGATGACCTTTGCCGGACAAAGTATCGACGATTATTTTAACAGTCTCGGTGAAAAGATGGGCTATGTTCACTTTAACGATCGGGGCCATACAGTTCCGGGCCACGGTACTTTTCCCATGAAGAAGTATTACGATGACCTCCGCCGGTTGAATTATCAGGGGGTCTGCTGCTTTGAACTGACCGACCGTCAGTATTATATTGACCCTGACAAAGCTGTTGATCAGTGCATTGCGTGGCTCGTGGCCAATACCGAGGAGTGGAAGGATTATCGGGCATGAGCACGGTAATTGATACGCATATCCATCCTGCATTATTTGCACCGATCTGCGAAGACGGGGACCGTTTTCGATTTCGCTGTAATGAGATGAACTATCATCTCATGTCACCGATTGACCTGGATTTGCTGAAAAAACAGCTGGCTTTGGCAGATATCCGCTGCGTTTTCCTTTTGGGGGAAGATTGCTCCTTTGAGAAAGGGCAGGCTGCAATCAGCAACGATGAGATTGCGCATTTGACAGAACTGGAACCGGAGATGTTTATCGGCTTTGCATCGGTAGATCCCCGCAGTCCCGATGCAGAAGAAAAACTCCGTTTTGCCTTTACGGAACAAGGACTTGCGGGTATGGCGCTGAATACCGCAAAATGCAGGCTTTTCCCCTATGATGAAAGGGTTTTCCGGCTTTGTGAGATATGCGGAGAATACGCGAAGCCGGTTATTTTCCACAGTGGTATTTGTCTGGAAAGGGATGCGTTCTCCCGTTATTCTCGACCGGCGGATTTTGAAGAGGTGATAGCTGCCTTTTCCGGGATCAATTTCTGCCTTACGCATACCGGTTGGCCCTGGGTACAGGAAACAGCAGCACTGTTAATCAAATATCCGAATGCCTTTGCCAATACAGCCCTGATGAGCTTTGACGGACCGCTCCAGCTTTATCACAAAGTATACAAAGAAGATATGGGTGAATTCTGGGTGGAGCACAACCTTGCTGATAAACTGATGTTCGGATCCGACAGTCCGCGTATTCGCCCGGTTCGTGCGAAAAGGGGTCTTGATG
This sequence comes from Oscillospiraceae bacterium, assembly GCA_017448455.1. GTDB lineage: Bacteria > Bacillota > Clostridia > Oscillospirales > Oscillospiraceae > Limivicinus. Next base: position 55,981 of record JAFSLL010000203.1, on the reverse strand, counting down.
GGTTGAATCTTCGCGCAGATGTTATGGAAAAGATCTGCTGCAGGAATGCTTTGCGCTTTCTCGGGAAAGAGGTGCTGCTGTGAATACGTGCCTGGAATACTTCACAGTCATTGCAGATGCTGAGTTCCAGATGGTGAAAATAACAGAGCAGGTGAAACGCTTTGCCGAGGGCAGCGGAATAAAAAACGGTATAGTTTTTGTCATCACACTGCACACAACGACCGGTATTACCATCAATGAGAGTCTGCCCTGTGTTGAAAAGGATATTGAGGAACAGCTGGAACGGTTGATTCCGTCTGACTATCCTTTCAATCATAACCACTACCTGCCAAGCTATGGAACCATAGGTGGAAATACACCCGGTCATCTCAAATCTCTTCTCACGGGAAATCATTGCGTGCTTCCTCTGGTGGATGGCAAAGTGGTGCTTGGCAGCGCCGCAGATCTCTATTTCTGTGAATTTGACGGGATTAAGCGTCGCAGATATCTCGTCTATGTGATGGGTGAATAAGGGGGAAATACATGAAAAGAACCATTGCCATGGCGGATAACTGCATAGATGTCTATTATAAGCAGGACCGGTTTTATACAACGGGAAACAGCATTGACTTTGCGTTTAATTATCGGGCGCTGGGCGGAGAGATCACGGAGATGACCATTTTAGGCAATGACTTTTTTGCCGACGCGTTAAAGGAAAAGCTTGCTGAACGTGGGATCCCCCTGCGCATTCTCAAGCAGTCGGAGAAACCGACCGGAATGGCAAAAATGGCCATTGTAGACGGCGACCGCGTTCATCTTGAATTTGTCGGAAACGCCATGGAAGAGATCGAGCTTTCTGAAGAAGATCAGGCTTTTGTGGGCGAGTTTGACATCGTTTATTGTGAGCGCTGGTGTAAAGTTCATCGTTATCTTCCTGCGATCAAGCGCCCCGGGCAAGTCTGGGTTTACGATTTTTCCAAACGGCTGACTTTGGAAACCAATGATCTGGTTCTGCCCTATATTGATTATGCTTTCTTCTCTTATGAGAGCGATGACGACTATATCCGGGAATTTCTTGTCAAAACACAGGCAAAAGGTGCCGGCTGTGTGATCGCAATGCTTGGAGAGAGCGGAAGCCTCGCGTGGGATGGAAAAGAGTTCTTCCGCGAAGGTGCAGAGAAGGTGGAAGTTTGCAACACCGTCGGCGCAGGCGATTCGTATATCGCGGGCTTCACTTATGGGCTCAGCCTCGGTGAAAGCGTGCCGCGGTGCATGGCGCGCGGCAAAGCGCAGGCTACCAGAATTATTCAGATTTTTAATCCGTATGAATGAATGAAAGGAAAAGACAAATGAAACCTGAAATCTTTGAAAACAATGCCGAAGGCATCAAAGTTGTCTACAAAAACGACGAGTGGAGCGTAAGTATTAAGAACTGGAAGCCGGATAATGATATTGCCGGTGTTGAAAAACTGGAAATCCATCACACAAGCGATGAGCAATTTGTGCTGGTTGCGGGGAAAGCGCTTCTGATCACTGCTGACGAGAAAGATGGCGTTTTTGTCAATATTGAACTTACTCCCATGGAAATCGGAAAAGTTGCCCATGTGGGGAAAGAGCAGTGGTTTTACTCCATTACTCAGAAGGATTCCAAAATTGTCTATGTTCAGCGTGCTGACTGTTCCATGGACAACAGTGAAATCAAATATATGACGCCGGCACAGGTCAAAGCCGTTCAGGAAGAGGCTAAAAAGCTGCTTGCCCTCTGATTCCATCCAGCGGATCGAAAGATTCGTCAAATAACAGCGGGCAGAACAAATGGATAGACTGCTGGTCCAAAGAGATTTGCCAGAGACTCCGTTTGCTTCAAAGGAGAATCATATGCACAAGCTGAAACGAAAACAGATCGCCATTGGGAACTACCATTATACCGCTTGGTCCTTCGACCATTTTCTCAATTCTGTTCGGGAATTGGAGATTGCCAATATAGAGATTTGGGGCGCGAAACCGCATTTCCTGGTAGGAATTCAAAGTTCGGACTACCTGAGAGAGACAGGGAGAAAGATCAAGGATGCCGGGCTCAACGTTGTATGCTTCTGCCCGGAACAGAACAACTATCCTGTCAACATCAGTTCTGCCGAAGCTTCTCTTCGACACTGGAGCGTCGAACATATGAAACGGGCCTTAGAGGCAGCAGCCATGCTTGGCGCGCCGACAATGCTCCTGTGCCCCGGGAATGGTACCATGGAAGAAAACCCGGAGGCAATCCGGGACCGTTTTGTAGCATCCGCAGAAGAGCTTTCCCGAACCGCGGCAGATAACGGCGTTACGCTCGCTCTGGAGACACAGGCGCAAACGGACGCACTCTTTATGAATACCGCATTTCAGCAGCGTGAAGTTCTGGGACTCGTGGATCATCCGAATTTTAAAGTGATGTTGGATACTGTGCAGATGGCCCAGTTTGATGAGAGCATTGAGAAAGACATTTGCGTTCTCGGACTTGAAAACATCAGGCATGTACACCTGGGTAATACCGTTCTTCGGGAGAAAACCCAAAATGAAAAACACATGCCGGGAATCTACAGTCTTGGCCGCAGTGTCAGCGGGCACATAGGATTTCGAGAGGGAAATCTGCCGCTGATACAGTATCTCAAGGATCTTGCAGAGGCGGGTTATGAACAGTATGTCACAATAGAAATCTGTCAAAAACCGTATTGGCTGGAAGCGGACCGTTATGCCCGCGAGGCGTGGGATCTGATACAGGAAGCCCTGGATTCCTGAAGAATGCTCAAAAGAATCAAAAGAAAAATCCGCCGAAAGGCGGATTTTTTGATTTACAGGAATGATATTTCTTTGTTGCAGGTATCAAGCAGTTTACCCGCATTGCGCCTGAATCAACGGATTGTTCATAGTTTTTTCTTGCAATCACTGGGGAAATAGGATAAAATTCTTCAGTCTGTATTATGACAGACAGAGAAGGTGAGTACAATCGATATTCCCTACCGGCACGAATGGAAACATGAAATCAATTATTCCGACTATCTGTGTATCTGGCCGCGCCTGCGTGCGGTCGCGGAACCCGATCCGCATGCGGTAAACGGAAAATATACCATCCGCAGTCTCTATTTTGATACCCCCGGGGACAAAGCGCTGCGTGAAAAAATCGACGGTGTCAACATGCGGGAAAAGTTTCGGATCCGTTATTATAACGGGGATACCTCCGTTATTCATCTGGAGAAGAAGTCCCGCCGAAACGGGCTTGGAACCAAAGCCGTTGCCGATCTGACGGCGGAGGAAGCGCAGAAGATTGTGGACGGAGAGCTCGACTGGATGATGGAGAGCGGACGACCGCTGGTGCAGGAACTTTACTGTAAGATGCGTTCACAGTCGCTCCGCCCGAAGACCATTGTCGACTACACCCGCGAGCCCTTTGTTTACCATCCCGGTCATGTCCGTGTAACCTTTGACTACAATATCCGAACAGGCCTCGGCAGCACGGACTTTCTGAACCCGGACTGCATAACCGTCCCTGCCGGCGACGCTCCCATGATTATGGAAGTGAAATGGGGCGCCTATCTGCCGGATATCATCCGGTTGGCCGTTCAGGTTCCCAACCGTCGCGCAGCGGCGTTTTCGAAGTACGCCCAATGCCGCATTTATGACTGATACGAGAAAGGAATTCCGTTTATGAACTTTCAGGACATTTTCAAATCCAGCTTTCTGGAAAATGTGACCAGCATCAGCATCCTGGATATGGCCATTGCCATGCTGTTGGCCTTCGGTGTCGGCCTGTTTATCTTTTTCGTCTATAAGAGAACGTATTCCGGCGTCATGTATTCCTCCGGCTTCGGCGTTACGCTGGTTGCCCTGACGATGATTACCACGCTGGTCATTCTGGCGGTCACCTCCAACGTTGTTCTCTCCCTCGGTATGGTCGGTGCCCTGTCCATTGTGCGTTTTCGCACGGCGATCAAGGAGCCTCTGGATATCGCCTTTCTGTTCTGGGCGATTGCCGTCGGTATCGTTCTGGCTGCCGGCATGATTCCGCTTGCGGTTTTCGGAAGCCTCTTTATCGGCGTCATCCTGCTGATTTTTGTCAACCGCAAGTCCCATGCCAATCCCTATATTGTTGTTCTCAGCTGTGACGGGACCCAGAGCGAAGAAGATGCCATGTCTTTCCTCCTTCAGCATACAAAACGCTGTGCCGTGAAGAGCAAAACAGCCCGACGCGGTGCGGTGGAGCTGAATCTTGAAGTGCGCCTGAGAGATGACAATACCGATTTTATCAATGAGCTTGCGGAAATTGAAGGTGTACAGTCTGCTGTCCTGGTCAGCTATAACGGAGACTATATGGGCTGAGGAGGCCGGATCAGATGTCCACAAACCGACATATTGATCTCATCTGCATTCTTGTCCTGATTCTCACGGTCCTGCTGACGGTCCTCTTTATGAACGGGGAAGCCTATGGAATTCAGATCATTGTGGACGAGGATGCAGAGGCGAATGAGGGCAATGCCTATTTTACGGCCAATGACCGCAAAGGAAGCTGGGATACTGCCGGCGCGACACAGATTCTTCTTCGCGGAGATCGGGCTGCGGTCTCCGGAGGCGGAGCCTACGCTTATGACGGGAATGTCGTGATCAGCAGTGCCGGGAAATATGTGGTTTCCGGTACGCTGGATGACGGCAGCATTCTCGTGGATACCGACAACACTGCCAAAGTATGGATTCAGCTCAACGGAGCGGAACTGCACAGTACAAGGGATGCCTGCATCCGGGTGGAGCAGGCGGACAAGGTTTTCCTGACACTTGCGGAAGGAACAGATAACCTCCTGTGCTCGACTGCTCTCTCGGAAGAACTGCAGAACACCGGCGTCGATGCGGCGCTCTTTGCGCGTGATGATCTGACGGTGAACGGAAGCGGGACTCTTCGTATTGAATCCCCTGCCGGACATGGGATTGCGGCGAACGATGACCTCGTCATCACTGGCGGGACGATCCGCGTGAATGCTGCGCGTGATGCTCTCCATGCCAATGACGGACTGCGCATCATGGCAGCGGATCTGGATTTGACAGCAGCCGATGACGGCGTGGATCTGAACGGACCGGAAAGCGAGCTTTATATCGAGTCCGGTAAACTGAACATATCCGCCGCGGATGACGGTATTTCTGCCGGGTTCAACCTGACACTCGCCGGCGGCAGCATCTCGGTAGAAGCGGAAAAGGACGGCATCTCCGCCTCCGGCAGCGTTTTGATGAGCGGCGGCGATCTGACGGTCAGTGCCGCGGACGATGGGATCCATGCCGATGCCTCGGTTGCAATTTCCGGCGGAAAAGTGGAAATACCGGCCTGCTATGAAGGCATCGAGGCGGTCACCATTGATATTTCCGGCGGGGATATCACGATTTATCCTGAAGATGATGGCCTGAATGCCAATGGCGGCGGTTTTTCCTTTGGTGGCGGAATGCCCGGCGGTGGGATGCCAGCCATGCAGGCAGGCGGAGAGCCGGAGAGTTCTGAGGCAGGGGAGCAGTCGGCATTCCCGGCAATGCCCGGGGGAGAAAGACCTGCGCTGCCCGACGGGGAGCTGCCGGAAAGACCGGACGGAAATCCGCCCGCAATGCCTGACGGTGAAAGACCCGCAATGCCGGACGGAGAAATGGGGAGACCGGACTTTCCCGCAGAAGGCGAGTTTAGCCTTCCGGACATGGACACACCGGCTTTTGTCGGCGGAGAAGAAACGACTGCCTCCGAAACCTGGATTCATATCAGCGGCGGCAGCGTGACGGTGATTAATGAGACTGCCCGGGATGCCGACGGCCTCGACTCCAACGGGGACATCATCATCAGCGGAGGGACAGTTCGTGTCAGCCTGGTTAACAGCGGCAGCAACAGCGCGCTGGATTACGGCAGCGAGAGCGGCGGCAGAATGGAGATTACGGGGGGCAGTGTTATTGCCTGCGGAAGCTACGCCATGGCGGAGGGCTTTGACTCTTCTTCCACACAGTGCTCCATCCTCTACGGCTATAAGCGGGGCGCCGCAGCCGGAACGCTGATGAGGCTCGAAGACAGCAAGGGAAATGCTCTGCTGGAGTATGAAGTGCCCTGCAGCTTTTCTTCTGTTGCGCTCAGCTGCCCGGAAATGCAGCTTGGCGAGACCTATACACTCGTAATCGGCGATTTTGCTGAGGAGATTACCCTCACGGAAGTGTCCGCTGCCTTCGGTGATGCCCAGAGCGAGAACTTTGGCGGCTTTATGAACTGGGGGGGCATGAGTTTTCGCCCCTGACGGTGAGAAGAGAGGATAAGCCCTTGACAAACCGGAAAAACCTGCTATAATCCGGTTTACAAAATTGAACACCTTATCAAGAGTGGTGGAGGGAACGGCCCTGTGAAGCCCGGCAACCTGCGTTTCAGGCAAGGTGCCAAATCCGGCGGTGAACGAAAGATGAGGCTTTGACAGCATGCTTTTACGCGCCCCGGAATTCGGGGCGCGTTTTTCTCAGAAAGGATTATTATGAGCCATTATTTCTTTACGTCCGAATCGGTTACGGAAGGACATCCGGATAAGATCTGTGACCAGATCTCCGATGCCATCCTCGACGCGATCCTGGAGCAGGATCCCATGGGACGGGTTGCCTGCGAGACAACGGCATCTACCGGTCTTGTCCACATTATGGGTGAAATCAGCACCAGCTGTTATGTGGATATCCAGAAGATTGCCCGCGAGGTCATTCGGGAGATCGGATATGACCGCGCCAAATATGGCTTTGACTGCGATACCTGCGGGATCATCGTCAATATCGACGAACAGTCCTCGGACATTGCGCTCGGGACAAACGACGAGGTAGGCGGGGCAGGTGACCAGGGAATGATGTTCGGTTATGCCTGTGATGAGACACCTGAACTGATGCCGCTGGCAATCTCTCTCTCACACAAGCTTGCCCGCCGTCTGACAGAAGTCCGCAAAACCAGCCAGGTGGACTATCTGCGTCCTGATGGAAAGACGCAGGTTACGGTGGAATATGATGAGAATCGAAATCCGGTTCGGGTGGACACCATTGTTCTCTCCACCCAGCATGCTCCGGATGTGAGTCTGGAACGCATCCGGGACGACATGATCCGGCTCGTGGTCCAGCCGACCGTTCCTGCAGGACTTCTTGATGAACATACGAAGATCTTTGTCAATCCGACTGGTCGATTCGTGATCGGAGGCCCGCAGGGGGACTCCGGTCTTACCGGAAGAAAGATCATTGTTGACACTTACGGCGGGAGCGCTCCTCATGGCGGCGGTGCCTTTTCGGGCAAAGACCCTACCAAGGTAGACCGCTCTGCTGCCTATGCCGCACGCTGGGCGGCTAAGAACGTAGTCGCCGCCGGTCTCGCGAAGCGCTGCCAGATTCAGCTCGCCTATGCCATCGGCGTAGCACAGCCGGTCAGCATTCTGGTTGAAACCTTTGGTACCGGAAGAATCCCCGACGGTGTGCTGAGTGAAGCAGTCTCAAAGGTTTTTGATTTTCGCCCCGGCGCCATCATCCGTGATCTTGACCTGCGCAAGCCGATCTATCGCCGTCTTGCCGCCTATGGACATATGGGAAGAGAAGACCTCGGCGTACGCTGGGAGGACTGTAACCGCACAGAAGAGCTGCTGGCGGCGGTCGGACTGTAAATTACAGAAAAGCGCGTGTAAAATGATTTTAGGAGCCTGGGAGAAACCGGGCTCCTGAATAGAAATAATATACTTTAAACCGACCCGGCCGTCAGAAAGCAAATGCTTTGGATAGCCGGGTTTGCGATTTAACGAATAATGTTCAGATCACCGCAAAAGTGATGATGGAAAAATGCTTTTCAGACAAAAATATCAGGACGCTAATTCTATCCAAATTAACGTCCTGATATGGTGACCCGTACGGGATTTGAACCCATGTTACCGCCGTGAAAGGGCGGTGTCTTAACCACTTGACCAACGGGCCATAGAAATGGCGCAGGATTGGCTGCGCCGATGGTAGCGGCACCTGGATTTGAACCGGGGACACTGCGGGTATGAACCGCATGCTCTAGCCAGCTGAGCTATGCCGCCATCTGAATAGCAGAGTGAATTCTAACAGAATCAAGGGAGCTTGTCAACAGTTTTTTTATTTTTGACTTGAATTCATCGTGTACTTGTGGTACTCTTACGCGAACTTTCAAAAGGATGGAAGAAATCCGAAACGACAGGAGTTTTTATTTTTCATGACACATTCTGAACAGGCAGAAGGATGGCACTTGCCACGTGTCGGTCAGCGGATTACCAAGACCACCATTGCCGTTTTTCTCTGCCTGATGGTATATTATATCCGCGGATACTTCGGCCAGAACATGCCGACAGAGTCTGCAATTACCGCAATTATCTGCATGCAGCCCTATGTGCGTGACACACGTGACTATTCGGTCAACCGGTTCCTCGGGACACTGATCGGCGCGTTCTGGGGACTTCTGTTCCTCCTGATGCTGCTGGTATTTCCCGCACTTGGGAAGGTGATGCCGCTCCTCTACGCGCTGATGTCACTGGGTGTGCTGGTAACACTCTATACTGCGGTGCTGGTTCGGAGACCGGACACCGCCAGCCTGGCGGCGATTGTTTTTCTCTGTGTGGTGATTGCCTTTCCGGATATTGACCGTCCGCTCTGGCAGGCGTTCAACCGTTTCCTGGATGTCTTTATCGGCACCGCCATCGCCATTGCTGTAAACGTCTTCCGCCTTCCGCGTGTGAAGCTGCGCGACAGGGTGTTCTTTGTGCGTACGAAGGATCTGGTTCCGGACCGTTTTTCCCAGATCCCGGCGGCGGCGCTGTTCCGGCTGAACTATCTCTATGATGACGGTGCGAAGATCTGCCTCATGTCTGAACATGCGCCTGCCTTTTTCCTCGCGCAGATGAATGCCACCAAGCTCAATGTGCCGTTGGTTGTGATGGATGGCGCGGCGATCTATGACGCAAACACAAACACCTATCTGGAGATAGAAAACATCGCTCCGGAAGATTCGGAACGTCTGACCGAGCGGCTGAACGCCCTGGGGATCAGCCACTTCGTCTATACGGTGCACAACAACAAGACCAGCATCTTCCATCGAGGAGAGATGACGGAAGCGGAGAAGCAGGTCTATGACCGGATGAAGCGATCCCTCTACCGGGACTATCTGGAAGGGGAGATCTATGCCCCCGAAGAGATCGTCTACTTCAAGATCATTGACGAGGACGGCAAAATTGCCGATATCGAGTATCACCTGCGTAAGGTGTTGCCGAAGGGAAAACTCAGGGCGGTTCGTCGGGCTCAGGCGGGATGCGAAGGAATCAGCGCTCTGTATATCTACGCGCATACCGCTACCATGGAACAGGCAGAGAAACGCCTGATGCAGATGCTTCATCGGGAGGACAGCAGCCTCACGCCGGTGGAGATCCGGCTGAAAACGCCTTATCGCTCGGAACAGGATGCCATGCAGGTGCTGTATGCGCTTGGTGATTGCTATGAGCCGGTACAGCTGTTCCGGAGAATACGGAAACAGGCATAACAACACACGGAATCAACCGGGACAGGGTGACCGCTTCGGAATCGCTTTTCTGGAGGAGAAAACAGTGAGGGCGAGAAAAAAAGACCAGGAAAAACAGAAGAAGAAATCGGAGAGAGCAGAACCGCTGGAGTGGGTTCTGCTTCTTTCACCGTATCTGATTGGCCTGTATTATCCGTGGACGTCCGCGATGGTGAGCCTTGTTCTGCTCGGAATCCTGTGGCAGCGGCAGAAAGAAGATGCGCGAGTTTCCTGCAGCCCTCTGCTGTGGGCAACCGGCAGTCTGGTCCTGTCGCTGCTGCTCGGTGTCGTCTGGGGGACTGACCGCGGGATGGCAGTCGTTGGCGCAGTCAAGTTCCTCCCGCTTCCGCTCTACGTTCTGGTACTGGAGCAGGAGACTCTGGAGAGAAGGGGACGTCTCCTTCGGAAAGTGCCTTATTCAGCCGCAATCATGGTTCTCCTGTCACTGCTTTTCAGCGGCATCTCGACACTCTCCCGGGTTTTCCTGATTAACGGGAGGCTTTCCGGCTTCTTTCAGTATCCAAACAGTTTCGCTGCGTGGCTGCTGGCATCTCTGATCCTGTGCCTGAATGAGATGCGGGGAAGAGAGTTTCCAAAATGCAGGAAAGAAGCTGCTGTCGCGCTGATTCTGATGCTTGGTATGATCCTGACGGGGAGCCGGGCGGTCTTCGTGCTGATGCTGACGGTTCTCTTCCGCCACATTCTTCTTCTGCGAAACCGTAAGCAGCAATTCCTCACGCTTTGTGTCACCCTTCTCTTCTGCCTGTGCCCCTGGCTATCCGCTCTGCTTTTTCGGGATCAGGCTCCGGAACGGTTGCTGGACATTTCTCTGTATTCCTCACAATTGCTGGGACGGCTTCTGTATGCGCAGGATGCGGTTCCGGTGATTCTGCAGCACCCGCTCGGCCTTGGGTACGGCGGTTACCAGGCACTGCAGGGAAGTTTTCAGACCGGGGTCTACTCGGTTCTGCATGTTCATAACGATTTTTTACAGCTTCTGCTGGATGCGGGATGGATTCCGGGACTGCTGTTTCTGTGGACGCTGGTTCGCGCGTTTCGGAGAGAGGACGGCTATGCAGGGCGGAGGGAGATGCTTTTCTTCCTGTGTCTGCACGCGCTGTTTGACTTTGACATGCAGTTTGTGTCGCTTGCGCTGCTGCTCGTGACCTGCATGTCAACGGAATTGCATGAGGATAAAAAAGTTCCCGCTCTCGTGCTGCCGCTCGCGTCTGTGACGGCGGGAATGCTCGTGATCTGGATCGGAGCCGCCTCTTTCCTGCTGTGGCTCGGAAATGCCGGAAGTGCGGCAGTGGTTTACCCTTTCTATACGGAGGCGCTGACCCAGTGCCTGGCTTCGGAGGATGACCCGAAAGCACAGAGACTATTGGCTGATCGAATCCTTCAGCTAAACGATGACATCGCGCTGGCGCATGACGCAAAAGCGGCAGCGGCGTTCGCGGAGGGAGATCTTCCCTTCGCTGTTGAAGAGAAAGAAAAGGCGCTTATGCTCTCCCGCTATAACCGGGAGGAGTATCTGGATTATCTCGATTTGCTTCAGGCATCATATGATACCTGTCGGGGGAGAGGAGAGCGGATCGGTGCGGCAGCCTGCAAGGAGCGAATTCGGGCGCTGCCTCAGAAGATAGAAGAAGTCCTCAGAGGGACGTCGACTCTGGGATGGATGATTCAGGATCAGCCGGAACTCGATCTGCCGGAGGAAATCCTGCATCAGATAGAAATATTTGGCAGTTCTTAAAAAAGGACTTTAATTCCTATTAAATTTGTGGTATATTAAAACCAATCGGAATTCGTGAGCTTTCAGCTCGGAACAGGCAGTGGGAGGCGCAGATGAATATTACAAGCAAGGGACGTTACGCGCTGCGGGTGATGATGGATCTGGCGCAACATCCGGAAGATGGTTTTATCTCTCTGAAAGTGGTGGCGGACAGACAGCAGATTTCCATGAAATATCTGGAGATGATCATTTCCCATCTGAAAAAGGCGGAACTTGTGGAGAGCACGCGCGGAAAAGAGGGTGGTTACCGTCTTACGCGATCGCCGGAAAAGTACACCATCCATGAGATCCTCAACTGCATTGAAGATAATCTGGCTCCGGTATCCTGCATTCAGTCCGGTGCGGTTCAGTGTGAACATGCAGACGCCTGTCTGACGATTCCCATGTGGAAGGAACTGGATGACATCACCAATGCCTATCTGAGTTCCGTCAGTCTGCTGGATCTGCTGACCGGCGAACGGTGGAAAGCGCCGGAAGAATCACCCTTGACAAAACAAAAGGACGTGTTATAATTCCCAGTGAGATAATAGGAAATAAATTATCGGAAAGGAAGACCATTATGTTTGTTTATGCGGATAATGCGGCTACTACGAGTGTCAGCAAAGCCGCTCTGGATGCCATGCTGCCGTATCTGACGGAAAACTACGGTAATCCGTCCAGCCTGTATTCTTTCGGTCAGAAGGCAACCGAAGCGCTCACAGAAGCACGTGAGACAATAGCTGCCTGCATCAATGCCGATCCCAAGGAGATCTATTTTACCTCCGGCGGCAGTGAAGCGGACAACCAGGCAATTGTATCTGCCGCAAGGCTCGGTGCGCGCAAAGGGAAAAAGCATTTGATCTCTACCCAGTTTGAACACCATGCGGTGCTGCATACACTCGCAAAGCTCGAGAAGGAAGGCTTTGAAGTGACACTGCTTGACCCGCACAGCGATGGTGTCATCCGGGTAGAAGATGTAGAGAACGCGATCCGTGAGGATACGGCACTGGTTACCATCATGTTCGCAAACAATGAGATTGGTACGGTTCAGCCCATTGCGGAGATCGGCGCTCTGTGCCGCGAGAAGAAGATCCCGTTCCACACAGATGCCGTTCAGGCAGCCGGACATATGCCGATCGATGTGAAGGCGATGAACATCGACATGCTCTCCATGTCCGGACACAAGTTCCATGCGCCGAAAGGCGTTGGCGTGCTGTTCGCACGGCGCGGCATGGTCCTGACAAACATCATTGAAGGCGGCGCTCAGGAACGCGGCAAACGCGCGGGAACGGAGAACGTTGCCGGGATTGTGGCAATGGCTGCCGCATTGAAGGAAAGCTGCGACAACATGGAAGCGAATACGGCAAAGATCATCCCCATGCGCGACAAGCTCTTCAGAGAGCTGAGCAAGATTCCTCACAGCAAGATTAACGGCAGTCTGGAACACCATGTTCCCGGTACGGTGAATATGTGCTTTGAGGGGATTGAGGGAGAGAGTCTGCTGCTGATGCTCGATGATCAGGGGATCTGCGCATCTTCCGGCAGCGCCTGCACTTCCGGCTCGCTGGATCCGAGCCATGTGCTGCTGTCCATTGGCCTGCCGCATGAAGTTGCCCACGGGAGTCTGCGTCTGTCGATCGGGGAGTACAATGACATGGAGCAGATTGACCACATCTGCGCAGTTGTCCCGAAGGTCGTGGAGTATCTGCGCAGCATCAGCCCGGTCTGGGACGAGCTCGAAAAAGGCGAGCTGAAGCACTTGATCTGATCTGTCAATACAGAGTCACAAATATTAAAAACGAAGTTATACAAATAGTTCGGAGGGAAAAATATGGCACTCTACAGTGATAAGGTAATGGACCATTTCCGCAATCCCCGCAATCTGGGCAAGCTGGATGATGCAGACGGGATCGGTGAAGTCGGCAACGCCAAGTGCGGCGATATTATGCGGATGTACATCAAGGTGGACGACGGCGTCATTTCCGATGTGAAGTTTAACACCTTCGGGTGCGGCAGTGCGATTGCCACAAGCTCCATGGCGACGGAGCTCATCAAAGGCAAGCCCATCGAGGAGGCGCTGGAGCTCTCCAACAAAGCGGTGGTTGAGGCGCTGGACGGCCTGCCCACCCACAAGATTCATTGCAGCGTTCTGGCGGAGGAAGCCGTCCGTGCTGCGGTAAAAGATTATTATGACAAAAACGGGATTGCCTACGATCCGGAGATGTTTAAAGAAAGTGAAGATCCGCACAGCGAGAGCTGTGAGGTGTAAAAGCCAGCCTCCGGGACGATTGAATTGAATGATTTCAACAGCAAGTTGGTTTGAGACAGGATTATTCTGACGGGAACCAGGGAAGAACGGCTTCACGGGAGCAGACTGCTCCTGTGAAGCCGCTTTCTCTATGTACAATTCTCATATCGGGTAATAAGAAATGTAAGTCACATTCCCGCAAATACTTCTTTTCTTTGCAGATCGGATATGATAAAATTTTCTCAAAAAGGAGAGAACGTATTACGGGTTCCCCTGTGACTGTGCCGGCATTCCGCACCAATGAAGAAGTCGGCTTCGCCAGACCATATTGAAAAGTATTTGAAAGAGGAACAGAGGCTCTTCGGCGTGACGGTGACTGTTGCGCCGGAAATACAGGAAAGGAAGTGTAGTTGAATGTGGAAAAGATATCTGATTGAACTCGGCACCGGCGCTGATCTGCATGGCATGGACGTTATGGAAGCGGCATCGCGCGCCGTCAGAGATGCGGTATCGCACTGCTGCATGTCCGGCACCGTGGAAATCCTCGGCATCACAGACCGGAACAAAGATATGTACATCAAAATGAAGATTGCCGCGCCGGACCCTGATAATGTGGACGCGGAAGAGTTGAAAAAACTCCTGATTACTGACAATGTGGACGTGGAAGTCATGAAAGGCGGCATGACGCTGCCGGGTGTCCATGCCGATGAGTTCGGAGAAGGAGACCAGATCATCGTGGTCAACTGCGGCCTCACCGTGTATGTAAGAGTATAAAACAGAAATCGGTGAATTTGCTCTTCGGAGACACCGGAAAGATAAGGAATACGGCATAGTCACACGTCATGACTATGCCGTATTTCCAGGATTATGAAATCTCTATACTGCACCCTCTGAATGGAGGGTGTTTGCTATACGTGGAATGTTTATTGTTCTGCGGGTTCGAAGTCTTCGCGGCTGTGTTTGCAGAGCGGGCAGGTGTAGTCCTCCGGCAGTTCTCCGTCGCAGGGCTCGAAATGGCCGCAGATGGTGCAGACATAGCCTTTCTGCTTCTGCTTGACAACCGGCACGACGTGCTCGAACTCCTCTTTGCCGTGCTTGCAGAGCGGGCAGACAAAGTCGTCCGGCAGCTCGCTGCCTTCGTAGACATAGCCGCAGACCCGGCAGACCCAGCATTCCTTCTGCTCGGGTGCGGGATTCTTCTTGGGCTTGATATGGGCGTGGTAGTAGGCGTAGGTGCAGGACGGTGCTTTGGAAAGGACCTTCGCCTCAACGACGTTGGCGATATAAAGCACCTGGGTGTCGAGATCCTCCGTGCCGATCACCTCGCAGGAGAGAACCGCGTTGGTGTATTCGGGGATGTAGCGGATGCCGTTGGACATGCGGTCGGAGTAGGCGACATCGGAGAACTTGTCCACATCCCGGCCGCTCTGGAAGCCGAAGCGCTGGAAGAGCGCGTAGGGGGCGTCCTCGGTGACGATGGAGATGTTGAATTTGCCGGCTTTGCCGACCATGTCACAGGTGTTGTTCTTCTTGATGCAGGAGATGGTGATCTTCTTCGGGTCACCGGCGGCAACCTGACCGGCGGTGTTGATGATGCAGCCGTAGTCGACCCCGTCGACCCGGGTGGTCAGTACTTCCACGCCGTAGGAGAACTTGTGGAAGACACCGTTGTCCACATCGAGCGCGACAGGCGCCTGCGCGGGCGCGGCTTCCACGGCTGCCGGCTTCGGGGCGAGCTCTTCGGCGATCAGGTCCGCCAGCGCGTCAAGCTGGCCCAGCTGGCCTTCGGTCAGGGCGGATTTCAGGGTGACATTTTCACCAAGGAACTCGATGTTCTTCATGGGGGAGATGAGCTCGCGCATAACCTTGCCGCTCATCGGGGCCCAGCTGCCGTTTTCGATGATGGCGACCTTGCGCTTCTGCAGGTTGTGCGCGGCGAGGTCGTGCAGCAGGTTCTCCATCGTGACAAACACGCCGGCGTTATAGGTGGTGGCGGCGAAGACGAGGTGGCTGCAGCGGAAGGCATCCGAGACGATATAGCTGGCCGGGGTGACGGAGGTGTCATACATGCGGACCTTGACGCCGCGCTCGACAAGTTTGGCGGCGAGGATGTTGGCGGCATTCTCGGTGTGGCCGTAGACCGAGGCGTAGGCGAGCATGACGCTCTGCTCTTCGGGGGTGTAGCTGCTCCAGAGCAGATACTTCTCCAGGAAATCGCCGAAGTGGCTGCGCCAGACAAAGCCGTGCAGCGGGCAGACGGTGGCGATTTCCAGCGCCGCGGCCTTCTTCAGCACTGCCTGAACCTGCGGGCCGTACTTGCCGACGATGTTGGTGTAGTAGCGGCGGGCTTCGTCGATGTTCTCGACGAAGAAGTCCGCCTCATCGTTGAAGAGGCGGCCGTTCAGCGCGCCGAAGGTGCCGAAGGCATCGGCGGTGAAGAGCGTCTTGTCGGTCAGGTCGTAGGTCATCATGACTTCCGGCCAGTGGACCATCGGGGCCATGACGAAGGTGAGCTGATGCTTTCCGACGGAGAAGACATCGCCCTCTTTGACCAGGTCCACTTTTCCGGAGAGGTCTGTGGGGAAGAACTGCGCCAGCATGGTCTTGATTTTGGCGTTGCCGAGGATGCGGGCCTCCGGATAGCGGAGAAGCAGGCTTTCAATGGTGGCGGCGTGGTCCGGCTCCATATGGGAGATCAGGAGATAGTCCAGCTTCCGGCCACCGAGCGCGTAGGCGACATTTTCAAAAAAGACTTCGTAGACGGCCTTGTCCACGGTATCGAAGAGAACGGTTTTCTCATCCAGGAGAAGATAGGAGTTGTAACTGACGCCGTCAGGAACTCCGTAAACGCCCTCAAAGCAGGCGAGGCGGCGGTCATCGGCACCGACCCAGATCAGGTCGTCATGCACCTTTCTTGTGCAATGCATAAGGCTCCTTTCCGTCCGCGGCAGGCGGACTGTGCGATCCAGTGATTTTGGCGCGGAAAGGCCGGACCTTTCCACAGCTTTTCTATTATAGAAAATTTTTGTTGTACATGCAATTGTTTTCTGTTAAAATTCAGGCAGAAATATTATTTCTGCAGAAAGGAGATCATCATCATGGCGGAGAGAAAATTTGCAGGCGTCAGCGGGCCGGTGGAGAGCGCGGCCGTGACTGCCGATTATGAGGCTGCCGCGGTCTATGACAAAGTCCGCGTCGGCGAGCTGGGCGTCTATTATCGGGACGGGTTCAAGACCCGGTATATCGCGTTTGAAGAGATGGACCGCGCGTTCATCCGTGTTCACGGGGTTCGCGGGCGGCTGTGCTGCGGCCAGGCGCACTATGAGTATTACCGGATTGTCTTTGTGCGGGACGGGAAGGAAATCGCCGATGTGATCAGCGAGAACGAGAAGGCGACGGACGCCGCCCTGGCGCAGATCGCCGCGCACGGGGTGCCGACCGGCTTTATCGGCGAAGAGGCCGCTGGCTGAACCGACACTGGGAGGAAGACAGGCTTGAAACTGATCATCGCGAGCAACAACGCGCATAAGATTTCCGAGATCCGGGATATCCTCGGCGCGCATTTTGGTGAGATTCTCTCCATGCGGGAGGCCGGCATTGAGCACGAGACCGTGGAGGATGGCCAGACCTTTATGGAGAACGCGGTCAAGAAGGCAAAGGAGATGGCCGAGATTTCCGGCTGCTGCGCGCTGGCCGACGACAGCGGGCTCTGTGTGGACGCACTGGACGGCGGACCGGGGATTTATTCCGCGCGCTTTTCCGGCGTACACGGGGATGACGAGGCGAACAACGACCTGCTGCTCAAAAAGCTTGAGAACACGGAGGACCGCGGCGCGCACTACACCTGCGCGATGGCGCTGGTCTATCCCGACGGGCGCATGCTGACCGCCGAGGGCTATCTGTACGGCGAGATCACGCGCGAGCGCGCCGGGACCAACGGCTTCGGCTACGATCCGCTGTTTTTCCTGCCGGAGCGGGGCTGCACCACGGCGCAGCTGAGCCCGGAGGAGAAGAACGCGATCAGCCACCGCGCGAATGCGCTGCACGCGCTGGTCCGTCAGCTGGAAAACCGGTAAGCGAAAAGAGAAACAGAAGAGAAAAGGAGAACGCAGACGGCCGGGCCGACTGCGTTCTCCTTTTCGGTTTTATGGGAAGAGGCTGCTCCCGGGCTTGTTTCCCGCTCAGGCCTCCCGCACCTCAAAGCAGAGCCTGACCGGCTCGAGTCCCGGCGCGGAGACCGTCAGGCTGCCGGTGCCCGGTCTGCCGGTGCTGCGCAGATAGCAGCCGCTGCTGCCGCCCTCCGCAGTGACGCAGGAAGGCCCGACCAGCGCGACCGCGCCCTCGGCTTCAAGGGTCAGCGGGAGCTGGGCGTAGGGCGTCAGGTTGCCGTATTCATCGACGATGCGGATGCGCACGGCGGCCATGTCGTAGGTGTCGCCCTCGGTCAGCACAGAGGCGCTGCAGCGGGTTTCCAGACGGAGCTGTTCCACGGGGCCGCGGGTGCTGCTCGCGATCACGATCCCGTCCCGGACGGCGTCAAAACGCCAGCGCGTCGCCTCGCCGCCCCAGTTGCCGACATATTTCCCGTACAGGCGGGTGACTTCCGCGGTCGTCAGGCGGTAGCGCAGCGCGCAGTAGCCCATGCGCAGCATCATCGCCGGTGTAATGTTGGAGGGGCCGGTCACCTTCAGGGCATTCAGCATCACGCGCAGCTGCTTCGCCTCCTCCGGCGGGTAGCCTTCTTCGGTTTCCAGCAGGGCGCCGATCATATCATCGATGAGAACAGGACCGTGCTTCAGGCCGTTCCAGCCTTCGGAGCGGAAGCTCGCAACAAAGTGGTCATTGCGGTACAGCCGGACCTCGTCTGCGTTGGTGAAGGCGTAGATCTTCCCGATGTTTCCGCCGGGATAGTCCCCGATGTCCAGAGAGGAGCCGATCTCCAGCACGGGAGCTTCTCCCTGCGATGCGTAGACCGCGGCGGCCAGCTTCGGGTTGCGGAAGGAGTCCAGCACGCCGTGGTAGCAGATCCGGTCGCCGGAGCCGAAGTCCTTGTGCGTGGCGTAGTCAAACATGCACCAGCCGAAGCAGCCGGCATGCTCGCCGTCCGCGGCGGCCGCGTTCTGGACCCGGGCGTGGCGCAGGGCGTGTTCCTGGCGCTTCTCGAAGGTGTCGAAGGGCTTGGTGGGGAACATGTGTCCGTTGCACTCGGAAACCAGCAGCGCTTTGCCCATGTCCGGGGTGACATCTTTCTTGGGGAGCACACCGGGGTTGTCGCCGGTATGCGAAAAGTCGTTGAAGGCGTAGACGTCCTCCAGCAGATGGCTCTTCTTCAGATAGCGCACGCCGGAGGTGGGCCTGCTCGGATCGAGCCGGTGGGCGAGGGCGTTGGTGCGGGCGTAGAATTCGTCATCGTCCTGGCTCTCGTTGATGCGCACGCCCCAGAGCACGATGCTGCAGTGCCGGCGGTACTGCAGGATCATCTCCTTCACCATGGCGATGGCCCGGTCCTTCCAGTCCGCGCCGCCGATGTGCTGCCAGCCGGGGAGCTCGGTGAAGACCAGCAGACCGAGTTCATCGCAGGCGTCCAGGAAATGCTGGCTCTGCGGGTAGTGCGAGGTGCGCACCGCGTTGCAGCCCAGCTCTTTTTTAAGGATCCGCGCGTCTTCCCGCTGGAGAGAGGCCGGGGCCGCATAGCCGATATAGGGGAAGCTCTGGTGCCGGTTGAGACCCCGCAGGAAGGTTTTCCGACCGTTGAGGTAAAAGCCGTCCGCGCGAAACTCCGCCGTGCGGAAACCAAAGCGCTGCTCGTATACGTCCAGGACGTCCCCCTCCGGGGAGAGGAGCTCTGCCCGGCAGGTATAGAGCTGGGGGTTCTCCGGGCTCCAGTTCTTTACGTTCGGGACGCGGAAGGAAAACTTCTCTCTGCCGGTTTCGGTCCAGAGGCAGGTCTCCCCGTCGAGCACCTGCAGGCGGATGTCCGTGCAGTCGCCGGAGACGGTCACCTCCGCGTTCAGCTGGTTGGAAGCGGGGGTCGTCAGATAGAGGTCTTCAATGTGATCCCGCGGGCAGCCTTCCATCCAGACCTCCCGGTAGAGCCCGCCATAGGTCAGATAGTCGATCACAAAGCCGAAGGGCGGAATCGAGGGGTTTTCGGTGCAGTCCAGCCTGACGGCGAGAAGACCCTCTTCTCCGGGCTTCAACAGGCTGCCGATCTCGACACGGAAGGCGGTATATCCGCCGTGGTGCGTGCACAGCTCTTTCCCGTTCAGATAGACGGTGGCAATGTGCGCGGCGCCGTCAAAGCGGAGGCTGACGCAGTTTCCGGCGGCGTCTTCCGGTATGCGGATTTTTCTGCGGTAGCCGCAGACGCATTCGTACTGCGAGGGAAGCGCGTAGTGCAGCGGCTGTTCCCGGACCGTATGCGGAATCCGGACGGCTTCGGCGCTGCCTTCTCCCCGCAGGAAAGCCTCCGACCATTCCGGGACAAACTCCCAGCTGTTGCAGAGACTGATCTGAAAGCGCTTGTTCATATTCTTTTCTCCTGTCCTCAGCAATTACAGTTTTTCCGCCCTATTGTAGACGCTTGCGGAATTGATGTCAATGACAGGAAAACCCATTCTCCGGTTTTTTTCTGTCATTTTACAAAAACTGTGGACTGTGATATACTGAAATTTAACGCGGTAAGGAAAGGGAGTACGGAAATGCTGAAGTGGCAGCACCTGTTTTCGCCGACGATTCTGCAGCGGGGCAGAGAGTATTATAAAATGAATAAAGTCCGCTCCCTGATTCAGGACGGGGAGACCTATTACGCCGCTGTCAAGGGGACGGAGGAGTATGAGGTCATCATCCGGGTCCGGGATACCAAAGTCGCGGAGATGGAATGCAGCTGCCCCTACGCGCAGGACGGCAGCTTCTGCAAACACATGGCGGCGACGCTCTATGAGATCAGCGCCAGGGAGATTCCGGGGATCCGGGCAAACAAAAAGGCGCTCGCCGCGGAGCGGGATCTCATTCAGCCTTTCACGGACAGGCAGGACCGGACCGAATACCGCTACTACGCGCCGGAGCGGTTTACGCGCAACCTTCTCATCTACAGCGACACGTATGAGAAAGCGCAGAAGCTGATCCAGGACGGAACGCTGCATGATGTTTCCGTGGACGAGTATTACGCCGACACGCTCTCCGGAAAAGTGATTCAGGCCTCGGCATACCCGGGGAGAGCGCCGTACCCGCTTCAGCTTGTGCTGGACCGCGACCGCGTGCTGCGCGTCTCCTGCCCGGTCAGTAGCTGCGGCGCCTATTTCCGGAGCTGTCCGGATCGGGAGCGTATGGAGATCTGCGAACACTGCCTGGCGCTGCTGATGCTGACGGTTGGGGAACTGGAGAGCCACAGCTGGTGGGACTCCACGGATCTGCCCGCGCAGCAGCTCCTCAGAAGTTACTGGGAGCGCTATCGCAGCGGTGCGCGGACGGAGCGGCCCAACGCGGAAGAGGAGACCGCCGGGCAGAGGAAAACCGTGTGTCTGAGCCCAAGGCTGGAGGAGTCGGAGACGGGCCTGGATCTCTGTTTTCGCGTCGGAACGGAGGAGAAGCAGTATGTGCTCAAAAACCTGGAGGCGCTGGTGGAGGCGGTCCAGGAAGAGGGGAGCTTCGCGCTCGGCAGCAGGAACAGCCTGAACTTCGCCGTCGACTGCTTCGGAGAGCGGGACCGGAAGTGGTACGTGCTGATCCGGCAGGCCGTTCTCGAAAAACAGCATCATGAGGATGCTGATCTGCGGCGCGGCAAGCTCGCCGGTGTCCCGCTCTACGGGGTGCTGCTCGACGACTTCTTTGATCTGGCCTGCGGCACGGCACTGGAATACAAAACAATGGGCGGCGCGAAGAAGCATATGGAGATCTGTCCGGATTCCCCGGGCTTTCAGCTGACGCTCCGCAGGGATGTGTCGGATGACGGGGTGTTTCATGGCGTGCTGCTGGAAGGGGACGTGCCCCGCCTGCTTGAGGGCGCCCGCGCCCGCTACTGTCTCGAGGCGCAGCGCCTCAGCCGGATGGACGGGGAAAAACAGAACGCGTTCGGGCCGCTGCTGAATCAGGCGAATGACGGCAGGCTGACGATTCATGTCGGCAGACGCTACCTGACCGATTTCTATTATCATATCCTGCCGGGGCTCGCGGAGCAGATCGCGGTTTCCGACGCGGACCGGGAGCTGATCGCGCAGTATCTTCCGCCAGAGGCGGGCTTCCGCTTCTTTCTGGATGTGGAGGACGGGGTTCCGGTCTGCAGGCCGACGGCCCAGTACGGAGACGAGACCGATTACGCGTTGACCGACTGGCTGCGGGACGACACGCCCGGCTTCGGGTTCCGGGACCAGATGCAGGAAACCGCGGTTCTGATGCGGACGCAGGCGTTTTTCCCCCAGCCGCGGGAAAACGGCGAACTCGCTTCGGAGCCGGATGAGGACAGCATCTACCGGATTCTGACAGAGGGGCTGGACGCGCTCTGCGAGATGGGCGAAGTGATGAGCACGAGCCGCTTTGACGCCCTGCAGATCCGGCGCAGTGTGAAGATCCAGGTCGGCATTTCGGTGGAGAGCAGCATGATGGAGCTGCAGATCACGTCCGAGGATGTCAGTCTGGAAGAACTGGCGCAGCTGCTGAAGAGCTACCGCCTGAAAAAGAAGTACCACCGGCTGAAGAACGGGGACTTTGTGGATCTGGACGACAGCATCGGCGAGCTTGCGGAGCTGACGGATACCCTGCAGCTGAGCAGGAAAGAGCTGCTTGCCGGAGGCGCCAGCGTTCCGGCCTACCGCGCGCTGTATCTGGATCAGATGCTGCAGAACACCCGGAAGATGGATACCACCCGCGACCGGCATTTCCGGCAGCTGGTCAAGGACTTCCACACGGTGAAAGACTCCGACTATGAGATTCCGGAGGAGCTGAACCGGGTCCTGCGCGGCTATCAGGTATATGGCTATAAATGGCTGCGCACCCTCTCCGCCTGCGGATTCGGCGGCATCCTCGCGGATGAGATGGGGCTGGGAAAGACCCTGCAGATCATCGCCGTGCTTCTCGCGGAGAAGCAGGAAGGCGCGATCGGAACCTCGCTGGTGGTCTGCCCCGCATCGCTGGTGTACAACTGGGCGGAGGAGTTTCGGCGCTTTGCCCCCTCCCTGTCCGTGTGCCCGGTGGAAGGCAGCCAGGCTGAGCGGCAGGAGATCCTCTCCCACGCCGGGAAATGGGATGTGCTGATCAGCTCCTACGATCACCTGAAGCGGGATATCCCGTACTATGAGGACAGAGTCTTCCTGTACGAAATCCTGGATGAGGCGCAGTTTATCAAGAACCAGTCGACCGCCTCCGCCAGATCCGTGAAGGTGGTCCGGGCAAAACACCGCTTCGCGCTCACGGGCACGCCGATTGAGAATCGGCTCAGCGAGCTGTGGAGTATTTTCGACTTTCTGATGCCGGGCTTCCTGTACAGCTATGAGACCTTCCGGAGGGATCTGGAGCGGCCGATCATCAAAGACGGGGACGAACTGACATCACTCCGGCTGCGGCGTATGGTCTCCCCCTTTGTTCTTCGCCGCCTGAAAACGGATGTTCTGAAGGATCTGCCCGAGAAGGTGGAGGAGCAGTATGTCGTCCGCTTTGAGCCGGAGCAGCAGAAGCTCTACGACGCCCAGGTGGTCAGGATGAAAAAGCTGCTGGAGGAAGAGACCGACGAGAGCTTCCGAAAGAGCAAGATCCAAGTCCTGGCGGAGCTGACCCGGATCCGGCAGATCTGCTGCGATCCCTTGCTCCTGTTTGCCAATTACACGGGGGGCTCGGCCAAGCTGGAGGCCTGCATGGATCTGGTGCGCAGCGCGATGGAAGGCGAGCACCGCATCCTGCTATTCTCCCAGTTTACCAGCATGCTGGACCTTCTGAAAGCGCGGCTCGGCGAAGAGGGCATCGCGTACTACGAGATTACCGGCGCCACACCGAAGAAGGAGCGCCTCCGCCTCGTCAAAGCCTTCAACGAGGGCGATACGCCGCTCTTCCTGATCTCCCTGCGGGCAGGCGGAACCGGCCTGAATCTCACCGGAGCCGATATCGTCATCCATTACGATCCCTGGTGGAACGCCGCCGCGCAGAACCAGGCAACGGACCGCGCGCACCGGATCGGCCAGCTGAAACCGGTCACCGTGTTCAAACTGCTCGTGAAGGACTCAATTGAGGAAAAAATCCAGCAGCTGCAGGAGAAGAAGCAGGATCTCGCGGAGGAGATCCTCGGCGGGGAACAGCTCTCCTTCTCTTCCCTGTCGCGGGAGGATCTGCTGGAACTCATCGGGACATAATCGTAAAGAAAAGAGGAAAACAGCATGAAAAAAACTATTGCCATTCTGATCCTGGCCGCGCTGCTGCTCACGCTCTGCGCCTGCAGCAGCAGCACCGCCGAGACAGCCCCGACAGCGGCAACCGCGGAGCCAGCGCCGGCACAGGTGCCGGAACAGGAAGATGCCGACAGCGCGGAGCTGCGGCATGCGGAGATCACCGTCAGGGACTATGGCGTGATCACACTGGAGCTCGATGCCGGCACCGCCCCGATCACCGTCGCGAACTTTGTGAAGCTCGCGCAGGCGGGCTTCTATGACGGGCTGACCTTTCACCGGATCATGGACGGTTTCATGATTCAGGGCGGGGATCCCAACGGAAACGGCAGCGGCGGCTCCGATGAAAAAATCAAGGGGGAATTTGCTGCCAACGGCGTGGAAAACAACATCAGCCACGTCCAGGGCGTGATCTCCATGGCGCGCGCCCAGAATCCGGACAGCGCCAGCTCACAGTTTTTTATCACGGTTGCGGACGCGACATTCCTGGACGGGAGCTATGCCGCCTTCGGCTGGGTGACGGACGGGCTGGATGTCGTGCTGAAGATCGCGCAGGACGCTCAGCCCATCGACAACAACGGCACCATTCCGGCGGATCAGCAGCCGGTCATCGAGAGCATCGTGATCACAGACTGAGCAAAGAGGTCAAAAAACAGGAACAGGCCGCCGGCAGACAGATTCTGCGCCGGTGGCCTGTTCCTGTTCTGGTGATTCAGCGGAGAAAGAGATCGCCCGCTTCGGTGTGGACAGGGGAGAGACTGTATTTTTCAAGGCCCGTGTAATCCGCCTGCCGCAGGGCCTCATAGAGGGTGATGGCGACGGCGTTGGAGAGGTTGAGAGAACGCTCTCCGGCACGCATCGGAATCCGGACACAGCGTTCCTGGGCGGTGGCGAGGATGCTCTCCGGGATGCCGGCGCTCTCTTTCCCAAAGAGGAGAAAGTCGCCGTCCCGGAAGTCCGCCTCCGCAATGGTCCGCTGTGCCTTGGTGGTCACAAACCAGATCCGCACGCGGGGGTTTCGCTCCAGGAAATCCGCGTAGTTCCAGTATTCCCGGACATCCAGCCGCGGCCAGTAGTCCAGGCCGGCCCGTTTGACAGACTTCTCATCGGTCAGGAAACCGAGCGGATGGATCAGATGCAGGCTCGAACCGGAGCAGATACACGTGCGCCCGATCGCGCCGGTGTTCCCGGGCTGCTCCGGCTCGTGCAGGACAACGGAGAAGCTCATGCTTTCCGGTCGTAAACGATCGCGGAGGCGAGCTGCTTTGCCCGCTCTTCGGACACGAGGTACGCGACCAGCCGCAGGGCGAAAGGAACGGCGGTTCCCGCGCCGCGGGAGGTGATGACGGTTCCGTCCTCCACGACATCGCTGTCACCGATCACGGCACCGCTCAGCCGGTCCTCCATGCCGGGATAGCAGACGGCCGTCTTTCCCCGCAGGAGATCCGCCTGCGCCAGCACGGTCGGCGCGGCGCAGATGGCAGCGGTGAGCTTGCCCTGCGCGCAGAAGGAACGGAGCTGGGTTTCCACCCGTCCGTCCGCGGCCAGGGCGGCTGTCCCGCGGAGCCCGCCGGGCAGCACAATGCCGTCATATTCGGAAAAGTCCGTCTCTTTGAACAGACGGTCCGGGAGAACACGGATCGCGTGAGAGCCGACGATCGGGGAAGCGTCGCCGACCGCGACGATGTCACAGACAACATCCGCTCTGCGAAGCAGATCGACGACGGTCAGACCCTCGATCTCTTCGAAGCCGTCAGCGCACAGGATGGCGATTTTTTTCATGCTGCAGTCGTCCCTTTCTGTTTTGCATTCTGCAGAAAGCCCCCCCGCAGACACGGAGGGGCTTTGGATTCAGAGGATTCTCAGATTCAGAGAATGGGAGAGAAGATCAGAACTCGAGGTTCTTCTCGGTCTCCTTGGAGAAGACGTGGGCCACATTGCCCTTGAAGGAGAAGTGGACGGTGTCGCCCATCGCGTAGTTGCCCTTCATGTCGATGGTCGGGACAATGATGATGACATCGCGGCCCTCCGCGGTGACGTGCAGATGCACGCTGGAGCCCATCATTTCGCTCACGTCCACCTTTGCGGTGACGCCTTCGGCGGAGATGTCGGTGTGCTCCGGACGGACGCCGAGGATGACATCCTGGCTCTTGACATCGTTCTTCAGCAGGCGCGCTTCCTTCTCGGGGGCGAGCTCGGTCTTGTAGCCGCCGACCTCGACGAAGTATTTGTCGCCTTCGCGGGTCAGTCTGCCGTCGAACATGTTCATGACGGGCATGCCGATGAAGCCCGCGACGAAGAGGTTCGCCGGGTGGTTGAAGACTTCCTGCGGGGTGCCGATCTGCTGGATGTAGCCGTCCTTCATGATGACGATCCGGTCGCCCAGCGTCATGGCCTCGGTCTGGTCATGGGTAACATAAATGAAGGTGGTGTTGATGCGCTCACGGAGCTTGATGATCTCGGCACGCATCTCGTTACGCAGCTTCGCGTCCAGGTTACTAAGAGGCTCGTCCATCAGCATGACCTTCGGGTCACGCACGATCGCGCGGCCGATGGCCACACGCTGGCGCTGGCCGCCGGACAGCGCCTTGGGCTTGCGCTCGAGGTACTGGGTGATGTCGAGGATTTCGGCCGCCTCACGGACCTTCTTGTCGATGACATCCTTCGGCTCTTTCCGGAGCTTCAGGGAGAAGGCCATGTTGTCATAGACCGTCATGTGGGGATAGAGGGCGTAGTTCTGGAAAACCATGGCGATATCGCGGTCCTTCGGCGCGACATCATTCATGACCTTGCCGTCGATAATCAGTTCACCGCCGGAGATCTCTTCGAGACCCGCGACCATGCGCAGCGTCGTGGATTTTCCGCAGCCGGAAGGGCCGACCAGAACGATGAATTCCTTATCCGCGATGTCCAGGTTGAACTCCTGCACCGCGACAACGCCTTCATCGGTGATCTGCAGATTGACCTTTTTCTTCTCAGGCTCATCCGCTTTCTTCTTCTTGCTTTTCTTCTGCTCGCCGCTGACAAAGGGGTAGACTTTCTTGATGTTCTTCAGCTGTACTGTTGCCATGATTCTCGGCTCTGAATGTCCGGCCTCCGCCGGAGACATTCTCACAATCGCCCGCACAGGAGCGTATTGCGCTACGACAGGTCTCCACACTGCCGCACCCCGAGCCCGGGGTTGAACTTTTCCTCCTTTTTAAAGCTGTATACGGCTTAGGAATGGAGAGCCGCATACGCAGTCAGATTATTGGGCAAAAACCCAAAAAGTATTATACAGGAACAGGCGCAAAAGTGCAAGCAGAAATTGCGCAGTTCGGGGGCCAAAAAGCAGGACGGTGCCGCCGCGGAAACGGAATGAAAAAGCGCTTGCAAAACGGGCGCAGATACGATAAAATAAGCAGGTAACTGTGTACAGCAGCTTATTACTGTCTATTCAATCAATTCGGAGGTTTTTATTATGATCACAGCAGGCGATTTCAGAAACGGCGTCACCTTTGAGATGGACGGCCAGGTTATGCAGGTCGTTGAGTTTCAGCATGTCAAGCCCGGCAAGGGCGCGGCCTTTGTCCGCACGAAGATGAAGAATGTTATTACCGGTGCTGTGACAGAGACTTCGTTCAACCCGACCGCGAAGTTTGAGAACGCGACCGTCGACCGCATGAGCATGGAATACAGCTATGCCGACGGCAACCTGTACTATTTCATGAACCCGGAGACCTATGAGCTCGAGCCGGTTGATGAGGCCGTTCTGGGCGACAACTTCAAGTTTGTGAAAGAGAACATGGAGTGCACCATCTATTCCTACAAGGGGAAGGTCTTCAATGTGGAGCCGCCCTTCTTTGTAGAGCTGGAAGTGACCGAGACCGATCCGGGCTTTGCCGGCAACACGGCGACCAACGCGACCAAGCCCGCCACGCTGGAGACCGGCGCGGAGATCAAAGTCCCGCTGTTTATTGAGCCGGGTGAGAAGATCCGGGTCGATACCCGCACCGGGGAGTATCTGTCCAGGGCCTGATGGTTTCCGTTTTCCGCTGATCCGATATCCGAGAGGAGGGAAAGTATGACGATTACCGAAAAAGCAGCGTATCTCAGGGGCCTTGTGGAAGGCCAGGGGATGGACCCCGAAGCCGGGGAGGGCAAGCTGTGGCATGTGCTTTCCGACCTGGTTGGGGATATGGCCTCGCAGATTCAGGACCTCCAGGATCAGCATGAGGATCTGGAGGATTCCCTGAGAGAGGTCGAGGTCAGCCTGGACTATCTGGAGGAACTGTTCCAGGATGACACGGACGATTTTGACGCGGACGATGAGGATGACGATGACGGCTACTATCCCTTCGGCTCCGGCAGGGTCTATGACGCAGTTGCCGAAGAGGACGACGACACCGTTTATTACGAGGTGGAATGCCCGAACTGCGGGGAGAGCATCAGCTTCGATGATGAGACGCTGGACGAGGGGTCTGTGATCTGCCCTGTCTGCAGGGCGGTGCTCGAGTTCTCCCTGCCGGACGAGGACGCGGACGCGGAAGACGGCGAGGACGGGGAAAATGAGGACGGGGAAGCGCTCGAACCCATTGATCTCGACCGCGGCGAAGAATAAGAATAAACCAATTTGAAAAGCTGCCTCCTTGGAAAGGCAGCTTTTTTTCTCAGCCAGGAGGGATGGCACATGGAAACTGCATACAAACCGCTCGCGGATGAGATCCGCCCGCGCAGCCTGTCGGAGGTGGTCGGGCAGCAGCATATTCTCGGCCGGGACGGCCTGCTGAAGCGGATCGTCGACAGCGGGAGCATTCCCAACATGATCTTTTACGGCCCGTCCGGAACCGGCAAGACCACCGTCGCCCGCATCATCGCCGAGCGCACGCAGCGCAGCCTGCGGAAGCTCAACGCCACCACCGCGGGGATCGCGGATATCCGCCGGATCATCGATGAGCTGGACACCTTCCTGACGCCGGGCGGGGTGCTGCTCTATCTGGACGAGATTCAGTATTTTAACAAAAAGCAGCAGCAGAGCCTCCTGGAGTTTATTGAAGACGGCAGGATTACCCTGATTGCCTCCACGACGGAAAACCCCTACTTCTGTGTCTTCGGGGCGGTGCTGAGCCGCTCGACGGTGTTTGAATTCAAGCCCGTTCCGCCGCAGGAAGCCGAAAAGGCCGTTCAGCGCGCCGTTGAGATTCTCAATGCCCGTCGGGAAGTGCCCGTCGGGGTGGAGGACGGCGTCGTGCGGCGCGTCGCGCAGGCCTGCGGCGGCGATGTGCGCAAGGCCATGAACGCGGTGGAACTCCTCTTTTCCGCGGCTGCGGACGGGAGCGTGATTACGCTTGCGGACGCGGAGCTGATTTCGCAGAAGAGCGCGATGCGCTATGACCGGGACGGGGATGAGCACTATGACATCCTCTCGGCGATGATGAAATCGCTGCGCGGCTCAGACCCCAACGCGGCGCTGCACTACCTCGCGCGGGCGATTGAGGTCGGAGATCTGGCCGGGATCTGCCGGCGGATCCTCTGCTCGGCCAGTGAGGACATCGGGCTTGCCTATCCGCAGGCCGTGCCCATTGTGAAGGGCTGTGTGGACAGCGCGCTGCAGCTCGGCCTGCCGGAAGCCCGGCTGCCCCTCGCCGAGGCCTGCATTCTGCTGGCCACCGCCCCGAAGTCCAACAGCGTGGTCATGGCCATCGATGAGGCCGTCGCGGATGTGAAGGCGGGGCAGGTCGGCTCCATCCCCCGGGAGCTTCAGAACGTGCACGCGGACGGGACGGGCTTTGAGCGGGAGCAGGGCTATCTCTACCCCCACGATTATCCCGGGCACTGGGTGCGTCAGCAGTATCTCCCCGACGCGCTGAAGAACCGGCAGTACTACCGCTACGGCGACAACAAAACCGAGCAGGCGGCACGCAATTACTGGGAGGCGATTCAGAAGTGAGCATGGATATTCGGGAATACGATATTCTCACCATGAAAAAAGCGCATCCCTGTGGGGGGATGCGCTGGCAGGTTCTGCGAAGCGGGGCGGATTTCCGCCTTCGCTGTCTCAGCTGCGGACGCGTGGTAGAGGGTCCGCGCAGCAAGTTTGAAAAAAATATCCGGGCGGTGGAGCGGGAGGCTAGGGAATAAGGCTCCCAAAGTAGTGTTCGCGCTCCTCCGCGCTCAGCTTCAGCTCTTTGCAGACGGCGTCAATGTTGTGCAGGGTCCATTTGTTGTCCTTGATGAAGGCCCGCAGGTAGTCCACGTTCATTTTCCAGCTCTCATAGCTCCTGGCCTGGAGGTGCATGTCGCGCCGCGCTTCCGGATCGACCAGCCCGGCAAGCCGGTCGATTTCCGCCAGGACTTTCTTTTCTGTCAGAGGACCGGACAGCAGCGCTGCTGTGCGCGTCAGAAAGTGGTCCCGGAAATCCTCGTTTTCCATCAGGTCCGCGAACAGATGACTGACCAGGATGCTCTGCATGTAGTTTCGGTGCAGCAGAATGCTGTGGTTCATATAGGGAGAGGCGAGCGTGGCGTCCAGGTCATAGAACATCAGCCGCCAACGCCCGTCGTTCTCCGAGGACCGACAGAAACGGAGGTTCCCGTAGGTCAGGTCAGAATTGGCGAAGTAGCCCTCCAGAAAAATCCAGTCGATCAGGCTGTCCGGGTCCATCAGGGTGAGGAAGTGCTCGTAATTCTTCTGCTCGGACATGTCGTTCTCGGAACAGAACTGAAAGACTTCCTCATACAGGTCGTTTTTCCGGACGTCATCCGCGTCCACAACCGTTACGCTGTCGCGGCTGACCCCGGCGAGATTCGCGTAGTGCTGCTCGTTCATCTTTTCGGAGAGCGCGTAGATGCCGGAATAGACGCCGTCGATGTACAGGACGCAGTAGCGGCCTCTGGAGCCGACAATGCTGTCCGAGGCGGCGAGGGCGAGGTTCTCGCACAGCTCGTTGCGGATGATCGCGCTGGTCTGATCCTGCCCGCTGCGCAGAATCAGATTGGTGAAGTCCTGCACGCCTCCTCCGAAGATGTCGTAATGGAGGCTCTCCGCACCGTAGACGCCCCGGAAACGGATCCCCATGCCCTTCTTTAACAGGACCAGACTGGTTTCCCCGTGCATGCTGATCCCGCAGGGGAGGGAAAAGCTCCCGCCTTCCTCATAGAAAGCGAGATTGCCGGGCCATTCCAGCCCTTTCCAGCCAACTTTATACATTGACTGAAACGCCTCCTTGTTGTCTGTCACGAGACTGACGATGGGGAGGCTGTGCTTTTCGTTGATGAAGTAGCTCAGGGTAAGCGGGATGCTCGGCAGCGCGTTCTCCTCGATGGCGACTGCCCGGATGATACAGGTCGCGGGGATTCTCGTCGGGCCGACCCAGGGGGCAGAGCGTTCGGTCGGCAAGGAAGTGTCATAGGTATAGTAGATGCGTCCTTCCGCCTGAAGGTCCAGGACCACCGGCTCATCCCCCTCAAAAACGCCGTCCGCGGTCAGCGCGGCGGGCATAGCGGAGACACGCCGCTTTCCGTCGCGGTTTTCCTCATTGGGTGTGGCTGTCGGGAAGAAGAAGCCGCCGTTCTGTCCGGAGAGCCTGCCGTAACTGCCGCCGTAGGGAATGTCCCGGAGCACGAGCCAGTCCTGCAGCCCGGAGGTGCTCCGGCTCAGGAACAGGGCGTCCTGCTCGGAGTCCAGCCCGATGCCAAGCTGGTCGCAGCGTACGACGGTCAGCTGGCCCGGCTCCAGCGTCACAGAGGGGAGCTTTGCCTTCCAGTAGTTGTCATCGTCGTCGGAGAGATACCATCCTTCCAGGCTGACCGGCGCGGAAGAGACATTCTTCAGCTCCACCCAGTCGCTGCCCTGATAATCCGAGAAACGGCTGTTCGGGTCGGAAACGAGAACTTCATTGATCAGGATCGGACTTTCCGAGGCCTGAGCCCGCTGCAGTTCGTCATAGGCGGCAGTGGTGTTTTCCTGCCAGGGGGTGGGATATCTGCACTCCCGGAAGCTTCCGTCCTCCTGCAGGGCGAGACTGCGGTCCGGAAGCGTCTCCGTGCAGGGGACCTGACAGACCGTTTCGCCGTCCGGGTTTCGCAGGATCAGCGTCTCACCCTCTGAGAGGGCAAACGGCGCATGCAGCTCCTCCGGACGGTTCTTCCCGGAGGCGTAGACCACGAAGGTGGTGCCGGCAGGCAGGAGAAACGCAGGAAAGACCAGACCATCCCGGCGCTCGTTGTCCGTCAGACTCCAGCCCTCGAGGTTGAGATCGCGGTCGGTCTCGTTGCGCAGCTCGATCCAGTCGGGGAAGTCGCCGTCCGCGTCCCGCAGCGTGGCGTGATTGCGCAGCATGATCTCCGTAATCCGGATCTCCGGATTCTCCGCGGGATCGGACTGCGTGACGGGAGTCTCCGCGGCTGCCGCGGTTTCGGCGGTTTCCGCCGGGGGGATTTCGCTGTCGTCGGCTGTCTTTCCGACACCGCAGCCGCACTGCAGAAACAGCAGAAGGGAAAGAGCGCCGACGCATATTCTTTTTTTCAGATCGGCCATGTTTACAGAACCCTCCTGATACGGTCAAAACGGCGGCGGTCATCACCGCGACACGGCATTATAACCCGCTTCGGAAAAACTGTCAACTTTCCTGTAAAAAGCGCTTGATTTTTAAAGAATGATCTGTTAATATATATCGGCAATTCACACGGGCGCTGACTTTCCCCATGTGGCCAATGGCTTGGCGGAGGGGTTGAGGTACCCGGAGGATCAGAACAAAAAAAGGAGAAAGAAAATGGCAGTTGTATCCATGAAGCAGCTTCTGGAAGCCGGTGTTCATTTCGGACATCAGACCAGACGCTGGAACCCCAAGATGGCCGAGTACATCTACTGTGAGCGTAACGGCATCTACATCATTGACCTTCAGAAGACGGTCAAGAAACTGGAAGAGGCTTATCAGTTCGTTCGCCAGCTGGCGGAAAACGGAGAAACGATCCTCTTCGTCGGCACCAAGAAGCAGGCGACGGACGCCGTCCGCGAGGAAGCCTCTCGCGTCGGCATGTATTACGTCAATGCCCGCTGGCTCGGCGGCATGCTCACCAACTTCAAGACCATGCGCACCCGCGTGGATCGTCTCGCGCAGCTGAAGAAGATGCAGGAAGACGGCACCTTCGATATGCTTCCCAAGAAGGAAGTCATGAAGCACCTCGGCGAGATGGAAAAGCTCGAGAAGTATCTCGGCGGCGTAAAAGACATGAAGAAGCTCCCCGGCGCTCTGTTCGTCGTTGACCCGCGCAAGGAGCACAATGCCATCGCCGAGGCCCGCAAGCTTCACATTCCCATTGTCGCGATCGTTGACACCAACTGCGATCCGGACGAGGTCGACTATGTCATCCCCGCAAACGATGACGCGATCCGTGCGATTCGCCTGATTGCCGCCACCATGGCCAATGCCGTTCAGGAAGGCCATCAGGGCGCCGACGTGGAAGAAGCCGAAGCCGAAGCTGCGGAAGAATAAGCAAGTGACGGGGGGCGTTTCGAGCGCCCCCATTTTTGAAGAAACTGTACTCACTGAACTGATTAAGGAGGAAATAAGAATGGCATTTACCGCTCAGGATGTAAAAACACTCCGTGAGATGACAAACGTCGGCATGATGGACTGCAAGAAGGCCCTTCAGGCGACGGACGGCGATATGGAAAAGGCAGTCGACTGGCTGCGTGAGAAGGGCCTTGCGAAGGCAGCGAAAAAGGCCGGCCGCATTGCCGCGGAAGGCATGGCCTATGCCCGCGTCTGCCCCCGCTGCGGTGTCGGCGCTGTTGTGGAAGTCAACTGCGAGACCGACTTCTGCGCCAAGAGCGAGGCTTTTGTTCAGTTTGTAAAGGACATCTGCAAGGTCGTCCTGACCGATGCCCCCGCGGATGTGGACGCGCTGCTGCAGTGCAAGTATCCCGAGCGTGACCTGACCGTCGCCGAGATCCTCCCCGAGAAGGTCATGTCCATCGGTGAGAATCTTCAGATCCGCCGCTTCGCGCGCTTCGCGAATCCGTTCAACGTGGCCTATGTCCACGCCGGCGGCACCCACGGTGTGCTCGTGAACCTCGAAGTCGAGGGCGATATCGACGCGACCGAGATCGGCAAGAACGTCGCCATGCAGATTGCCGCCATGAACCCGAAGTTCTGGGACAAGGCGCTGGTTCCGCAGGAAGACCTCGACCATGAGCTGGCCGTTCAGGTTGCCCTGATGGACAACGACCCGAAGATGGCTGCCAAGCCCGCTGCAATCAAAGAGAAGATCGCCGCCGGCAAGATGAACGCCTTCTATAAAGAGACCTGCCTGCTCCAGCAGGAGTTTGTCCGCTCCGACCTCTTCACCGGTTCCGTGGAAGGCTACATTGCCGACGCTGCCAAGAAGCTCGGCGGCAAGGTCAGGTTCGTTAACGCGGTTCACTTTGTGAAGGGCGAAGGCATCGAGAAGAAGCAGGAAGACTTCGCGGCGGAAGTCGCTGCCCAGATGAACATGGGCAAGTAAGCCGATCCATACAGTATAACAGTAACACACCCGCGCGGATCGTTCGGTCCGTGCGGGTGTGCTTTTCAGTATTCAAACCGGTTGTAAACGCGGGGGTCGTTCTCCGTGTAGGAGTAGCAGTAGGGGAAGTTCCCGTACTGGAACTCATCGTAGAGCTGCACATAGCGGGGCATGGTCTCCCAGACGCCCTCCGCGACCCAGCCGGCGCGCCAGCCTTCTTCCGTCGGGTTTTCCGTCGTGGTGTTGATGACGCAGTTGGGGTGGAGCTTTCGGAACTCCGTAACCTGATCCTGAGAGACGGGCGTAAAGCAGCCGATGTACAGCCGGTCGAGGTCCAGCTCATACAGGGGCGAGATGTCCCAGAGCGCGAAGTTGTAGCAGATGTTCAGATCCCGCAGCTCCTTCAGCCCGGCGAGCGGGCGGAGGTCACAGGCGGCCGTGTTCTGCAGCTCCAGATAGTTGAGCTTTGGGCAGCTCGCCAGCGGCGTGAGGTCCTTCACTTCGGACATGGCGACGATCAGGACTTCCAGATCGGGCATGTTCGCGAGGAAGGAGATGTCCCGCAGATAGGCGTTGTGGCCCATGTCCAGGTACTTGGTTTTGGTGCAGTAATACAGGCCTTCGACGGATTCGGGGGTGTTCAGCTCTCCGCCGCGGTCGGGGTTCGAGATCAGGATCCGCTCGACATTGGTGCGCACGCTGTAGCCCGTTCCGATCCAGACACGCCAGACAACTTCCACATCGGGGTAGAAGTCCCGGATCGCTGCCATGCTGCTGTTCGAGACGCCGCAGCTGTCCATGTCCAGAATGCGCAGGTTCGGCATGCAGCCGGCGATTCTGGAGGCCAGGGCGCCTTCGTCGGTAAACACGATATGGTTCAGATTCAGAATCTCATCCGAGAGGGAGAAGGGATAGCCCTGGACCGTAAAGCGGTAGTTGAGCACCGCCTGCGGCGCCCCCTGCTCCAGCGCGTAAACCTGGTCCCAGGAAACCGCGGGATTTTCCGCGGCAGCGGAGCCGAGCTCCAGGGTCTTCAGATTGGGAAGAGCCGGCAGAACCGAGATCAGCCGGTCGATCTCCTCCGGGCTGGCCTGTGTGAGGTCCAGGCTCTCGACCGCCTCGGAGAGCGGCTGACCGCCGACGGAGAAGTTCAGGTCATATGTGGGGGTCGGCTCCGGCGTCGGTTCCGGCGTCGGTTCCGGAGACGCGGCTTCCGCGGGGGCGGAGGGGACAGCCTCCGGCGCGATGGAGCCTGCGTGGTCGGCGCCGCCGCATCCCGCCAGCATACAGAGCGCGAGAAGGACCGCGGCAAGCTTTGCGAATAATCTTTTCATGGTATGTGGGTGCGCTCCTGATTAATAGAGAGGATCGTTCTGCGGGAGAGAGTAGTTCTGGTTGGCGTTGTCATAGCCGAACTGTTCGCGCAGAAGCAGATAGCGCTCATTCAGCGGATCGTTGAAGACGCCGGTTCTTTCCCATTCGGCCCAGACCCAGTCGGGGCGGGACCCGGTTGTGCGCCAGGTACCCTGAGAGGGGTCGCCGGAAGTGATGTTGATGCGCTCGCAGTATTCGTTGAGCGTGCCGTCTTCGTTGTATAGGTTATCGACGCCCATGACCTCGCACATCTTCAGGATCTGCTCCATGGGAATGCCTTCCGCGACCACGGATCCGATCCAGAGGCGCTCCAGATCCGAGAGCCCGTAAAGCGGGGTGAGGTCGGTGACACGAGGGCGGAGCAGGTCTTCTCCGTAATTGCCGTCCATGTGCGCCGTCCGGCCGATGTTCAGATGGCGAAGCGCCTGCGAATTGGAGAGCGGGCTCAGATCCGTTACATTGGTGGAGTTAATCTCCAGGTATTCCAGCTTCGGGCAGTCGGCGAGGGGAGAGATGTCCTCGACGTCATTGATCGCGAGGATCAGCACTTCCAGATCCGGCATGCCGCGGACGAAGGAGATGTCCGTCAGCACCTGATTGTGGCCGAGATCAAGATATTTGACCTTATTGCAGTACTGAAGGCATTTTGCTTCCTGATCCGTGACCTGTCCGCCGCGGGCGGTGGAGGAGGCCAGAATGCGCTCCACATCGGTCCGGACGCTGTATCCGGCAAACCAGATGCGCCAGATCACGTCCACATCGGGGTAGTCCGCGCGGATCTGGGCCATGGCGTCGTTTGAGACCTCACAGAAGTCCATGTCCAGGGTCTGCAGTCTGGTCATGCACGGGAGCACCTCCCGCACGGCGGCGCCCTCGTCGTTCATCTTCACATGGCTGAGGTTGAGGACTTCGTCCTGCAGGTTCGCGTCCACACCCCAGATGCTGAAACTGTAATCCAGCACGGCGTTCGGCGCGGCCTCATGGATGCGGTTGACGTCGGCCCAGCTCAGGCCGTTCTCCTGACTGCCGAGGGTGATGCGCTCCAGATTCGTCATGCTGCTGAGCACCGCGGCGGCTTCCGCGGCCTGACTGCTCTGCAGGGAGCTGAGATCCAGCTCTTTGGCGTCGAGGCTGACCTCATTGCCGAGCAGGGACAGCGCGTAGCGCAGCTCCGCGTTCGGACAGGCTTCGGCGATGGCGGCGAGGTCCTCACCGGCGATCGTGTTCTCCGCCGTTCCGACACCGAGATCGACCAGTGTCAGCTTGGGCAGGTACCGCAGGAGCGCGGCAGCCGCGCCGGCGTCCGCGGCGTTCATTTCGGAGAGATCCAACGTTGTCACAGCATTGTCCGCAGTCTGGCCGTCCGGCAGCGAAACGGTATAGCGGACGCTGACAGCCGGATGTGCCTCCGCCCAGGCGATGATGTCCTCATAGCAGGTGCTGCCGGAGAAGTCGGCGGAACGGAGCGCGGGGAAGGTGTCCAGAAGCGCCAGATCTTCCGCGGTGACCACCGCGGTCAGGTCTTCCGTTGTTTCCGCATACGTGCCGGAAGAGAGCGTGACGCCTGAGGGTTGAACAAAGGGAACACTCAAAGCGGGTGTGTTCACTTCCGGGGAAGCCTCATCACCCGTGGAGGAATGGAGCTGCATGACCAGAGAATGTGTGCAGAGCACGAGAAATACAAGCCATGCGAGAAGAATGATTTTTTTCAGAACACGAAGTACTTTCATGTCTGTTCCAGCCTTTCGAAACAAATACTGAGCAGATAATGATCCTTGTCAGTATAGCATTTCAGGTTGTTCATTGCAAGAAAAACTGAACGTAAACCGGAATTCCGGCGGGAAAAAACCGTGACGGAACAAGCCTGCCGGACAGGAACAATAAGCTTGACGAAAGCGGCCGCTTACGATATAATATTACTAAGTATGCGTATTGATTCATAACTGTGCGCAGGATTCCGTCCATGAACGGAAGGAGAACGAAATGGACAAGAAGGAACAGAAGCGGAAGCTCCATGATCTCATCGGCATCGGATGCGGCGTCGCTGTGCTGGTCATCGGGATTATCAGCGGCATCATCGCGTCAAACGCGCCGCTGGACAGGGCAACAGCCCTGGCGAATGCCTCCCATACGGGCAGGAATGTCGCCAAACAGGTGGAGACCATGTCCGGCGTGACAGTGCTCCACGCGGCGGACTGGGAAGAGGAATACCCGGAGATCTATGCCAGCCTCATGCGCAATCAGGAGAACAGCGAGATCGTCAATTATCTGGAGGAGTATCCACAGCTCGTGACGCTGTATGAGCCGTACGGCTTCTCCAAGTCCTACGGCAGCGCCCGCGGCCACTTCTACGATGTGGATGACATCCTCGAAACCGGCCGTCCGCACGCGCTCGCGCAGTGCTGGACCTGCAAAACGCCGGACTTTACCAACCTTGTGAATGAGATGGGGCCGGAGGCCTATACGCTGTCCTTTGACGAAGTCAGAGAGCTGGTATCCGAGGGGATCAGCTGCTACAGCTGCCATGCCAACACCCCGGGGGAGATTACGGTTACCCATACCTATGTGATTGACGCGCTCGGGGAAGATTTTGAGAAGGTCCCGGCGGCCGATCTCGCCTGCGGACAGTGCCATGTGGAGTATTACTTCTATCCCGGCACCGGCGTGACCAGCCTTCCGCGCACCAGCCTTTCGGACATGAGTCCGGACGCGATCCTGAGCTATTACAACAACGACCTGCTGGTGGACGGGGAGCCGTTTGCCGACTATACCAACCCGCGGACCGGCGTCCGGCAGATCAAAGTTCAGCATCCGGAGTTTGAGACTTTCCTTGGTGAGGGGAGCATTCACGGCGGCCAGTTCACCTGCGCCGACTGCCATATGGGCATGGTGGTCGGTGAGGATGGCAGGAGCACCTATCCGAACCATTACCTGACCAGCCCGCTGGACAATGAGCAGCTCATCGCGGATGAGTGCTCCAAGTGCCATGCCGACCTCGTGTCGGAAGTGCGCGATGTTCAGGAGAAGGCGGATGCCCGCACGCGGGAGATCGCCGATCAGCTGGTCGAACTGACAGAGACGCTGGCAAAGGCGGTGGAGAGCGGGGAGTATACGGAAGAAGAGCTCAACGCGATCCGCGCGGTGGCCCGTGACGCGCAGTTCTACTGGGACTTCGTGTTCGTGGAGAACAGCAACGGCGCGCATAACCCGAAGCTGACCCATGACTGCCTGGACAAGGCGGAAACACTGACAGCCCAGGCGCTTGGCATGTTCAAGTCAGCCTGAACCGAATAGATTACAGTCAGGGAACACCGCTCGCCCAAAGGGCGGGCGGTGTTCTTTATGAGGGCCTGCTCATGAAAAAACTGATCTCGTTTCTCCGCTCCATGCGTTTTGGCATTATCCTGCTGCTCCTGATCGCCGCGCTCTCCGTCGTCGGAACCGTGATTCCGCAGGGGAGGGAGATCGCCTGGTATGCCCAGACCTACCGCAGCTTCCACGGCGTAATCCTGATGCTGAAGCTGCACGACGTGTTTAAAAGCTGGTATTTTCAGCTGCTGCTGGTGATGCTCTGTCTGAATCTGACGCTGTGTTCCCTGGTGCGGATCCGCTCTGTTTCTGCCGCGAGGAAGAGGGAAACGGAGACACTCCGGAATCTTCCGGTGAACTTTCCGCTGGATTCCGCACAGCGGGATCGGGTGCTCTCGTCTCTCCGCGCCATGCGCTGCCGCGAAACTGCGGAGGGGGAATCCATCTTCTTTCGGAAGAACGGCTTCGGCCGCTACGGCAGCTTCATTACCCACCTCTCCATCCTGCTGACGATCCTGTTCGGCGCGGGGGCCATCTATCTGCCGACCTCGACAGATCAGACCTGTCTGCCCGGCGAGGCGCTCTGGATGGACGACGGAACCGAGATCGCCGTGGAGAGCTTCCGCATTGAGGACGCCTCCGGGCGCCTGGATTTCACCAGCGAGATTTCTGTCCGGCTGCCGGACGGACGGGAGAGCGGCATCCGGGAGATCAGCGTGAACCATCCGCTGACCTTCGGCCCCTATAAGGTCTACCAGCAGACCTACGGGACGGCCGGTTCGGTTACGGTTCAGAATCTTGAGACCGGCGGGGAGGATACCCTGACCCTGACAGAGCTGGTGTTTCTCTCCCTCGACGGTGTGAACGGACTCTGGTATGAGGCGCTCTATCCGGATCTGATCCAGGATCCCAGCGGCAATGTCACGCTCGTAACGAACACCTCCGGGAGCTACCCGAACCCGGTGTATAAGGTGGAGACGGCCTCGGACGGCGTCTATACGCCGATCCTGGCCTTTGTGGGGGATGAGCTGCAGGTGGGGGATCTCCGCTTCCGTTTTGAGGAACCGGTCGAATACCCCGGGCTGCGGATCAAATATACGCCGACGCTTGTCAACGTGCTGCTCTGCGCGGCTTTTCTGCTGATGATAGCCGGTTTCTACATCACCTTCTTCTGCCAGCCGGTTCTGCTGCGGGTTGACCCCGACGGCTGCGCGGTGGGCGGACCGAAACCGGAAGGAATGCGGATTCGGGTCCGGGAGTGGATGGAGGCAGCAGACCAAAAGGAGGAAACAGTATGAATGCCCTGTTTTTCGGAAGCCTGATCGTTTATTTTCTTGCGACGGTACTCCAGTTCGCCGCGCTTGTTTTCAAAAAGGAAGGACTGGGCAGGATCGCGTGGCTGGCCTTCCTGGCCGCCTTCTGTGCGCACACGCTCTACATCGTCATCCGCGGGGTGGTTGCGCACCGGCTCCCGCTGTCCAACCAGTTTGAGTTTGCCACGGCCTTCTCCTGGGGCGTGTCGCTGCTGCTGGTCATCCTCCGGATCCGGCTGAAGGCGGACTGGCTGAGCGCGGTCGTCATGCCGATGTCCTTCTTCATCCTCTCCTACGCCGCGCTGCAGCCGAGAACAGTGACGGACCTGATGCCCGCACTGAGAAGCGGCTGGTTCGGCTTCCATATCGGGTCCGCGGTCATCTCCTACGCCGCTTTTGTGGTCGCCGGCTGCGTCGCGCTGCGGTATCTCCTCATCAGCAGAAAGAACCGGAAAGAAGACGCCTTCAAGCTGGAGCAGATGGACTTCCTCAGTTATCGGATGATTGCCCTCGGCATTCTGATGCTGACGGTGACGATTCTGACCGGCGCCTTCTGGGCGGAGCAGGCCTGGGGCGCTTTCTGGACCTGGGATCCGAAAGAGGTCTGGGCGCTGATTACCTGGATTATCTATGTCGTTTACCTGCACCTGCGGCTGCGGGGAAAGAAAAAAGGCCTGTTCATGGCCTGGTACGCGCTGATCTCTGTCCCGGTTGTCCTCTTTACATTCGCCGGCGTCAATACCCTGATGTCCGGCCTGCACAGCTACGGCTGATCTTCCCTGAAAAACAGAACGGCCTCTCCCTTTGCGCGGGAGAGGCCGTTTTTTGCCGTTTAGGCTTTTGGGAAGATCATGCTGATCGCGGTGCCTTCGCCGGGGATGCTTTCCAGCTCCAGGCCCGCACGGTGATACTGCGCGACGTGCTTGACGATGGAGAGGCCGAGGCCGGTGCCGCCGATGGCCTTGGAGTGGCTCTTGTCCACCCGGTAGAAGCGCTCAAACACGCGCCCCTGGTGTTCCGCCGGGATCCCGATGCCCGTGTCCTCGACCCGCAGGATGCAGCTCTTCTCATCCTCCGAAACGCTGACCCGGACGGTGCCGCCGGGTTTGTTATACTTGATGGCGTTGTCGCAGAGGTTGTAGACCGCTTCGCTCAGCAGCTGCCAGACGCCGAAGATTTCCGCGCTTCCGCCGCTCAGCTCCAGCGTGATGTTCTGCTTTTCGGCAACACTGCGCAGGCTGTCCAGCGTATCGGCGGCGAGGCTGAAGAGATCGACCGGCTCGCTCCTGAGCTGTACGCCGCCCTCGTCCAGACGGGAGAGGCGGATGATGTCATCGACCAGCGTGATCATGCGCTGGGATTCCCGGTAGATGTCCTGGGAGAACTCCTTTACCTTCTCCTGCGGGAAGCCGTCTGTCGACATGAGCTCCGCGAAGCCGGAGATGGAGGTGAGCGGCGTCTTCAGCTCATGCGAGACATTGGCCGAAAACTCGCGGCGCAGACGCTCCTGCTCGGTTCGCTGCTCCAGGATGGTCTCTTTCTGCTCGTGAATGCGGCTGACCAGGGGGCTGAGCTCCGGGTAGGGGCTGGCGGACAGATCGTCCAGATCCAGCTCGTTGATGGGCTTTACGATGCGCCGCGCGGTGCGGAAGGAGAGCAGGGCCGCGATCAGCAGGACCAGCAGAAGCACCCAGAGGATGGGACTGACGGTCTGGAGGGCCTGCCGGAAGGCGTCCAGGGGGCGGGAGAGGCGCAGAATGGTGCCGTCGTCACAGACCAGCGCGTAGTACATGGTCTCGGTCCCGCTGCTCTCCGAGCGGCGGATCCCCTGTCCTTCCCCGCTGCTGACCGCGGCGGTGACCTCCGGGCAGTGCATCTGATTGGCGATCGGGAGGGCGTACTGACTGTCGAAGAGGACGTCCCCGTCGCGGGTGATCCAGGTAACGCGGTTAATCTCTCCGAGCGACTCGAGGTATTCCTGCCCGCCGATCAGCAGCCCGTGTTCGGCATAGACGGCCTCCTGCTGCAGCGCCAGATAGGTTTCGTCCAGCGTCTGCCGGTACTGCAGGGAAAAGAACAGGATGGCGGCCAGCAGCAGCGCGATGCCTCCGATCAGAAAGGAGGAGCGGAAAACGGCCCTGGTCATGCTTCTTCTCCTTTCAGGCAGTATCCGATGCCGCGGACGGTCTGGATGCATTCACCGGCAGGGCCGAGCTTCATGCGCAGCGTCCGGATATGGACGTCCAGCGTCCGGTTTTCCCGCTCCGTGCCGAGGCCCCAGACGCGGTCCAGAAGGACCTCGCGGCTCATGACCAGTCCGCGGTTTTCCAGCAGGATCTGCAGCAGCAGGAATTCCTTGTAGGTCAGGGGGACGGGCGCCCCGTCCACTTTCACCTCATGCCGCTCCGGACAGACCGAGAGCGCTCCCACGTGATATTCCGTGATTTTCGCGCCGCCGGGGGACAGGCGGCGGAGGACGGCGCGGATCCGCGCGACAAGCTCCATCATCCCGAAGGGTTTGGAGATATAGTCGTCCGCGCCGGCGTCAAGGCCCTCCACACGGTCGTATTCCGTGTTTCTCGCGGTCAGCATGATCACGGGAATCGCCGCGGTGCGCGGATCGGCGCGGAGTTTTTTCAGAATGGAGATGCCGTCTTCCTCCGGCAGCATGATATCCATCAGGATCAGCTCGGGCAGTTCCCGGTTCAGCGCCTGCCGAAAGGGGCCCGGGTGGGAAAAGCCTTCCGCCTGAAAGCCCTGACTCTGCAGCGCGTAAACGACCAGCTTGCGGATGCTGTCATCATCTTCAATCAGGTAGATCATATGCTCACCTCCCAAGCATCATATCATATTCCCGGCATTCTGAACAGTATGATTCTTTTTGACTTAACATGGATTTAACAGAGAAACGGTTGCCGATTTAACCTGACTCGGCTATGCTGTGCGCGGTTTTGAAACCGGTTGGGAGATCATGATGAGTATTTTGGAAATTGTAACATTATTGGGCGGCGTTGCCCTGTTTCTGTTCGGCATGACAAAGATGGGGGACGGCCTGACCAAACTCTCGGGCAGCAGTCTGGAGCCGATTCTCTACCGGCTGAGCGGGACGCCGATGAAGGCGCTGCTGCTCGGCACCGGCGTGACGGCGGTGATTCAGTCCTCCTCGGCGACTTCCGTCATGGCGGTCGGTTTTGTCAACTCCGGCATGATGACCGTACGGCAGTCCGTGCACGTCATCCTCGGGGCGATCCTCGGCACCAGCATTACGGGCTGGGTGATCTGCCTGAGTTATCTGGAGGGCGGCAGCGGTATCAGCAGCATCCTTTCCACAAGCACCCTGACCGGCATTGTCGCCTTTGCCGGCATGGTTTTCCGGATGAACCGGAAAAACGAGCGGAATATGCACATCGGGGATATCCTGATGGGGTTCGCGATCCTGATGTTCGGCATGCACACCATGAGCGGCGCGGTGAGCGGGCTCGGGGAACAGCCCTGGTTTACCAACATGATGCTCTCCATGAGCCACCC
Organism: Oscillospiraceae bacterium; assembly: GCA_017448455.1. Classification (GTDB taxonomy): domain Bacteria; phylum Bacillota; class Clostridia; order Oscillospirales; family Oscillospiraceae; genus Limivicinus. Next base: position 12,030 of record JAFSLL010000203.1, on the reverse strand, counting down.
GCTGCTGGGCATTCTGGTCGGGACGGCGATCACCGCGGTTCTGCAGTCGGCTTCTGCCGCGGTCGGCATTCTGCAGGCCCTCTCGGTTACGGGCGCGCTGCAGTTTGACGCGGCGCTGCCGCTTCTGATGGGGATCAACATCGGCGCGGCGCTCCCGGTGCTGCTCTCGGCCGTCGGCGCGACGACCAAGGGGAAGCGGGCGGCTTCCGTCTATCTGGTCGAGGCGATTCTCGGTGTTCTCGGCTGCGCGGCGCTGTTCTATGTGGCCAACGCTCTCTTCCATTTCAAAATGATGGAAAACGTGATGAATCCCTTCTCCACGGCGATGCTGAATACGCTCTTCCGCCTTGCCAACCTCCTGCTGATCGCGCCGCTGGCCGATGTGGTCGAGGCGGTGGTAACGCGGGCTATCCCCGAGACGGAAACCAAAGAGCAGGCGCCGGAGCTGCAGCTGGAAGAGCGCTTCCTCGCGCACCCTGCGCTGGCGCTGGAGCAGAGCAGAATCCAGATCAACGAGATGGCCTCCAAGGCGCAGACCTCTTTTCGTCTCGCTGTCCGGCTTTTGAGGGAATACGATGAGGAGACTTTCCAGCGCGTCAGGCAGCTGGAGGAAGAGGTTGACCGCTATGAGGACCTGCTCGGGTCCTATATGCTCCAGCTCAGCGGGCAGAAGCTGACGGAAAAACAGAGCGAGGAAGTCTCCAAATGCCTCCGCACCCTCTCCGATTTTGAGCGCATCTCCGACCACGCGCGCAACATCGCCGAGAGCAGCGCCGAGCTCCACCAGAAGCTCCTCTTCTTCTCCGCGGGCGGCACGCACGATCTGAGCGTGCTGATCCGCGCCGTGACGGATATCCTGAAGCTTGCGGTGGAAGCCTACCGCACGGACGACGCCGCCCTCGCCGAGAAGGTGGAGCCGCTGGAAGAGGTGATAGACTTCCTCTGCGATGAGATCAAAATGCGGCAGGTTGAACGGCTGCAGCACGGTCAGGGGAATATCCTGCAGAACTTCGTGTTCAACGACCTGATCACCAATCTCGAGCGTATCGCCGACCACTGCTCCAACCTTGGGCTGGCGGTGGTGCGGATGGATGAGGGGGATTTTGAGACCCACCAGTATCAGGAATCCCTCCAGGAAGGCGCGGATCCGGAGTTCTCTCCGCTCTTCCTGCAGTACCGAAAAGAATACGCGCTTTAACCGAAGGTCCCGGGCTCAGCCCGGGATTTCCTTTTTTGTCAGACAGAGAGCCGGGACCGCCGGGATGCGGAAGTTTTCCGCCGCGGGGGACAGCGATGCCGGAAAACGCCTTGTCAAAACAGAATAATTATTATATGATGAATTATAAGCTTTATGAATAACAGGAGGAGATATGAAACAGGATTCCAAAGGGCCCCGGCTGCCGGGGTCGATGATCAAGGGCGATCAGGTTACGATTTTCCCGGAAGCCGCGCTGGGCTACCTGATCGGACCAACTCTGGCCGCCACAGCCAACGCGGTGCTCGCCAACTACTTCAACGCCTACATGTCCAATGTCCTCAACATCAACCGCTGGGCAAGCTGGTTCTTTGCCTGGATCCCCGTCATCTCGGTGGTGTTTGTTGTGATGGGCAACATTCTGGTCGGACGCCTGATGGACAGGAATGTCACCCGCGCCGGAAAGGCGAGGCCCCTGATCCTGCTGTCGATTCCCATCAGCATCCTGGCGCTGATCGTTCTGTTTGTCCTCTCGCCTTTCGTCAACGAGACCATCCCGGAAAAGCAGACCGCGGCGCTCATTCTTCTCGCGATCGGCTACATCCTCTGGTTTGCTGTTGCCTACCCCATGTATTCCACGCCGCACGCGGCAATTGTCAGCCTCTCCACACGCAACAGCAAGGACCGCGGCCTGCTCGCGACCGCATCCATGGCCTGCGCGATGGGCGCGATGGGCATTGCCAGCATGGTTCTTCCTTTCTTCCTGCGGCTGCTCTTCGTCTACGACATGAATCCCGCGGCGGGGACGCCGGTGTACAGCGATGCCGGCGTGATCGAGTATTACACGGACGCCTCCGGCGCGGTGCTCTATGACGGCCTGGCCTCCTATCAGCATTGGAAAGTCTTTGTCATTGCGCTGATGATCGTCACCGTCGTCGGCGCGGTCACCGAATATCTCTTCACCAGAGAGCGCGTCACGGAGGAAGGCTTCAGCGGGACTGCCGAAGAGACCAAAGCCGCCATGCCGGTCCGGCAGCAGGCCTCCGTGTGTCTGCATGACCGCTTCTGGCTGATTATGATCGGTTTTTTCTTCTGCTTCCAGATGGGCGGTATGATTAAGAACGTCTCCCAGCTCTATTTCTGTCAGGCGATGTTCCCGGATGCCAGCGGGAACTACACGGTGGCCTACGGCGGCGCACTGCAGGGAACCCTCGCCATCATCGGCGCGATTCCCACGGCGCTGGGCATGCTGATCGCGGTGCCGCTGGCCAACAAAATCGGCAAGGCCCGCGCGATCATGTGCGGCGCGCTCCTGGCGGTGTGCGGCGGCGTGCTCGGCATGCTGTTCCCGGCAAACTACCCCATTGTCGTGGCATCCTTCGCAATCAAAGCGCTCGGCTCCACACCGGCCATGTATCTGGGGCTTGCGCTGCTTGCCGATGTGTATGATCATCAGGAGGCGCTCAACGGTTTCCGCACCGACGGTTTTTCCATGATGATCTACGGCGCGATCATGGCAGGCATGACCGGTCTTGCGACCGGCATCATGAACAGCGTCCTCTCTGCGCTGGATTATTCCGCTTCGAATATCTCCTCTCCCGCGATTCGTGCGGCAATGCCCTGGCTCTTCATCGGCGGCGAGACGATCTGCTATGTTTTGATTTTCGTGATGTTCCTCTTCCTGGGCGTGGAGCGGTATTCCAAACTCGACCACGCCGCGATCCGGCTGGATCACGATCCCCAGGCGGAGGTTGAGCCGTTTGCCGATGACGACACGCTCAAGGCGTTTAATGAGCAGCGTCGGAAGAACGGAAAACCGGAACTTCATGTGTAAGGAGGCGCCATGAAAAAATACGATTTCAACCGGGGCTGGACCTGCAGACCGCTGAGCCGGGAGGGAGAGAAGCTCCCCGTCACCCTGCCCCACGACGCCATGCGCACCGAAGCGCGTACGGACAAAAGCCACGGCGAGGGGAATATCGCCTGGTTTGAAGGCGGCGATTACGAATACCGGAAAGTCTTTACGCTGCCGGAAGAACTGAAAGACAAACATCTGATTCTGGAGTTTGAAAGCGTTTATCATAACGCCGAAGTCTGGCTCAACGGAGAGAAGGCGGCATATCGCCCTTACGGCTACACCAATTTCTATGTGGAGCTCAACGGCTTTCTTCAGGACGGCGAAAACGAGATCCGCGTGATCGCCCGCAATGCCGACCAGCCCAACTCCCGCTGGTATCCCGGTACCGGTATGTTCCGCCCTGTATGGCTGTGGGCGGCAGGGGAAAAGTATATCCCCGTCAACGGTGTCCGCATTGAGACTCTGAGTATCAACCCGGCAAAGATCCGCGTACAGGCAGAGACCTCCATTCCCGGAGAAGTGCGGCTGCAGATCCTGGACGGCGAAAAGACGGTTGCGGAGGCGAGGGGTGAAAAATCCTTTGAACTGGAGATTCCCGACGCGAAACTCTGGGACGTGGATACGCCGAATCTGTATACGGCCCGGATCTGCTTTGGCGGGGACGTGGTGGAAGAGCGCTTCGGCATCCGCACGCTGAGCTGGACGCCGGAGAAGGGTGTTGCTATCAACGGAGAACGCGTCGTCATCCGCGGCGGCTGCATCCACCACGACAACGGCCTGCTGGGTGCCTGCACCTATCCCGAGGTTGAGGAGCGCCGTATCCGCATTCTCAAGGAGGCGGGCTACAACGCTGTCCGCTCTGCCCACAACCCCTGCTCCAGATACCTGCTGGATGCCTGCGATAAACTGGGCATGCTGATGATGGATGAATACGTGGACTGCTGGTACATGCACAAAACGCAGTACGATTACGCCTCCTATGTGAGCGAGTGGTGGAAGCAGGACATGAAGGACATGGTGGACAAGGACTTCAACCACCCCTGCGTCATTATGTACTCCACCGGCAATGAGGTGGCGGAGAGCGCACAGGAGAAGGGGATCGCCCTGCAGCGGGAATTCACGGACTACCTGCACAGCCTGGATGCGACGCGGCCGGTGACCTGCGGCATCAACATCTTCTTCAACTTCCTGAGCTCGATGGGCATGGGCGTCTACAGCGATGAGAAGGCGCAGCAGCAGGCGGAGGCCGCGAAAAAGGCTGCCCAGGACGCCGCGGCGAAAAAGCCCAAAAAGAAAGCGGTCGGCTCGGAATTCTACAATATCCTCGCTGCCACCATCGGCTGTGATTTTATGAAGTTCGGGGCTACGCTGCCTCCCTGCGACTGGAAAACCAGAGACGCGTTCGCCGCGATGGACATCGCCGGTTACAACTACGGCAACTGGCGCTATCGCAGGGACGCGAGGAAGTATCCTGAGCGCCTGATCCTCGGCTCCGAAACCCTGATCGGTGACGCGTATGACTTCTGGGAGGTCGCGAAGGAAGTGCCGCAGCTGGTCGGCGACTTTGTCTGGGTTGCCTGGGACTACATCGGGGAGTGCGGAGACGGCGGACCGGAATTTGACGAATACAGGACGGACTGCTGCTTTGACCCGATCCGCGGAGGCCCCGGCCGGGTGGATGTCACCGGCAAGCTGACGCCCGAGGCGATGTACACCCGCGTCTGCTTTGAGCTGGAAAATGGTCCGAAGCTGGCAGTGACTCCGGTTAATCAGGAAAGCCGCCTGAATATGACCGGATGGAACCTGACCCGTGCCCAGCGAAGCTGGTCCTGGCCGGGCTGCGAAGGGAAAAGCGCGCAGGTGGAAGTCTTTGCCCGGGCCGCGAGCGTGGAGCTTTTTGTCAACGGCAGGTCTGCCGGGAAAAAGAAACCGAAAAAGGCCTGCGCGGTCTTCCGTGTGCCCTATGAACCGGGTGAACTGACGGCGGTATCCTTTGACGCGGCAGGGCGGGAGCTCGGCAGAGACAGCCTGTTCACCGCCGGGGAAGAGCTGGAACTGCGCCTCGAGCCGGAAACCGAAGTCTGCCGGCCCGGAGAGATGGTCTACTTCCGGATGCGTTATACCGATGCAAAGGGCGAGATCAAACCGCTTGAACGGCACCGGATCCGCGTGGAAGCGGAAAACGGCACGGTCATGGGCACGGCAACCGCCAATACCTACTTTGAAGGCAACTACGCGCAGACGGAAGTTCCCACTTATTTCGGCGAGGCGCAGACGGTTGTCCAGGCAGGCGAGGCCGGTGTGCTCCGCGTCACCGTCACCGACGGAACGCGCACCGCGACGGCAGAACTGCCCTGCCGGTAAAGCAGAAACACAGGACAGAGTAAAACAGGACCCTCCTGATGGAATCAGGAAGGCCCTGTTTTTTTGTGGAGCGAACGATCTCCGCGGGAGATCAGGATTACAGTTTGCCGCAGGTTGCGAGAACCGCTTCAAAGACAGCGGAACGGAAGCCCTTCTCTTCCAGTTTTCGAACCCCCTGGATCGTGGTGCCGCCGGGGGAACAGACGGCGTCCTTGAGTTCGGCGGGGTGTTTCCCGCTCTCCAGAATGAGCTTTGCCGAGCCCATGGTCATCTGCGCGGCCAGCGTGATGGCGTCCGCGCGCGGCATGCCGCAGGCCACGGCCGCGTCAGAGAGCGCTTCCACAAACAGGTCCACAAAGGCGGGCCCGCAGCCGGAGACGCCCATCCCGGCATCGATCAGGCGCTCTTCCAGCCGGAGGAAGCGGCCGGATGCCGTCATGGCGCTGAGAAAGCCTTTTTCTTCGTCCGGCGTGACCTCCGCGCTGCAGCAGTAGAGGATCATCCCTTCTCCGACGGAAACAGGGGTGTTCGGCATAATGCGGATCACAGGGTAGCTTCCGCCGAGGATTTCCTGCAGCTTCGCGATTTCGATCCCCGCGATCATGGAGACGAGGATGACGCGGCTTTGCCTGTCCTTGAGCTGCGGACGGAGCGTCTCCGCCAGGGTCGGGAGCATGATGGGCTTGACCCCGAGGAAGAGGTAGTCTGCGCCGTCGACCGCGCCTTTCTGGTCGGTCACGGTTCCGCCGATCTGCGCGCGCAGCGCTTCCGCCTTCTCCGGGTGGCGGTTAAACAGCAGGAGACGGTTATCCTCCTGGCGGGAAGCGGCTCTGGCGAGCGCGCCGCCCATGTTTCCGGTTCCGATAAAGCCGAGTGTTCTCATAGGTTCAGGATCCTTTCTTCCAGTTCTTCCGGCGTGTAGACCGGATGCGCGGCGCCGGCTTCCGCAAGCTGATCCGGATCGCGGAAACCCCAGCAGACGGACAGGCAGTCCATCCCGGCATTTCGCGCGGTTTGAATATCCACTTCCGAATCACCGACATAGACGCAGTCCGAGACGGAAACCCCCATTTCCGCGGCCGCTGTCAGCACGGCGTCCGGACTGGGCTTTCTGCGGACCGATGCCCGCTCGCCCACGGCCGTCTCCAGCAGGCCGGGAAAGAAAGCGGCGGCGAGCTCCTGTACGGCGGGATCCGGCTTGTTGGAGATGATGGCAAGCCGGAGCCCTTTTGCCTTCAGGCGCTCCATCATCGGCAGAATCCCCGGATAGGGACGGGTTTCGATCCGGCAGTGCGCGTCGTACCAGGGCTTGTACCAGGTGAGGATCCGGTCGCGGTCCTCTTCGGAAACCCCTTCCGGAACACAGTGCTCGATCAGATACTTTGCGCCGTTGCCGAGAGACTGCCGTACTGTCTCGCGGGAGACCGGGGGCAGAGAGAAGTGCCGAAGACTGGCGTTGACCGCGTTGGTCAGATCATCCAGCGTATCCAGCACGGTGCCGTCCATGTCAAAGAGGACAGCCTGACAGGCCATGATGGCCTCCTTTCCGAAAAGTCCGCCTGCATAATCGGGGCGGGCTTTTGCACTTACAGAAATGAATTCAGATCAGGATCCCGCGCTTCTTTGCCTCAAAGCGCAGTTCGTCGCGGAAATCAGGGTGCGCGATGGCGATCAGCTGTTTTACCCGGGAGGAGAGCGTCTCGCCGCGCAGGTGCGCCATGCCATACTCAGTCACGATATAATCTACGTCGTTCTTGCTCGTGGTGACGACAGCGCCGGGCGTCAGAATGGGTTTGATCTTGCTGATGGTTCCGCCTTTGGCCGTAGAAGAAAAGGCAATGAAGCTCTTTCCGCCTTTGGACTGGCAGGCGCCGCGGACATAGTCCACCTGGCCGCCGGACCCGGACATGATCTTCGTGCCGATGCTTTCCGCGCAGACCTGACCGAAGAGGTCAACCTCCAGCGCGGCGTTGATGGAGATCATATTGTCGTTCCGGCAGATGACCTCCGGATTGTTGACGTAATCGACCGGCATGATGGCGATGGCGGGGTTGTCATCGATAAAATCGTTGATTGCCTTGGAGCCGAAGGCGAAGGTCGTCACGCTGATCCCGCGGTGGATCTGCTTTCTGCTGTTGTTGACGGCGCCGCATTCGATGAGGTCCACCATGGAGCTGGTGAACATCTCGGTATGGATGCCCAGGTCATGTTTGAATTTCAGCGCCATGCCGACCGCGTCCGGGATGGCCCCGATGCCGAGCTGGATGCAGGAGCCGTCCTGGATCTGCTCCGCGATCAGGTTTCCGATGGTGATGCTGACATCATCCAGCTTGGGAGACGGCAGCGTCGGCAGCTCGAAGGTGTTTTCCACGAGGCCGTCGATCTGACTGATATGCAGCTGCGTCCCGCAGACGGCGCGGGGGGTGTTGGCGTTGACCTCGACGAAGATGTGCCGGGCCTTGTCAATCATGGCAGGGGAGTAGGAGCTCACGGTGCCGAGGCTGAAATAGCCGTGCTTATCCATCGGAGAGACGGAGACGCAGAAAGCGTCATAGTCGAAATTGGCACGGATGTGACGCGGGCAGTCCCGGTAATAGTTCGGGATATAGTCAGCCCAGCCGCCTGCCAGCGCCTTTCTGGCGCCGCCGCTGGCAAACCAGGCTTCGCCTGTTACCCTGCCGGAGAGATGATCGTCGGCAAGAAACGGGAAGGGATAGCTGTCAAGAAGGAACTGCACGCGCACCCCCTGCAGCCCGCTGCTTTCCGCGCGTCTGCTGATCGCGTCCATGATCGCGGGGGTCTGCGCAATGGCGGCGTCCATGCCGATCAGCCAGCCGTTTTCCACACGGGCGGCAACGTCATCGGCACTCATCTTTTTTGATTCATAGATTGCCTGATAGTCTGTCATGGGAAGTCCTCCAGCCTGTTCCGCCGGGAAGGCGGTTGTTTTTCTTATTGTACAACAATTCGATTGAGAATACCAGAAGGGAATAAAAAAAGAGCTGCCGAAACAGCTCTTTTTCTGGAATGGCAATCAGCCGCCGAAAACAGCGAGCAGGAAACCTGCCGCGACGGCGGAGCCGATGACGCCGGCCACGTTCGGGCCCATGGCGTGCATGAGCAGGAAGTTCGAAGGATTCGCCCGCGCGCCTTCCTTCTGGCTGACGCGCGCCGCCATCGGAACGGCCGAGACACCGGCGGAACCGATCAGCGGATTGATCTTGCCGCCGGAGAGCTTGCACATCAGCTTGCCCAGCAGCAGACCGCCGACCGTTGCGAACTCAAAGGCGATCAGACCGAGCACAATGATGAACAGGGTCTGCGGGGTGAGGAAGCGGTAGTAGACCGCTGTCGCGCCGACGGAGGTGGAGAGGAAGATCGTCACGATGTTCATCAGCGCGTTCTGCGCGGTATCGCTCAGACGGTCGGTCAGACCGCACTCCTTGAAGAGGTTGCCAAGCATCAGGCAGCCGAGCAGCGGAGCGACAGACGGAAGCAGCAGGCAGACGAAAACGGTGACAACGATCGGGAAGAGAACCTTCTGGGTCTTGGAGACGGGACGGAGCTGCTCCATCTTGATCTCGCGCTCTTCCTTCGTGGTAAGCAGGCGCATGACCGGGGGCTGAATCAGCGGGATCAGGGCCATGTAGGAATACGCCGCAATGGCAATCGGGGCGAGATAGTCAGGCGCCAGCTTGGAGGTGAGCCAGATGGCGGTAGGACCGTCCGCACCGCCGATGATACCGATGGAGGCGGCCACATTCGGTGCGAAGCCGAAGAGACCGATCGCCATCAGGAAAGCGGCGAAGATGCCGAATTGCGCGGCCGCACCGAGCAGCAGGCTCTTGGGGTTGGCCAGAAGCGGACCAAAGTCCGTCATCGCGCCGACGCCCATGAAGATCAGAGAGGGATAGAGGCCGGACTTGACACCGATGTACAGGATGTCCAGTAGGCCGCCGGAATGGATGATCTCGGTAAAGCTCATGTGGACGATATCGTTGGCAAACACGTAGCCGTTGGCGGCAACGTAGTTCTGCAGCTCCTTCGTCAGCTCCGCGACCGGGGTGCCGTTGGCGATATACAGATCCCACAGCTCGGGATGGTACATGTTGGAGCCGGGGAGGTTGGTCAGCAGCATGCCGAAGGCGATACCGATCAGCAGGAGCGGCTCAAACTTCTTGACCAGGCCCATATACAGCAGCACACAGGCGACGACGATCATCACGATCTGGCGCCAGTCGGCAAAGAGCATATAAAAGCCCGATGTCTGGGCGAGACGGCCCAGTGTTCCGAGTATACTCATGGGCAGCTCCTTAAATGACGAGCAGCGCGTCGCCGGTGGCTACAACCGCGCCCTTGGCGGCGATAACCTGCTTCACGACGCCGTCACAGGGGGCGGCGACTTCGTTCTCCATCTTCATGGCCTCGATGAGCACGAGCACATCGCCGGCTTTGACAGCCTGGCCGACAGAGACCTTGACTTCCAGAATGTTGCCGGGCAGAGGCGCGTCTACACGGGTGCCGGCGGTAACCGCGGCGGCGGCAGGCGCGGCGGCCGGGGCGGGAGCTGCGGCAGCAGGTGCTGCGACAGGCGCCGCGGCGACCGGAGCTGCGGGGGGAACATAATCGTATTCGGCTTCAATGACAGCTTCGCCCTGTTCTACGACTACTTCATAGGTTTTGCCCTTGAGTGTGACTTTATACTTCATTCCTGGTTATCCCCCTTGATTTCTTTAATAGACAGAAACTGCAGCTCGTTCAGCGGAATCTGTGTGGCGTCCGCAACGATTGCCATGATCATGGCGGCGTCGCGCGGATCGGTATCGTAAAGCATCAGCTCGCGCTTGTATTTGGGCGCGGCTTTCACCGGCTCGGCAGGTTCCGCGGCAGGCGCTTCCGCCGGTGCCGCTGCCGGTGCTGCCGCGGCCATGGCGAGCTTCTTTTCCCTGGCGTCGCCGACGGCAGTCATGACCTTGATGATGCACATCAGCAGAAACAGGGCGAAGAAGACAACCAGCAGACCGGTTACCGAGTACAGGCAGGCATCTCCAAAACTCATGGTTTACTCCTCCATTGCCTGAATGCTGTACTTGACTATATTCTCTTCCCTGGCCTTGCGCTCGGCAAAGAACTTTTCGGCGACCTGCGGGAAGGCAATGTAGCTCAGCACGTCCTCTTCGCAGCGCGCGGTATCCCCGAGCTGCTCGGCGGTCTTCTCATACACGTCGGTGGGGAGGCTGTCCGCGTAGCGGCCCTTGATCGGCTCTTCGCCGTTGAGGATCTTCGCGCGGATGTCCGGATCGATGGGAGCCGGCGTCTTGCCGTATTCACCGCGGCAGTATGCCTTGATCTCAGCGCCGACGTTCTTGTAGCGCTCGCCGGCCAGTACGTTCTGCACGGCCTGGGTGCCGACCAGCTGGCTGGTCGGGGTGACCAGAGGAGGATAGCCCATGTCCTTGCGGACACGCGGGGTCTCCAGCAGCGCCTCGTCGAACTTGTCGAGGGCGTTCATCATCTTCAGCTGGCTCAGCAGGTTCGAGAGCATGCCGCCCGGAATCTGATAGGTCAGGCACTGGGTGTCGGTCGCCATGGAGATCGGGTTCAGCGTGCCCTTCTCCAGGAACTCGGCGCGGATCGGCTTGAAGTAAGAGGCCATCTTCAGCAGCTTGTCCTCGTCCAGATCAACCTCATAGCCCAGCTCCTTCAGCGCGAAGGCCAGCGTCTCGGTCGCGGGCTGGCTGGTGCCGCCGGAGAAGGGGGAGATGGCGGTGTCAATGACATCGGCGCCGGCCTCGACAGACTTCAGGTAGGTCATGAAGGCAAGACCGGTGGTGCAGTGGGTGTGCATGACGACCGGCAGGTCTACGGCATCCTTGATGGCGGAAACCAGATCATAGGCGGCCTTCGGAGAGAGGATACCGGCCATGTCTTTGATGCAGATGGTGGATACGCCCATCTGCTGCATCTCCTTGACGATCTGCACATACTTCTCCAGCGTGTGCACCGGGCTCGTCGTGTAGGAGATTGCACCGGAGGCGATGGCGCCGGACTTGACGGTCTCCTCAATGGCGACCTTCAGGTTGTCGACGTCGTTCAGCGCGTCGAAGATGCGGATGATGTCAATGCCGTTGCGGACCGCGGCCCTGACAAAACGGCGGACGATATCGTCGCTGTAGTGCTTGTAGCCGAGGATGTTCTGACCGCGGAGGAGCATCTGCAGCTTGGTGTTGGGCATGCGGGCCTTGATCTTGCGCAGCCGTTCCCAGGGATCTTCGTTCAGGAAGCGGAGGCAGACGTCGAATGTGGCGCCGCCCCAGCATTCTACAGAGTAAAAGCCGGCCTGATCAATGGTGTCAAGAATGCCTTCAAACTGGTCATAGGACATGCGCGTCGCTACCAGGGACTGGCTTGCGTCACGCAGAACAGTCTCGGTAAACTGTACTTTTTTCATTCCTTATCCTCCAAGAATCGGTTTTTGTCTTAAAGCTGCGGGCCTGCGGCGACAAGGGCTTTGCCGGCTTCGTTGCTCTCGTACTTGACAAAGTTTTTGATAAAGCGGCCGGCGAGGTCTTTCGCCTTCGCGTCCCACTCGGCGGGATCGGCGTAGGTGTCG
>JAFSLL010000202.1 GCA_017448455.1 Oscillospiraceae bacterium | reverse complement strand
TCATATCCGTGTTTGGTGTAATGAAGGTAGATATAAACCGCAACGGTCATTACGAGGGAAACGATGATCGGAAGCAGATATTTGTTGCCGATCTGAATCCAGCCGAATTCTGTGGAGTTATTGATAATGCCGATCGTACCCGAACCTTTCGGATTTTCCCAGACAATGGCAAAACAGGCAACTATCTGCGTGGCAATGTAGTTCATCATCAGGGTGAAAAGCGTGTCATTGGTATTCCATCTTGCTTTAAACACCGCCGGAATCACTGCCCACAGAGCACCGCAGAGTATGCTGGAAAGTGCCATAATGACGATCAGAACCCATTCGGGAACTTTGCCTGTGAGTGAGATCATGCAGGCTGCAGCTGCCCAGGCTCCGATCAGTACCTGCCCCTCTGCTCCGATATTCCAGAAACGCATCCGGAAAGCAGGGGTTACGGCAAGCGCAATCAGGAGCAGAATAGAGGTATTCTGAGCGGTTACCCAGGTTTTTCTTTTGGAGCCGAACGCGCCTTTTATCATGGCTCCGTAAACATCAAGCGGGTTAAGCTTCGTCAGAAGAACGGTGACTAACCCGCACAGGACAAGCGCCAGGAGAATGGCCAGGAGGCGTATTCCCCAGACTTTGGCAACGGAAAGATCATCCCGTTTGACTATATGGAAAAGAGGTTCCTTGTTTTTCATTTTTCTCCTCCCAGAGAGGTCATCATTCTTCCGATTTCCCGCTTGTCGGCACCGCGGCCCGGAACAATTCCGCTGACTTTTCCTCCGCATAGAACCAGAATACGGTCAGACAGCTCCAGCAGTACGTCCAGATCCTCACCGACATAGATGACGCCGACACCCGCTTTTTTTTGTCTGTTCAGCAGATCATAGATAACATAGGAAGAGTTGACATCCAGCCCGCGGACAGCATAGGCTGTCAGCAGGATGGAAGGCGCAGAGGCAATTTCGCGCCCGACCAGCACTTTCTGTACATTTCCCCCTGAAAGACGGCGTACAGGCGTAGCAACACTGGGTGTAACAACCTCAAGTTCGCGGACGATTTTCTCTGCCAGCGTATGAGGAGCTTTTCTGTCGGTAAACAGTGTGGGCCCGCTGCGGAAAGAGCGGAGCATCATATTGTCCGACAGATCCATGTTCCCCACAAGGCCCATACCGAGCCTGTCTTCCGGCACGAAAGAGAATACAACGCCCTTCCGGCGGATTTCCAGAGGGTCTTTTCCGAGGATTTCATCCCGGCTGCCATTGTCTTCGATATAGCTGATTGATCCTTTCTCCGCCTTCTGCAGCCCGGCAATCGCCTCCAGAAGCTCTTTCTGGCCGCAGCCGGAGATTCCGGCAATGCCGAGAATTTCTCCGCTGTTGAGTGTAAAGGATACATCATCCAGCTTTAATATTCCGTCCTGTGAACGGACGGTAAGCCCGTTTACTTCCAGTCTGGGTCTGGAATTGACAGGTTCTGGGCGTTCTATATTCAAAGTGACCGCATGCCCTACCATCATGTTGGTCATCTCTTCTGCATTGGTATCCTTTGTCAGCATATCCCCGACAAACTGGCCTTTGCGCAGAATGGCGACGCGGTCAGATATTTCTTCCACTTCATGCAGTTTGTGCGTAATAATGACAATTGCCTTCCCGTCTGCACGCATATTGCGCATCACGGCGAAAAGCTTGTCCGTCTCCTGCGGTGTAAGAACCGCAGTAGGCTCGTCAAGAATCAGGATATTCGCGTTGCGGTAAAGAACTTTGACTATTTCAACCGTCTGTTTCTGGGAAACAGACATGTCATAAATTTTCTGATCGGGGTTTACATCAAAACCATACCGGTCGCATATTGCGTGGATCTTCTCAGCCGCTGCCTTCATATCAAACTTTTCGTCAAGTCCGAGGACAATGTTTTCAGCCGCAGTGAGAACATCCACCAGTTTGAAATGCTGATGAACCATTCCGATCCCCAGGCTGAAAGCGTCTTTCGGCGAACGGATCACAACTTCCCTTCCGTCAATCTCAATGGTGCCTTCATCCGGAAAATAGATGCCGGACAGCATATTCATCAGCGTAGTTTTTCCGCTTCCGTTTTCTCCGAGAAGAGACAGAATCTCTCCTCTGTAAATATCCAGCCAGACTTTATCGTTGGCAAGAACCTTTGCCCCGAATCGCTTGGTGATATTTCTCATTTTTACGCAGGGTTCTTTGTTCAAAGTATGTGCCTCCTGTCGAAAAGGAAATCAGGTGGAATATGAAAAGAAAAGCTCCGGATATAAAGCCGGAGCTTTTTTTATCAGTATGAAGCTTTAATCAGAATACGGTGTTGAGCAGGCTGATGCCGTCGATCTGGAGATCGAAGTAAGGAGCAGAAGCGGTTTCAGACTCTGCGAAGTAACCGTCAACAACATGCTCGTTGGTCTCAGCAGTAAGTGTTTCGCCGTTCACGGTGAAGGTGGAGCAGTCAAAAACATGAAGCTCGCCGGAGAGGAGCTTTGCCTTGACTTCTTCAAGAGCTTCAGCGGTACCTGCAGCAGCTGCAGCACCGATTTCACCGACCTGAACGGAATCCGTAGCAAAGGTGCCAACCCAGTCATTGTCAATGGCTGTACCATCGTTCACGCTCTGAATGGCGTACTCAATGTAAGGAGCCCAGTTGATTCTGGAGTAGATCACATAGGTGTTGGGGCAGGCGTCGCCGGTCGGAACGTTGTACGTAACGTCGGGGATACCTGCAGTCTCGCAGGCTGTAGGAGCACCCATGGAGTCAGCATGCTGGGAAAGAAGAGCGGCACCGTCAGCGATCAGGGTGTTTGCGCCTTCCTTTTCAGCGGTCTCGTCATACCAGGAACCGGTGAAGGTAACCTTCATGGCAACATTGGGAACTACGGAGCGAACGCCGAGGAACCAGGAGGTGTAACCGGAAATAACTTCCGCATAGGTGTAAGCGCCGACATAGCCGACTTTCACATTGCCGTTTTCATCGTAATTGGCTTCAGTAAGACCGTTGTTGGCAATGATCTCCTGAAGCTTGAGACCGGCAGCAACACCGGCGAGGTAACGGCCTTCATAGATGGAAGCAAATGCATTGTGGAAGTTGGGGAGGTTGACGATCTGAGCCTGGTAGCCGGTTGCGTGCAGGAAC
>JAFSLL010000201.1 GCA_017448455.1 Oscillospiraceae bacterium | reverse complement strand
TGGCTGGAAGAGAACATGATCCCCTACTATCCGCTGGGTGTGAAGAAAGACAAGGGGGCTGAATAATCATGATGAAACAGTATGTTTTTGCGGGATTCGGCGGACAGGGCATGCTGCTGATCGGCAAGTTCCTGGCCATGGCGAATATGCTGGAAGGCAAGCACGTCTCCTGGCTGCCCTCCTACGGCCCGGAGATGCGCGGCGGCACAGCCAACTGCTCTGTTGTCATCTCGGATGAGCCGGTCGGCTCTCCTCTGGTCGACAACTGCGATGTGCTGATCGCGATGAACCTGCCCTCTCTGGACAAGTTTGAGCACACCGTAAAGCCCGGCGGACTGATCGTGGTCAACTCTTCCATCATCGACCGCAAGGTCGTGCGTGATGACGTCCGCGTGGTTTACTGTGACGCGGCCGGCATTGCCGACGCGGTCAAGAACCCGAAGGGCGCGAACGTCGCGATCCTCGGTGCCATGATGGGCGCTGACCCCGACGCCGTAGAGTTCGACAAGATGGTCGAAGCCATCAAGATCGAGCTGGGCGAGCGCAAGCTGCGCTTCCTGGAAGGCAACAAGGCCGCCCTCGTAGCCGGCATGGAGGCAGCAAAAGCCTGATTGAACAGGCAGAAATCAATAAGAAAACAGCAAAACGGACGACTCACAGTGAGTCGTCCGTTTTGGTATATATGTGTTGTGTTATCTCCTTCTGCTGGCGAGGCTCAGGAGCCGCAGCAGCTGGACAATGGAGGAGACCAGGGAGATAAAGTAGGTCATCCCGGCGGCGAAGAGCACCTTCTTTCCGCCCTGCAGCTGGTCCTCCGGGAGAAGGTTCAGCCGGTCCACCTCCGCGAGCGCGCGGCGGGAAGCGTCCACCTCAACCGGGAGCGTGACCAGGTTGAAGAGCACGATGCCGGAAAACAGAACTGCGCCGAGCGTGATCAGCCCGCTCCAGGAGAAAATGATGCCGAGCAGAATGGCGATGTACGAGCCCATGGAGCCGATATTGCAGACCGGGATGAGCGCCTTGCGCAGCATCAGCAGGGGATAGGCCTGCGCGTGCTGGATGGCGTGCCCGCACTCATGCGCCGCCACCGCGACTGCGGAGACGTTGGCGCCGCCGTAGACATCGGCGGAGAGGTTCAGGGTGTTGTCCGTCGGGTTGTAGTTGTCCGACAGGGTTCCGTTGACCTGCCGGATGGCGACATTGGTGATGCCGTTGGCGCGGAGGATGCGCTCCGCGGCCATGGCGCCGGTCATGCCGCTCAAGGTCGGTTCCTTCGCGTATTTCCGGAAGCGCGATTTCACGACGCCGGACGCGATCAGGCTGACGACAAAAAGAACAAGGGTTAAGATGTAGAAAATATCCGTCCAGTAATAATACATGAAAATCCCTCCTGTCGGAAAAGCTTTTTCTTGCCTTGATCGTAGCATCCCGGCAGGGGGAATTCAAGCGGAAAATATGAACAAGCGGGACAGCCGCCTTAAGTCCGTTTTCGTAGCAGGGTGGCGACGGGCAGCTCCGCCAGCAGGACCGCCAGGAAGACAAGGGCGCAGCCGAGCAGCTCCCGGGAAGAGAGCGCCTCATGCAGGATCAGCCAGCCTGCCAGCGCGGAAAAAACGGATTCCAGACTCATCAGGAGCGAGGCCACAGCGGGGTCAGTGTTCTTCTGCCCGACGATCTGCAGCGTGTAGCCGACCGCGCCGGAGAATACGCCGGCGTAGAGAATCGGAACGGCGGCGTCCAGAACGGCAGAGAGCTGCGGTGTCTCAAACAGGAGCATGCCGATAAGCGCGAAGACGGCACAGAAGAAAAACTGGAGATTTGCCAGCTTGACCGGATTCAAAACCCGGGGAGAGAAATAGTCCACACAGAGGATCTGCATCGAGAAAACCACGGCGCAGACCATGACCAGGGCGTCGCCGCGCTCAATGCGGAAGCCGCCCCTGACGCTGATCAGGTAGAGTCCGAGCATCCCCAGCGCCACGCAGAGCCAGATCTTCTTCTCCGGCCGCCTGCCGAGCAGCATGGCCATGATCGGGACCAGCACGACATAGAGCGCGGTGATGAAGCCGGCTTTCCCGGCGGTGGTCGTCTGAATCCCGGCCTGCTGTGTGATGCTGGCGATGCCGAGCAGCAGTCCGCAGGCAGCCCCGCCGAGCAGATAGAAGCGAATCGGCGTCTTCTCCGGGGCAGGCTTCGTCTTCCCCGCGCGCCGGTCCGTCAGAAGGGTGACCGGAAGCAGAACGAGGGTAGAGAGAACGTAGCGGCTGAAGACAAAGGTCCAGGGACCGACATAGCCGGCGCCGACGCTCTGCGCGACAAAGGCGACGCCCCAGATGACGGCCGTCAGAAGCAGCAGCAGACTGCTGATGAGTTTCAAATGGTTCTTTTCCATAGACAGAAGGAGACTCCGGGCACTTTACAGGATTTCGGACAGAATGCGGATGAAGAAAATGGTCAGGACGGTGAGCATGATGGGCTTGACCGCCCGGCTGCCGCGGCTCTCAAAAAAGGTGACGCCGATGTAGTTCCCCGCGACACCGCACAGGCCCGCTACGAATCCGAGCAGCAGAATGACCTTGCCGTTCAGAAGATACACCGTCAGAGAGGTGATGTTCGTGGTGAGGTTGATAGACTTGGCGACGCCGTTGGCCTCTCCGAGGGGGAAGTGCGCCAGACTGGTCAGGAGAAGGATCAGGAAGGTCCCGGTGCCGGGGCCGTAAAAGCCGTCGTACATCCCGATGACGAGCGCGATGGAAACGGAGAGCAGAAGCGTCGGCCAGAAGGGAAGCGGGTCGGGCTTTTCGGAAAAGTCCTTTTTCCGCAGGATGTAAAAGGCCGTGAGCGGCAAAACCACCAGCATGATCCGCTTGAAGACTGCGTCCGTCACCATCAGCGCGAGCCTGGCGCCGATGCCGGAGCCGATCAGCGCGGCGATGACACAGGGCAGGGCTTTTTTCCACGGGATATAACGATCCAGTGCCAGCTTCGCTGTGGCCACAGAGGTGCCCATGGCGGAGCTGAGTTTGTTGGTGGCAATCGCATTATGCACCGGGAGGCCGGCGATCATATAAGCCGGGAGGGAGATCAGTCCGCCGCCGCCGGCGACAGCGTCGACAAAGCCGCCGAGGAACACGAGCGGACAGACGATCAGGTAGGTCACAAGGCTGGGAGAAGTGAGCATGGAGAAGCATCTCCTCTTCGGAAGATTGCGGCTATCATACTGCAAACGGCAGGGATTGTAAAGAGAAGAAAAGGCGGAAACCCCAACTGCATCTTGCCCGGAGGGAAGACGCGTGGTACAATGGAAACAGGCGGATTCCCGGAGGGCAGATATGGAACAGACAAAACTGGAACGGATCAACGAACTGGCAAAGCTCGCAAAGGAGCGGGCACTGACGGAGGAAGAACTGCAGGAGCGGGATGTCCTTCGGAAAGCGTATATTGCCGAATGGCGCCGCGGCGCGGAACAGGTGCTGGAAAACACCTACATCGTCACCCCGGACGGGAAAAAACGGAAACTACAGAAAAAGAAGAAAGAATGACAGAGAAGAACTACGTCTATCTTCTCCGCTGCGCGGACGACAGCCTCTACTGCGGCTGGACCACGGATCTGGAGCACCGCGTCCGGACGCACAATGCCGGACAGGGGGCCAAATATACCCGCAGCAGACTTCCCGCAAAACTGGTATATTGGGAAGTGTTCGAAGACAGAAGGGAAGCGCTGAGCCGGGAGTGGCATCTGAAGCGGCTCAGTCGGGAAGAGAAACTGGAACTGGTGGAAGGATTTACCGAAAAGGAGGGATGATCCGTGCGCATTGTGCCGCCCCTGATTATGGCCGCAACCTGCTTTGCCTGGATGGTTCTGTATCTGGGCGCGTGTGAAAAGCGGAACTACCGGACCGCGTTTTTCTACAAACTGTTTGCCGGGCTGTGCTTCCTGCTGATCGGGCTGCATTTAGCGAATGGGAGCCGGTACGCGGTGCTGGTCTGTGTTGGCCTCGGCTGCGGCCTGTTGGGTGATGAGCTGCTGGTGCTGCAATCTCTCCGGCCCGAACAGCCTCGCCGCTTTTTTGCCCTGGGCGGACTGGCTTTTTCCGTCGGTCACGGGCTGTATATCCTGGCTGCCTGCGTGCGGCATGCCCGCTTTGTGCCGACACTGATCCTGTTTGCGGTCTTTCTCGCGTCCTCCCTGGTCTATCTGAAAACGCAGCGGTTTCAGGCGGGCAGCCTGCAGAGCGCCTGTCACTGCTACATCGGGATTGTGGCGATGATGGCTGCTGCCGCCCTCTCAAGCGCGCTGAACGCGGGCGGGAAGCAGTTTGTGATGGCGCTGGGCGGACTGCTGTTCCTGCTCTCGGACAATGTGATGCTGTCCCTCAACTTTGGGGATGAGAATACAAAGGCGGCAGACATCGCGGCTCTTACCAGCTACTATCTTGCGCAGCTTCTGATAGCGGCGTCCATATAGAATCAAAGAAAACAAGCGCAGCCCCGTGCGGAACGACGAAACCGCACGGGGCTGCGTTTTATCTGGAGACTTACGAGAAGAGCAGGGCGCTCGCGATGCCGAAATAGACCAGCAGGGACAACGCGTCGACAATGGTCGTAATAAAGGGACTCGCCATGACCGCGGGGTCAAGACCGAGCCTGCGCGCGCACATGGGCAGCGTGCAGCCGATGACCTTGGCGATCAGAACCGTCATGGCCATGGTGAGGCAGACAACAGCGGAGACCAGAATGCTCACGTCGCTGTTGCCGAGAAAGAGCCGGTCGACCAGCATGATCTTCACAAAGCAGGCGAGGGAGAGGGCAAGACCGCAGAGAACGGCAGCCTGGATCTCCTTCCAGACGACCCGGGGCAGATCCGCGAACTCCAGTTCCCCGAGGGACAGCGCGCGGATGATGGTCACGGAGGACTGGGAGCCGGAGTTGCCGCCCGTATCCATCAGCATGGGGATGAAGGCGGTCAGCGTGACCTGCGCGGCAAGGGCGCTTTCAAAGCTGGTGATGATCATGCCGGTGAAGGTGGCGGAGACCATCAGGAGCATCAGCCAGGGAATCCGGTGTTTGAACAGATCCAACGGACTGGACCGCAGATAGGTCTTGTCCGATGGCGTAATACCGGCCATGAGTTCGATGTCTTCCGTAGCCTCGTCAACCATGACGTCCATCGCGTCGTCGAAGGTGATGATGCCGACCATGCGCTGATCGCTGTCGACCACGGGAAGCGCGAGGAAGTTGTACTTGGACAGCATCTGCGCGACTTCTTCCTGGTCGGTCAGCGTGCTGACGGAGATGACGTTGGTGTCCATGATGTCCTCGATGCGCTCGTCGTCATCCAGGGTCAGCAGCAGGTCCTTCACCGTGAGGAAGCCGAGCAGCTTGCGGCCCTCCGTCACATAGCAGGTGTAGATGGTCTCCTTGTCGACGCCGGTCCGGCGGATGCGGGTGATGGCCTCGGAAACCGTCATGCTCGGGCGCAGCGATACATACTCCGTGGTCATCATGGAGCCCGCGGAGTTTTCGGGATAGCGCAGGATGTCGTTGATGTCCTTGCGCATCTGCGGATCCGCCTGCGCGAGGATCCGCTTGACCACGTTGGCGGGCATCTCTTCCACGATGTCCACCGCGTCGTCCACGTAGAGCTCCTCCAGAACCTCGTGGAGCTCGGCGTCGGAGAAGCCCCGGATCAGCAGCTCCTGCTGCTCCGGTTCCATCTCCACAAAGCTTTCCGCCGCCAGCTCCTTCGGGAGCAGGCGGAACAGCAGCGGAATCCGCTCGTCTCCGAGTTCTTCGAAGACCGCCGCGATGTCCGCCGGGTTCATGGTGATCAGAATATCCTTCAGGGTGGGATACTTCTTCTCCTCCAGGAGCACTTTCAAAGTGCGTTCTACCGTGATGTTGTGCTCTGCCATGGTTCCTCCTCCTTTGAAACGAAAACTTCATCGGAGCGGGAAAAGTACGGCGCAGCACGCCGGCAGGAGTCAGGTCAGAAACAGGGCAGCACAGACATGCGGTGTGCCCTGTCTGCTACTTCGACCGGCAGCTGTGCCGGTACTACTTCCGCTGTCCATGATGCTTCCCCCTTTTCAGTCATCTGTATTTCCGGACGGAAGTCCGGATCTCTTCTATTATAACGAATATAGTGCCGGAAAAAAACAAAAACTTTTTGAAAAATATGAGCTATGCAGCTTCCGGAATCTCGGGAAGCGCATCCAGCATCTCATATACCGCATCAATGTGCTCAGAATACAGGCCTGCCTGCCGCTGCGCGTCCAGATCGGCACGGATAAAACTGCCGAGACCGCTTCCCAGCGAGAGAAGCTCCGAAAACAGTGCGTCGGCAGCGTCATTATTGCCGCTGTACAGACAGGCGTAGGCGAGCGTCAGCTTTGTCTGAAGCTGTTCGGGATCCAGAGCCAGCGCATTTTCGGCTGCTTCCAGCGCTGCGGCCGGATCGCGCAGATGAATCAGGTCATAATAGGAGAGCCAGGCGAGGTAATAGGAGAGATGATAGTTTCCGAGCTCCGCACAGACGGCACCGTAAACAGCGAGACCGGCTTCATCCAGGGTTCTTGCCTGCTCCAGTTCCCCAGCATAGAAGGCGAGCTCGGCGCTGTGCCGAAGGGAGACCGCGTAATTGACTGCGTCCGATGCACTGCCCGTCTTCTCCCAGATGGCATAATACTGCTCGGACGCCAGCGCGTATTGATTATGGGACAGCTCTCCGCGATCCCCTGTAAGGCTCAGCAGATTACCGCAGTTTTGATGCAGAGCTGCCAATGCGCGCAGATCATCCAGGTTATCTGAATGTTGTGCCAACGCTTCCGCGAGGGAGAGGGCTTTCAGGTAACTGACCAGGGATGCTTCCGGCTGATCCCGGTTGAGCAGACAGCTGCCGAGAAGATCCAGAACGCGAACATGCATCCGACGATCCTCACGGTTTGTCAGGTTCTCCCAAAGACCGGTCTCTTCCTGATAAAATATTGGAGGAAGATACGCATCATACAGACGGTCGGCGTCGGAGAGATATTCGATGGCTTTATCATACCGACCGAGCGAGTAAAGCAGCAGACCGTAATTATATTCTGTGGAAACCAGACTGGTGGTGCGCTGAGGACTGTCCGGCGTGTGGACAAGCAGCGAGAGACTTTCCTCATAATGTGCTTCGGCGGCGTCGTATGCCCCGGTGCTGAAGCACCCGTTTCCCGCCTGCATCTCTGTGCGGGCGAGGGTCAGCGGATCCGGATCGGGCAGGCTCCGCAGACGGTGCAAAGCTTCTTCGAAATCGGCAGAGGCATCCGCATAATGGCCGGCATCAAACAGAAATCGTCCGCGGTTGTTGTAGGCAGAAGCCAGCGCCTCTTCCGCTCCTGGATAATCCGCTTCCGCGAGGGTATGGAAGGTGTCAAGGGCCAGCGCTTCCGAGGCAAGAGCGGCTTCCGGTTCCCCGAGCGCGTTTTCCGCGGTCGCCAGCTTTTCATAATTTGCCGCCACTTCAAAAGATGCGGCCTCGTTCTGCGGGGACAGCAGCAGCAGGGTATTGATGTCCTCCGTATTACGGTACAGAACGTCCCTGATCCTTGACCAGGCGCCAGGCACATCCGACAGCCGGTTCGGCAGCGTATAAGTCAGCTCGCTCAGAATGCGCAGGGAGGCCTGCTGCCGGACCTGCGCATTGTCACGGTAACGCTGCGCCTGCTGCATCAACAGCAGCGAGACACCCGCAACGGCAAGGAAAACGGCGGCAATCACGGTGGTGCGCCAGGCAAGACGGCGATTTCGCCGAAGATCGTGTTCGCGCCGCAGCTCCTGCTCCGGACAGCCGGAGACACCGGAGATCACCTTGAGCAGAGCAGGTTCCAGCAGGGCGGTCATTTTCTTCCGGTCATTGCCGGGAACCCGCACATCCATGATCCGCTCCGCGATGTCGGGCACCAGCTTCAGGGAAGGCGGAAAGGAATGGTCCGGGTCTCCGCTGATCAGGAGCGGGTAGATATGGTCTGCGCGCCCCAGCTCAATAAAGATGGAGACCTCGCGGTCAATCCATTCGGAACTGGGCGTGTCCTCCGAACAGACAACCACGAGGCAGCGGGCGGAGCGGAGAGCCCGGTCAATCGTTTCAGTCAGGATACGGCTGACCGGGAGCTCCTCCGTGTCGCGAAAAGCGCGGCGGATATTCTCATATCCCGCCTTCCGCAGGGCCTGCGGAAGACGGTAGTTTTCCAGCATATTGAAAGCGCACTGGGTTATTTCGTTGTCCAGCGGCCGGTGACGGTAGCTGAAAAACACATCATAATCGCTAGCCACGAGGAGAGCCTCCTCCCATCAAAGACATTATACCGAGCTGCCTCCAAGGGCCGCGACCTCCGCCAGCGCGTTCAGGGCAGCGTAGAATTCCTCGCTGAAGGGTTCCCCGTCGAAGTCGGCCATGTTGACCACAACAAAATCTCCGAGCGTGGTGCTCCGGAAGGTCAGCGTGTGGGCGATGGGATCATAGACGGCTTTGAAAACGGTCAGACTGCCGTCGGCATTGCGGAAGACCACATAGATGGCGTCGATTTCCCAATCCTCCGGAATCTCAAAGTCCATCTGAGCCTGCACCGACATGCCGGAGAGACTCCGCAGGCGGGTGTTGCCGAGATAGACCCGTAGCTCATAATGCTGATCCTTCACGTGGATCACCTCGACCCGCAGCAGCTGAACACTGGCGATCGGTGTGATGACCGGCGGTGGTGTGGGCTCCACCGGCGGTTCGGGCTCTTCGGCTCCGGACAGAATGGTAACCGGGGTCCCGCCATTGACGGTTCCGGAGCTTTCACCCGAGACGATCCCAGTGCCGGTGCCGGCGGAAGAGGAATGCGCCTGCGGCAGCAGGATATGCACACAACCTGCCAGGGCATCAAGTCCGAGGGGGAGTTCGACCGGGTCGGACTCTGCCACGGTGTAGTCGACATCGTCACCGGTGTTTCCATCCGCAGAAGCGCTGGTAATCATAACGGGATCCCCATCGAGGATCTCCCAGCCGGTCTGGGATTTGAGGGCTTCGAGGATTGCGTCGTAATCCACGGAAGCGGAACCGGTTTGGAGCACGGAGCCGGGATAAAACTCCGTAAGGCCGCCACTGATGGTTCCGTCGACCACCAGTGTGCCGTAAACTGGCAGGCGTGGTGCAACAACGCTGTGTTTTCCGGTTTCCGTGTCCGTTCCCAGGTCTACGGAGTGCATTTTGATGACAGCGCCTTTCTGAACCTCCAGCGTGGAATTCTCGGGAACGTACAGGCGGCCGTATGAATCATCATAGTCTTTGTTTTCCAGGTCCCGGACACTCGGCGCATTCTGACCGGAATATATCGTCGAGTCGTAGGAATGCAAATCGGTCTCCTGTACCAGGGTTTCCAGCTGCAGGGTGGAGCCCTCCGGGATTACCAGTTTGACGCCGTCCGGCACAGAGCAGGCCTCGTCCAGAATGCCGGGAACACTGCCGTTGACCAGCAGGTAGCTGCCGTCTTCCTGCTTCAGGAACACGGCGACGCCGCCTTCTTTATAGAGATCGCTGTTCGGCAGCAGGTTGACCTTGCCGTTTTCTCCCAGTTCGACCTCATCCACCAGCAGGATGCCGGTTCCGATGATATTGACATCGGCATTGGAACGGATGCTGGTGAGATGGTTTGTTCCGGCGGCGACGATCGTGATGCTCTCATCCCCGGTATCCAAAGATGGGGAAGGAATGGCTTCATAGCCCTGGCAATTGACGATGGTGAGCCGTTCACTCTCATATCGCCAGCCTTGGTTATCAGCCCAGTTATCCCAGTTGACTTCCGTCCCGCCGATGGTGGCACCGTCAAACTGGATGCTGCCGGACGTGGCGTCTGCTGAGTCAGCGGGAACGGTACCGTCTGCCGGGACGGAATCGGCAAGTGCGCGATTTACTGCTGTCTCCTCCGCGCCGGAGAGCGTATCCCTGATTTCTTCTTCCGCGGGGCTCTCCTCCGCTGGCGTTTCTGCGGCAGGAGCGGAATCAGGGGGCAGAGCATCTGCTGCGCGGTTTCCTTCCTCAGTCTCCTCTTGCCCGGAAGCGGGGTCTTCGGTCACCTCTTCCGGAGCCGGCTCTTCATCTGCGGCGTCGGCCGTTTCAGACACATCCGTTTCTTCAGAAGGTGCGACTTCCGTAACCGCCTCTTCTGCAGAGGTCGAGCTTGCTTCCTCTGTCACAGGCACGTCCTGCTGCACGGAAGTCAGGACCGGGGCTGCTGCCTCTCCCACGGCGGGCACCGCCGCCGGTTCAACGGCAGGCTCTGCTGCAGCAGGCGCGGGTGCGGACTTCTCTTCAACAACGACTTCTGCGGCAGCTTCTTCTGCGGAGGCCTGCTCAATGATCTCGGGCGGGTTATCGGGCAGGACCGGCTGCTCCGCGTTCTCCGCGTAGGCCTTGCCGCTCAGGCTGACAGCCAGAACGGTTCCGACGGCAATGCCGGTGATCTTCTGTATGAGTTTATCCATTTTGTCCTCCCTG
The DNA here is from genome assembly GCA_017448455.1 of Oscillospiraceae bacterium. GTDB lineage: Bacteria > Bacillota > Clostridia > Oscillospirales > Oscillospiraceae > Limivicinus. The sequence continues at coordinate 48,945 of JAFSLL010000201.1, read as the reverse complement.
TATAAACAAGCTTTCAGGCATAGACTAAACCAAATCTATCTTATCACAGGAAAAGGGGACGATCAATCCCGTTTTTCGGTTTTTACGCTTTTTTTCGGCGGATGTTGACAAGGCGGGCTTTTATTTTTATACTTTGATCATGGGTTTGATTTGACAGAGAGCGAGGGGTCTCTTATGTTTTCCGTCTCGGTTGTGCTTCTCTCCGCGGCGCTGCTGCTGGCCATGGTGGTCAACCTGACACAGAAGCCGGCAAAGTCCGCAAAACTCACGACAAACTGTATGCTGATCAGCGTGTTCGGCGGGCTGATTTATTACGGCGTCGGCTTCGCGGAAAAGACGGGCAGTCTGCTGCTCAGCGTTGTCCGCACGCCGCTGACGGTGACGAGGATGTTTGTCGGTGTCAACGAGCTTTCCGCCATCGAAGGTACCACGCTGGTTTCGACGATGCCGGGGCTTCTTGTCTTCTGGCTGCTGCACCTGCTCGCCTTCTATTCCGTCGCGAGCGCGGCGATCAACACCCTGGGGGCGGAGGCCCTGCGCTATCTCCGTTTCCTCCTGTCGGAAAAGGGCGACCTGACGCTGATTTACGGGATCAACGAAGACAGCCTGGCACTTGCCGCGGACTGTGCCGGGGACAGGGGCAGCTCCGTCGTTTTTGTGGCGGAGAATGCCACCGCCGCGCAGGTAAACGATCTGAACAACCGCGGGATGTCCGTTTTCTCCGGGCGTGCCGCGGCAGAATCGGACAGCCGGTTTATCCGGCGGCTGCATCTGCGCAGGCGCAAACTCACGGTTTACGCGCTGCACGCGGAGGAGGACCGGAATCTGTTTTATGCGCTCCGCCTGAAGGACGCGCTGGAGAAGGCGGGCGTCTCCCCGGAACGGACCCGGATTACATTGCCCGGCGCGGAGGATATCCTGACGCCCATGCTGCAGGTCAGCGAAAGCGCGTACGGCTTCGGGTATGTCAACGTCTATGACCTGGGGATGCTGGCCGCCAGGGCCATGATCCGCACCTGCCCGCCGTGGGACTTCGTCTCCTTTGATGCGGAAGGACGGGCGGAGGAGGACTTCTCCTGTGTTCTGATCGGCTTCGGCCGCTACGGACAGGCGGCGCTGAAGCAGCTGGTGATGAACGGACAGTTCGCCGGCAGCCGCTTCCACGCGGCAGTTTTCTCCCCGAAGTTTCGGACCGAGTCCGGTTACCTGCTTACCGACTGCCCGGATCTGATGAAAAACTATGATATTACGATTTATGAGGAATATGCCGGAAGCAAGGCCTTTTACGACTATCTGGAAGCGCACCTGTCGGAGCTGAAGCTGATCGCGGTCTGCACCGGGAACGAAGAGACAAACCGCGAAGTTTCCGACAGCCTCATGCTCTATCTGAAGCGGCGGATGGCGGAGCATATCTGCGTGGTCCGCTGCGGAAGGAGCGGGGCGCGGTATCAGGAGACCGTGGGAAGCCCGGTACAGACAACCGGGATTTTTACCCGCGCGCTGCTCTCCGCGGAAGACGCGGACCGGGAGGCGATTCTCCTGAACAGCATCTATGATACCTCGGAGCGCAGCCCCTGGGAAAAATGGGTTGCCTGCGACGCCTTCAGCAAGATGTCCTCGCGCGCTTCGGCGGATTTTGTTCCCGCGCTGCTGAAGGCCTCCGGCTGTACGCGGGAGGAGCTGCTCTCCGGAGACTGGAAGCCGGAGGGGAAGCGCTTGGATGCCCTGGGGGAGACCGAGCACCGGCGCTGGCTGGCCTTCCATTACGCAATGGGTTATACCCGGATGAGCGATGAGGAGTTCGAGGCGAACGCGCGGCTTTACGCCCTGTGTATGGCGGAGGGAAAACCCTGCCCTGTGCGGGTGTCCAAAAACCAGCAGACGCGCACGCATGCCTGCCTGATCCCCTGGGAGGAACTGGACGCCCTGTCTGCGCGGGAAAAGGCGCTGACCGGGCGGGAGGTCAATTACCGACAGATGGACATCAACAATGTGCTGGCGCTTCCGCAGCTGCTGCGGTCGGAAGAGGAGGCGAAAAAAGCGGGATGAAGAAACACTGGAAAATCATACTGAGCGCGGCGGCGGTGTATGTGCTGCTGCTCGTGCTGCTGGTGGCGGCGGAGTCCGGCTCGCCGGAGGCCTCGATTCACAGCTTCTGGGACGCGGTCTGGTTCTCCCTGATTACCATGACCACTGTCGGCTACGGCGATCTCTCTCCCGTTACGGCGGCAGGCAGGCTGATCGGGCTGATCTTCGCCCTGTGCAGCATCGGCGTTTTGAGCGCGATGGTCGGGCTGTTTCTCCGCCTGCTCGGCGGGAAGATGATGCCGCGGCTGCAGCTGCGTCTGGGCGGGAAGCGCAGATGGGTCCTGTTTAACGAAGAGAATGAAGACTCCCTCGCGCTCGCGAAGGAGTTTCTCCGGACGGAACCGGACACGCTGCTGATTTTTCCCAAGAGCGGAGAAGCGCAGCTGCAGGGACGGAATGTGATCCGCATGGACGTGGACGCGGAAGAACTGCTGCGCCTGCGCAGGACGGATCCGGAAGGGATCCGGGGCTTCTTCCTGGCAGAGGACGGCTGGCGGAACGCCCGGGAAGCCACGCTCGCGGCGGAACAGGGGATCGCCGCTTTCTGCATGAGCAGGGAGACGGCCGACACCATGCCGGAAGGTCTCCATCTGTTCAGCCGGAACGACCTGCTCAGCCGCTGCTACTGGAAGGAACACCCGCTCCGGAAGGACGAGAGCTGCGTGGTGATCATCGGCTGCGAGGAGGCTGGAAACGCGCTGCTGCAGCGTGCGCTGCTGACCAATGTGTTCGAGGCGGACAGGAAGGTGGAGTATCATGTCTTCGCTTCCGACGGTGCGTTTGAAAAAGACCATCCCCTGCTGACGGCAGATCTGGGAACCGGCGGGACGGACGGAGACAGCCTTCGGTTCTATCAGGAGAGCTGGGAGACGCAGGCCGAGCTTCTGCAGCGGGCGGACAGAATCCTGATCTGCCATGACAGCGATGAGAAGAACCTGTCCGTGTACAACAGCCTGCGGGCCTGGTTCCCCACGGGCGCGACCGTCCATGTCAGACTCTCGCTGCGCAGCGCGCTGGTCCCTTCCTTCGGCTGCAGTGAGGAGATCATCACCCGGGAGTTCGTGGAGCGGGACGCGGTCAATGACCGGGCGCAGCTGATGCACCGCATCTACAGCATGGGCAGTTCCAAGCCGGTTCCCTGGGAGAAGCTGTCCGAGTTCCTGCGGCAGTCGAATATCGCCGCGGCGGACCATGTCCCGGTCAAAGTCCGTTTCCTGCTGGATGACGACATCCTGACGGACCCGGATCCGGAGACGCTGCGGAAAGCGTCGGAATGCTTCCGGAAGATGAGCGGAGAGGCGCGCAGACCGCTGCTGGAGATGGAACACCGGCGCTGGATGCGGTTCTACCGGCTCTATAACTGGGAATATGACCCCGTGCGAAACGACGGGATGCGCCATCATCCCATGATTCTGCCTTTTGAGAAGCTGAGCATGAAGGAACAGCAGAAGGACGCATACGCCTGGGATATCCTCGGCCGACTGACCGAAGAATAGCTAATAAAATAATAAGAATAAGAAAATCCGACAGAACAGACGCTCTGTCGGATTTTCTTATCGGATGCGGGGCGGCAGGACGAATCAGGTGCCTGACGCGGATTTGACGGTGACGACCGCGGTACCGGTGTTGGTGCTGCCCAGATCGTTGGTGTACTGGCAGTATACCCGCCAGCCGTTCATCTCAAGCGGGATGTTGCTCAGCTTCATTTCACTGACGTTTCCGCCGCGGATCTGCAGGGTCGGGAACTGCTCGCCGATTTCCTTGTAGGTGAGATCCTGGCTCCCGTCCGGGCTGACAAAGTGCCAGACGGCCCAGGTCGCGCTTAAATAATTGGCGACAAACCAGCAGGAGCCGCCCTCTTCCACGGTTTCATCCGTCGGGCTCTTTGTGACAATGGGGTATCCCGCCGGGGGCGGTGTCGGAGTCGGTGTGGGTTCGGGTGTGGGTTCCGGTGTCGGCTCAGGCGTCGGTTCGGGTGTGGGCGCCGGCGTGGGTTCGGGCGTCGGTTCCGGCGTGACAATGTTCGCCGGAGGCGGGGTCGGTTCCGGGGTGGAGACAGAAGCGTCCGTGCCGGCAGCCGGCTGCGCGGAATCTGCCGCCTTTTTCTGACCGCAGGCAGTCATGCAGAGCAGCAGCGCTGCAAGCAGCAGAACGGTGATCATTTTCTTCATTCCAGTTTCCTCCTTCTCTTTTCCATGACGGTTTCCTGTCTGTATCTTACCATCATTTACAGGGGAAAACAAGGGCGCCCGCTTCTGAAATTTTCTTTATATTCCCGCCGGAAAGCTTGTTTGAAGAGGACGGCTTCAGACGGGTGTCGCGGACAGAATGCCTTTCAGGAAGATCTCCAGCCCAATGGCGATCAGGATGATTCCGCCGAGTACGGAGGCTTTCCCCGCGAGCCGGGTTCCGAAGCGTTTGCCGATCCGCACCCCCAGAATACAGATCCCGAAGGTTACGACCCCGATGATCATCGCTTCCGCAAAGGCCATGACCCAGGGATCGTCGGCGATGGTGAAGCCGACCGAAAGCGCGTCGATGGAGGTGGCGACTGCCTGAAGCAGCAGGGTGCCCCAGCCGAGTACGGGGGAGGACGGTGCGTCGGATTCTCCGCGCAGACCTTCCCGCAGCATCTTGCCGCCGATATACAGCAGCAGAAGCAGTGCGATCCAGGGGATCAGGCGGTGAAAGGCGGAAAACAGTGCCGCCGCGGTATGGACGCAGAACCAGCCGATCAGCGGCATCAGAACCTGAAACAGGCCGAAGGCGCCAGCAATGGTACAGACCCTGCCGGACGACATGCCGGGATCGTGCAGGCCGTTCGCCATGGAAACGGAAAAGGCGTCCATGGCCAGCCCGATGCCGAACAGGATACTGTTTAGGAAGAACAGAGCATTCCACGCCATGAATCTGCAGCCTCCGGGATGGAAAGAATGACGTTCCGCCAGGAGTCGGTCCGGCGGAAAAAAGATAAATTTCGGGTGGTTTTTCAAAAAATATCACGGGACGCGGCACCTGTCAAGCGGAAGCCAGGCGGCACTGCGCGGAGATCGACGGCAGAATCGGGCTGAGAGTCATATTTTTGAAAAAACTGGGGAAAAGCGCAGAAAAAGATTGATGCTTCTGCGGGAATGTGCTACAATACTTTTAAATATAGAAAAAGGATCTTTTGCCGGCTGTCAGGGAGGTGGAAGCGCTGAAATCGATGGGAATGAAAAGGATTGCCATGGGTTTATGCGCGCTCCTGCTCTGCGCCGGCTTTTTCTTCGGCATCCCGACCGGAAGAGGCAGCGGACTCTCCGTCCGGGCAAGCGCCTATTCGGCGCCGGCCTTTCGCGGCGCAGCGTATCATGAGGATGCCGCGGTCGATGGCGGGCGGGTGAAGATCGATACCTCCGGCGCGTCGGAGGGCTATGTGGCGGTCTCGGCCACTTCGGACAGGCGGCTGAAGTTTCAGGTCATCAAGGGGGAGGACACCTACACCTATGACCTCCCGAACGACGGAACACCCGGGATCTTTCCGCTGCAGAGCGGGGACGGCAGCTATTTCTTCCGGGTCATGGAGAACGTTGTCGATAAGAAGTATTCGGAACTGTACTCTCTGACGGTGGACGTGAGGCTGCTGGATCCGTATCAGCCTTTTCTGCGGCCGAGCACCTATATCAGCTATACCGAGGAGTCCGAATGCGTACAGAAAGCGGCTGAGCTGGCAGAGCCGGCAGACGACGCGCTCGGCGTGGTGACGGCGGTCTACAGTTTTGTCTGCAGGCAGGTGACCTACGACCGGGAGAAGGCCGCCACGGTGAAGAGCGGGTATCTTCCGGACCCGGACGAGACCATGCGGACCGGCAAGGGAATCTGCTTTGACTACGCCGCGCTGGCGGCGTCCATGCTGCGCAGTCAGGGGATCCCGACGAAGATGGTCTTCGGCTATGTCTCGCCCAACGGACTCTACCACGCGTGGAACATGTTCTATACCGAGCAGACCGGCTGGGTCACGGTCGGGTTTCAGGTCAGCGGGAAGGACTGGAACCGGCTGGATCTGACGTTTTCCGCGAACGGACAGGATGCGAGTTTTATCGGGGACGGGAGCAACTACTCCGATGTGTACTTTTATTGAGCGGAGGAAGGGGAAGGAATGAACGGCAGGAAACTGGACTATCTCGGGGTCAGCGCCTTCTGCGAGAGCATGGCCATGCTGGCACAGGCCGGGATTTCGACGGAGGAAGCGATTTCCCTGCTGCAGAGCGAGCGCTCCGGCGGCGTGCTGGAGCATGGGCTCGCGGTGATGAAGGAACAGATCGACGCGGGCAGCGGGCTCGCGGCCGCCATGAAGGAAAGCGGCATTTTTCCAAACTACGCGCTGCAGATGGTGGAAGCGGGGGAGTCTTCCGGCAGACTGGAGGACATCCTGTTCCGGCTCTCCGCCTATTACGCCGAGCAGAAGACGATTTCGGAGAAGCTGCGCAACGCCGTAACCTATCCGGCCGCGATGCTGATTCTGATCATTGCGGTGCTTGCGGTCATGCTGACCATGGTGCTGCCCGCCTTTACCGGCGTTTACAACAACCTGACCGGAAGCCTGGCGGCTTCCAGCTACAGTTATGTCCGCTGGGCCTATGTGCTCTGCTGGATCGCGCTGATCCTGATGCTGCTTCTGGCGGCCGGCCTGCTGGTCGGTCTGCTGCTCTGGAACAGCGGCCGGCGCGGCGCGGTGGAGAAGCTGCTGCGGAAAAGCAGGCTGTGCGCGTCCATCCTGGAGAGCATGGGGATGTTTCGCTTCACCTCCGCCCTCGCGACTTTCCTCGCCAGCGGCGAGATGCAGGACGAGGCGGTGCTGAAGAGCATCCCGATGACGGACTGCGAGCCCGTGGAGGAGAAACTGCGGCGCTGTGTCGCGCGGATGGAAGAAGGACACAGCATCTCGCAGGCAGCCTATGAGGAGAATCTTTTTGAGCCGATATATGGGAGAATGCTGCTCGCCGGGGAGCGAAGCGGCAATCTGGAACGCGTACTCGGCAGGTTGACCGGACTGCTGGAAGAAAACTGCGGCAATCTGGTGGAACGGCTGGTCGGGATCGTCGATCCGCTCCTGTCCGGCGTGCTGATGCTTACAGTCGGGCTCTCGCTGCTGAGCGTGATGCTGCCGCTGATCGGAATGATGAATTCCGTCGCGTAACGGGGAGGGCGAAATGTATTCTGACTATGCCCCGAGGCGAAGGCGCCTGCTGTTCTGGGCGATCCTGCTCCTGCTGCTGGTTCTGCTCCTGTTTCTGTTTATCCGGATGGATCCGGGACGGGATCTGAGCGAGAGCAGCGCACAGGCCATCCGGGACGCGGTTCGCCGCGGCGCGCTGCAGTGCTACGCGGTCGAAGGTGTCTACCCGCCGGATCTGCAGTATCTGGAGGACAATTACGGCCTGCAGATCAATACGGAGGATTTTTATGTGACCTATGAGGCCTTTGCCTCAAACCTGCCGCCGACCATCCGGGTTACGCGCAGGTGAGCGGCGGCGGAAATACGGCATGAAAGGAGGACTGTCCGGTGAGAGAAGAAAAACGTTCCGCGCTGGGGCTGTATACCGTCGGGATTGCCGCGCTGTTTCTGGCAGGTTTTCTTCTGCTTGTGGTTTTCGGCGCCAAAAGCTACCGGAAGACCGTTTCCGGACAGAGCGGGAATATGCAGAGCCGTGCGCTCCTGTCCTACCTTTCTACCACGGTAAAGGCCTGTGATGAGCGCGGTGCGGTTCTGCTCCGGGAGGACGCCGCTGCGGGACCGGTTCTTGTCCTGAAGGACGGAAACAGCGGTTACGCGCTCCGAATCTACTGCATGAACGGGCAGCTCCTGGAGGACTATGCGGAAGAAGCGGAAGCGCTTCGGCCGGAGCATGCCCAGGTGATCGGGGAGACGGATATATTCGAACCGGTGCTTCCGGGAGACGGGACGCTTTCGGTCAGGACGGACAGCGGCAGTGTCTTCCTCTGCCTGCGCGGTGAGGAGGGAGCGGGATGAGAAGTGGTCACAATACAGCCTTCTATCTGGAGACGATGCTCCTGGTTGTCGTCTTCATCCTGATGATCCTGCTGCTCACCGGCGTGTTCGGTCTCGCCCAGACGCAGAGCAGCGCGGCGGAACACCTGACGGATGCCGTCACGCTGGCAGGGAATGCCGCGGAAAAATTCGCCGCGGCCGACGGAGCGGAAACACTGCTGCAGCTGCTGGACGAAAACGGAAACGCGTTTCCAAGGGAAGACACGGCAGGCGTGACGGCCTTTTATGACCGGGATCTGAACCCGGAAGCGGACGGGATCTACCGGGTTGAGCTGACCTGGCAGCCGGATCCGATGCCCGGTCCGGGAACCATGTTCTACGCGCGGATTCTGGTCTATGCCGGGACCGCGGAGGAGCCGGTGTATACGCTGCAGACGGCGAAGTACAGACAGGAGGCGGAGGCATGAAACAGGTACCGATCAGGCTGGGGCCGCTCGCGCTGCTGCTGGCTGTGATCAGCATCTGCCTGACCATGCTGGCCATCCTGACCTTCACCACCGCGCGCGCGGATCTGCGGCTCGCGGAGAAATACGCCGAGACGGTGTCGGCGCGCTACGCGCTGGAGATGCAGGGGCAGGCTTTCCTGCGGGAGCTGAGCATGACCGACCCCATGGACTATGCCCTGGAGGGCTGGGAGCGCGGCGCGGACGGGGTATACCGGGAGGTGCTCGGCGAAGGAGAGACGAAGCTGCATATCGGCTTTGTCCCGGACGCGGAAAAGGGCTATCGGGTCGTCTCCTGGCGCATCGAGAAGGACTGGGCGGAAAACGACAGCCTTGGCGAGCTCTGGGACGGCAGTTTCTGAGCGGGGAGGAAGAGTATGGAAATTCTGGATATTTTACAGCGCGCGATAGTCTCGGACGCGGCGGACGTGTTCCTGATCGCCGGGCTGCCGGTGACATTCAAGTGCGGCGGGCGTCAGGAGCGGATGCCGGAGGCGTTCCTGCGCCCCGATGACATCCGGGTGATCGTGGATGCCATCTATGAACTCAGCCATCGGGAGCGTTATCAGCTGGAGAGAGGTCTCGACGACGACTTCTCCTTCTCCGTGCCGCATCTGGGGCGCTTTCGCGTGAACGTGTTCCGGCAGCGCGGCTCCCTGGCGGCTGTCATCCGGGTGATCCGCTTCGGCCTGCCGGATCCGGTGCAGCTGGGCATCCCAGAGAGCGTCCTCTCCCTGGCGGACAATAAGAAGGGCCTGGTCCTGATTACCGGTTCCGCCGGAACGGGCAAATCGACCACACTGGCCTGCATGATTGACCGCATTAACCGCAGCCGGGACTGCCATATCATTACGATGGAGGATCCGATCGAATACATCCACCGGCATGACAAATCCATCGTCACGCAGCGGGAGATCTCCATCGATACGCCCGGCTATCTGGAATCCCTGCGATCCGCTCTCCGGGAGAGCCCGGATGTCATCCTGCTGGGAGAGATGCGTGACTACGACACGATCTCTGCGGCGATTACCGCGGCGGAAACCGGCGTGCTGCTGCTCAGTACGCTCCATACCAGCAGCGCGGCGAACACCATCAGCCGCATTCTCGACGTGTTTCCGGCAAACCAGCAGAAACAGGTCAAGATCCAGCTGGCACAGATCCTGAAGGGCGTGGTCTGCCAGCAGCTGGTGCCGTCTGTAGACGGCGGACAGATTGCGGTGTTTGAGATTATGAAAGCCACACCGGCCATCCAGAACATGATCCGCGAGGACAAGCTCCATCAGCTGGAGTCCGCCATGCAGGCGGGCGCGGCGGACGGGATGCGAACGATGGACGGCAGCCTCCTGAAACTGTATCGGGAGGGAAAAATTACAAAAGATACGGCCCTCCTCTCCTGCGTCAATTACGAGAACATGTCGAAGCGGCTCTCCTGAGCCGGACGGCATTTCCCCGGCGGGAGCCGGATTCCATTCAGTTCCATATCACTTTAAGGGGTGATCACCATGAAAATGACGGAAACGAAACCGGATGTCCTGTACGTACGCATGCTGGGCGGCTTTTCCGTACGCTGGAACGGGAAATTGATCGCCGGCGGTTCCAAGGCGAGCGAATCCCAGCTGACCAGCCTGCTGCAGATCCTGATCCATCACCGGGAGAGAGGGGTGACGCGCGACCGGCTGGAGGAACTTCTTTTTGAAGAGCGGGATATGAGCAACGTGCATCATGCCCTGCAGAGCGTGATCTATAACACCAAGAAAAAACTGCAGAAGGCAGGACTTCCGCCGGTCAACTACATCGTTCAGAAAAAAGGCGTGTTTTACTGGACGGATGAGCTGCCTCTCCAGGAAGACGCGACCGAGTTTGAGAAACTCTATCGCGCGGCGGAGCAGGCGGAGGACCCGGATGAGCAGCTGGCGCTGTATCAGGATGCGGTACACTGGTACGAAGGGGAGTTCCTCCCGGCCCAGACGGCAGCCATCTGGGTCGCGCAGGAGGAAAGGCGCCTGAAGAGCATGTTCTGCAACGCGGTTGAACGCGCGGCGGAGCGGCTTCGGGAGCATCAGGACTTCTTCCAGCTGGAGGAAATCGGGCTGCTGGCAGCCAGAATCGACCCGCTGGCCGACTGGGAAACCCTGACCATGGAGGCGCTGGTGTCGCTCGGCCGGTACGACGAGGCGCGAAAACTCTATGACGATACGGTGCAGTTCTACTTCAACGAACAGGGACTGCGTCCCTCCCGGAAGATGATGCTGCAGCTGGAACGGCTCGGCGCGGGCATGCAGCATCAGCATGCGGCGCTGGATATCATACAGTCCGAGCTCTCCGGCCAGAGCGATGCCTTCCCGGGCGGCTATCTCTGCAGCTATCCGGTCTTTGTCGGGATCTACCGGATGGTGGAGAGGATGCTGGAGCGCGGCGGCCAGTCTGTGTACCTGATGCTGTGCACGGTGGTCGACGGCAAGGGGAACCCCATGCGGGACGGACCCATGCTGGAAGAGCTGACCAGACGGATGGGAGATTCGGTCCGCCGCTCCATCCGGCGCGGCGACGCCATGTGCCAGTACGGCAAGGGACAGTTCCTTGCTCTGCTGGTCAACACCACCAGAGAGAACTGCGGCATTGTACAGAAGAGAATCAACGAGCGCTTTATTGTCGGCAGACAGAGAACAAGGATCGAATACTACGTCAACTCCGTCTTCTGGGTTCCGACGGTGGAGCTGACCGATGCCGGAATGCGGAGGGATAATCAGACGTGAGCAGAACACAGTGGTATATCGGAGCGCCGAACGGGGTGGTGCTCTGCGTAAACGTGAACCGGGGGGGAGAGCTCGGCGGGGTCTTCTATCACAGCTACAGCTTTGACCCGGTCCCCTTTGAAGGCATCGGCCAGATGACCCTGCGGATGGAACGGCTGTATGACTGGCTCCGGTTTCCGTATCCGGGAACAAACAACAGAAGTTTCGGCGAAATTCCAAAGCCGACCAGACTCGTACATGAAAGGAAAAGAATTATGAAAGACGACGAACTGTTATCCAGGCACGGAGACATCGGCACCTTTATTATCCGGGTGCAGCACCGTCAGAACAGCAGCTGGCAGGGGAGAATCACCTGGATGGAAGAGGACAAGACCATTCAGTTCCGCTCCGTCTGGGAAATGATCAAGCTGATTGAAAGTGCGGTGGACAAGGTCAGCGAGTCCGAATCCGACGAGCTGTCGGAATGGTTCCCGGAAGAAGACGCAGAGTGAAGAAGTAAGTAAACAGGGAGACAGAGGGACAGAGAAATGATTACAGTGGAAGCCTTGAAAGAAAACGGCGTGAAGACGGAAGAAGGTCTGGGCCGCTGCATGAATAACGAGGCCTTTTACCTGCGGCTTGTCGGCATGGCGCTGAACGACGCCAACTTTGACAGGCTGCGCGCGGCGGTGGACAGCGGCGATCTGACAGCGGCGTTTGAAGCCGCTCACGCGCTGAAAGGGATGATCGGAAACCTCGCCCTGACCCCGGTTTTCGAACCGGCGGCGGAGGTGACAGAGCTGCTGCGCGGCCACGCGGAAGCGGATTATGCCGCGTATGTGCGCCGCATTCTGGAAGCGAGGGATCGGCTTCTTGCGCTCTGAAAAACCGGCCGACACAGAAGCGAAGAGAAATTATCAGCAGGAGCTGGATGAAATCATCCGCCGGCAGGGAAAGACCCGGCCGCGGCTCCTGCTGCACAGCTGCTGCGGGCCATGCTCCAGCTCCGTGCTGGAGTATCTGACGCAGTATTACCGCGTGACGCTGCTCTGGTACAATCCGAACATCTATCCGCAGGAGGAATTTGACCGGCGGCTGCAGGCGCAGCTGCAGCTTCTCGAAAGAGCGGGTCTGCGGGAAAAGGTTCCTGTCATGCAGGTTCCGAGGAACAGCGAAGCCTGGTATGAGGCGGTTCGCGGCCTGGAGCGGGAACCGGAGGGCGGAAAGCGCTGTACGGAGTGCTTTCGCCTGCGGCTGCGGGAGGCGGCGAGAATTGCCGCGGAAGGCGGGTTTGACTGCTTCTGCAGCACGCTGACCCTGTCGCGGCACAAGGACCCGGTTCGCATCAACGCGCTTGGCGAACGCTTTGCGGAGGAATTCGGCGTTGCCTGGCTGCCGTCCGAGTTTAAGAAGCGAGGCAGGGAGCTGCGTTCCAAACAGCTCTGCGAACAATATGGAATCTACCGGCAGAACTACTGCGGATGCGAGTATTCTGTCCGTGATCAGAAAGAATGAAAGTAACAATGAGGTGCTATGCATGAAAGTCAGAAAAGCGATTATCCCCGCCGCCGGCCTCGGCACGCGCCTGCTGCCCAACACCAAGAGCATTCCCAAGGAAATGCTGCCGCTGGTGGACAAGCCTGTTCTGCAGTACATCGTGGAAGAGGCGGTTGCCGCGGGCGTGGAACAGATCCTGATCATCACCAACCGCGGCAAATCTCCGATCGAGGACTACTTTGACTACGCGCCGGACCTGGAAGAGCGTCTTCTCCAGGACGGAAAGGAGAAGGAAGCCAGGACCATCCGGGCGGTCGCGGACATGGCGGATGTGCTTTTCCTGCGCCAGAAGGAGACCAAGGGACTGGGCCACGCGGTCTGGCGCGCCAGGAGCTTCGTCGGGGACGAGCCCTTCGCCGTCCTGCTGGGAGACGATATCATGCTCGGGCAGAAGCCGGTGCTCAAGCAGCTGGTGGAGGCTTCGGAAGCGAACGACTGCAGCGCGGTTGCCATCCATGAGGTTCCCGATGAGCTGATCGTCAAGTATTCCTCCGTGCTGATGACGGAGAAGCTCTCCGACCGGGTGTACCGGATCACCGACATGAACGAAAAGCCGACCCTGAGCGAAAAGTTTTCCAATTACGCGATCCTCGGCCGCTATGTCCTGACCCCGGCAATTTTCGACATTCTGGAGAACACCGCTCCGGGCCGCAACAATGAGATCCAGCTGACCGACGGCATGAAGGAGCTGGTGCGGCACGAGAAAATGTGCGGTGTTGACTTTGAAGGCCGCCGCTATGACACCGGTAACCTGAAGGGATATCTGGAAGCGATTATTGACTTTGCGCTGCTCAATGAAGAAGCGGGCGAGTGGCTGAGAGACTTCATCATCCAAAAAGCCGAAATACTCCGCTGACTGCGGGAAAAATGTGTTGACATCCCTCCGAACGATACGCTATAATAGGCACTCGACGTGTGTTCGTCGAGTGCCTGTTTTGTCAACTGCGTCACCCTGAAAACCCGCATGGGGCTTCCCCGGCCGGGATGGGTGATGTTGAGTATCATGTTTGAAAGGAGTGCAGACAAATGCTTCGTACCTATCAGCCCAAAAAACGCCAGCGCAGCAAAGAGCACGGCTTCCGCAAGAGAATGCGTACCGCCAACGGCCGCAAGGTTCTTGCCCGCCGCAGAGCAAAAGGCAGAGCGAAACTCAGTGCCTGATGGAAAGGCCTTGAGGAGCAGGAATGGGGCAGCCGGAAGTGCTTCACAGGGCGGCGCAGTCCGCCCTTTTGGTGTTTTCGGCATCTGTGGGAGTGAGTGTTCTTGAATCCCGAGAGCAGCTTAAAACGAAACAGTGATTTCCGCCGGGTGTATGCCCGCGGCAAGAGCGCGGCCAGTCCGCGCGTGGTGGTGTACTGCCGGAAGAACCGGCTCGGTGTGAACCGGACCGGATTTACCGTATCCAAGAAGCTGGGGCATGCGGTTGTCCGCAACCGGGTCCGACGCCGTCTGCGGGAAATTGTCCGGCTGAACAGCCCACAGTTTCGCCAGGGCTATGATCTCATTGTTGTCGCGCGGACGCGCGCGGTGGATTCGGAATACCGGAAACTGGAAGAAGATGTCCTGCGCTGCTTTGAGCAGCTCCACCTGACTGTAAAGGACGTGAGTGAATGAAACAGCTTCTTCTCTGGCTGATCCGCTTTTACCGAAAGTATATTTCTCCGAACCGTCCTCCCTGCTGCCGCTTTATGCCGACCTGTTCGCAGTACGCGCTGGAGGCCGTTGAAAAATACGGCGCCCTGAAGGGCGGATGGCTTGCCCTGAAGCGCGTATGCCGGTGCCATCCCTTTTATCACGGGAAGCACCCCTATTATGATCCGGTTCCCTGAGCGAACCGGGAAGATTTGAGGAAACGATATGTGGAAGACCATTACTAGACCCTTTGCCTGGCTGATGATCTGGCTCTATAACCTGACCGGAAGCTATGGTTTGGCAATCATCCTCTTCGCCCTGGCGGTCAACCTCATTCTTGCGCCGTTTATGGCCAAGAGCAAGAAGAGCATGATGCGTTCCACACGTCTGCAGCCCAGAATTCAGGAGCTGCAGCGCCGCCACGAAGGGAACCCGCAGAAGCTGAACGAGGAGATGCAGAAGCTCTACCGCGAGGAGGGCGTCAACCCCATGTCCGGCTGCCTGTGGTCCCTGATCCCCTTTCCGATCCTGATCGCCCTCTACAGCGTCATCCGTCAGCCGCTGACCAGAATGATGTTTGTTGCGGAGGATTTTGTCACAACCCTGCAGAACTTCTTCGTCGAACAGGGACTGTATGTGATCCCCGAGCGTGCGGACGCTTACGTGGAAATCAAGCTGACCAAGCTGGTGCATGAGAACTGGAATCTTGTCCAGTCCGGGCTCAAGGATGTCCTGGACCCGAATCTGCTGGACATTGACTTCTCCTTCCTCGGCCTGAATCTGGGCGACCAGCCGCAGTGGAACTTTTTCACCAGCACTGACTGGAGCGACGTACATGTCTGGCTGCCGGCGCTGGGCCTGTTCCTGATCCCGTTCATCTCGGCGGGCCTCTCCTGGCTGTCCATGAAGGTCAGCAGCGCGAGCAACCCGCAGACCGCGCAGGACGCGCAGAGCGCCGCGACGATGAAGAGCATGAACCTGATGATGCCCCTGATGAGCATCTGGATCTGCTTTATCATGCCGGCGGCGATGGGTGTCTACTGGATTGCCAACTCCGTTTTCGGCATGGCGCGTGACTACATCCTGACCAAGTACTACAAGCGTCAGCTGGATATCGAGGACGCGGACAAGATCGCCGCGCGGAACGCCAGAGAATGGGAACTGGAAAAGCAGCGTGAAGAGACCGAGCGTCTCCGCGCCGAAGGGAAAACGGAAAAGAACGCGAATACCAGCAAAAAGAAAATTCAGGCCAATGAAAAGCAGAAAAGCGATGAGCGCAAAGCCGCACTGGAGAGGGCGGAACGCGCCGCCCGCAGAGAACGCCTCGGCGTGAAGGAGCAGGAGAAGCCCGCTTCCCAGGTCGGCAACCGGCGTTATGCCCGCGGCCGTGCCTATGTGCCGGATCGCTTTACCAATCCGGAGAACGCGGAAGAGGCGACGCTCGCGGCCGCGCTGGCGTCGGAAGGCGCAGAGGCCATCGATGAAACGATGGAAGACGTGCTGCCCGCCGTGAAGGAAACGGCGTCCGTTCCGGAGTCTGCTGAGGCGCCTGAGGCAGAGAACGGAGAAAACGAATGATCAATTATCTGGAAAAAACCGGCCGTACCGAGGACGAAGCCATCGCGGCAGCGCTTGGTGAGCTCGGCAAGGAACGCGATGACGTTTCTGTTGAGATCCTGGAACGCGCCAAATCCGGTTTTCTCGGAATCGGAGCAAGCCCCGCGCGGATTCGCGTGAGCTGGGAAAGCCCGGATATGCCGGCAGAGACCGCGCCGGTGCCGGAAGAGCCGAAAGCACAGCCTGAAGCTGCCGCAGCAGCGCCTGTCGCGGAAAAAGAAGCGGCAGCAGAGCCGTTCGCACCGGTCCCGGAAGAGCCGGCGGAATATACGGCCGTACGCAGCTTCCTGAGCGGTCTTCTGGAAAAAATGGGCGTTGAGGCCGAAATCGTCATCACAGAGCGGGATGACGGCGGGCTTCTGGTGGATCTGGCCGGGCCCGGGATGGGCGCCGTCATCGGCCGCCGGGGCGAGACCCTGGATGCCATCCAGCATCTGACCAACTATGCCGTCAACCGCGGCAACGACAAACGCCTGCGCGTCAGCGTCGATGCGGAAAATTACCGTGCGAAGCGGGAGGAATCCCTCGTGAAGCTGGCGGAAAAGATGGCGGAGAAGGCGATCAAGTACAAGCGCAGCATGGCGCTGGAGCCGATGAATTCCTATGAGCGGCATGTGATACACACCGCGCTGCAGAATTATGAAGGCGTGACCACAGCCTCTACGGGAACGGAGCCAAACCGCCGTGTCGTGGTCAGTTATGTGCGTTCGGAACCGCAGAACGGACGCAAAACGCAGACCAGAGAGTGGGCGTAAACCTGCCCGCCGGAGTATAAACTCGTATCTGTAACAGAAGAAAGGATCATGACGGATGACAACAGCGCATCTGTCTGCAGATCGGAGGAAACCTGAAATGTATTTTGAGAAAGTCAAAAACGCACTTGCCCAGCAGTTTGAGCTGGACCCCGACACCATCACCCCGGAGACCAATCTGATCGACGACCTTGGAGCGGATTCCCTGGACGTCGTCGAGCTGATTATGTCCCTGGAGGACGAATTCGGCGTCACCATTTCCGATGAAGCTGCCGCGCAGCTTTACACCGTTGGGAAGATTGTCGAATACCTGGAAAATCTCGGCTGAAAACCGGAAAACCAATAAATGCAAAGAGGGCAGCTGCCATTGCAGGCGGCTGCCCTCTTTGCGGCAATATGCAGTTATCCGGTTATCTGCCTCGTCTCCAGGCGACGTATTCTTCCAGCGTAATGCCACGGGCTGTAATTTCCCGTGCGAACTTCTCCCCAACATAGCGGTAGTGCCAGGGTTCATAGATGATGCCGGTGATCTCGGAGGTTCCGTTCGGATAACGCAGGATGAAGCCGTATTCAGGCGAGTGTTCCGAGAGCCAGATCTGGGTGGGCATCGTCTCCTGAAAGTTGTTCAGGTAGGGATAGATTTCATCGATGATATCCGCGGCAAGGCCGAGCTGATGCTCGCTGGTGCCGGGCAGGGCCACTTCCGCTGCAGCGCGGACCAAGGCTTCCTCATAGGGGGCATATTCTTCGAGCATGACACGGATGACCTTGTTGTCATACAGCATCTGCTGGTCTTCCTGGGTGCGGTAGGCGGAGCAGATCATCGGCAGGCCTCCGCTGTAGGCGGAACAGTCCTGGATCATCTGCCAGGCGAGAGCGGCGCAGCGGGAATCCATCAGATAATCTCCCACCACCGTCGCAAGCTCCGGCGCGTACCCTTCGGGCAGCGGACTCCAGGGGTTGACAATCATCAGCAGCTCCAGATGCAGATCGTCCAGGCGCTGCTGTTTTACCTGCGGCAGCGAAGCCATGCGCTCCGCGGCGGCGGCACAGCGTTCCCTTTCCGCATTGCCGTAGTCGGCAACTGCAGTCAGGGTTTCTGAGATCAGAACATCCGCAGCCTGATCCGCGCGATGAATCTCCTGCAGGGTCAGCAGAAACTGAATGCCGCTGCCGCAGACAATGGCCAGCGCGAGAATCAGAACCGCGACTAGCACTTCTTTTCGGAAAGCCTTCATACCGGAAACCTTCAGAACTTCTGATCAAACTTGTAGCTGATGTCCTCTTCGAGGCTCAGCTGAAACTCTTTTTTCTGAGAAATCCGCACCAGAGCGGGCAGGTTTTTAACCAGGACTACCGCGGCGGTGAGGATCGAGAGGGTCGTAAGCAGCTGCCCGTCCACAACCAGAACCACGACCAGAATGGACGCGAGCGCGCCGGCAATCGCCCCCAGAGAGGGATAGCGGGTGAACCAGGTAACCAGGGCGACGAGAACCGCTGCGGCAATCCCGGCGGAGGTGTTGATGCACAGCATGGATACAACCAGGCAGATGCTGGCATAGCTGCCGCGAAAGCGGTTGTAGAGCGGAAAGACCCTGCCCAGAACCAGACAGAAGCCGGCAAAGGCGCGGCCGATGTCCGCGTGTCCCGGAATGCTCATCAGAATGCTGCCGAACAGGATCGGGAAAAAGTCCCGCACAAGCTCAACAGCAAGCAGCTTGGCAAAACCGGGGTACCCGTACAGGCGGCGGAAGTTTGAGATGAAGAGCCGTTTTTTCCCGATACGGTGCAGGTCGCGGTGGAAAACAAAAACAGATGCGATGGAGAGCGTGCTGACGCTGCCGAAGTTGTAGGCGACAAAGGCGATGATCAGCAGGAGAATCCAGTACAGAATCATTCCTGGTCTCCCTTCTGCCTGATCACCAGCCGAACAGGCGTGCCTGTCAGGCCGAACACGGAGCGGATCTGGTTTTCCAGATACCGTTGATAAGAAAAATGAAACAGCTCCCGGGAATTACAGAAGATCACAAAGCAGGGCGGCTGAATACCGGTCTGCGTCATATAGTAGATCTTCAGTCTTCTCCCTTTGTCTGTCGGCGGCTGAACACGCATCTGCGCGTCGGCGAGCACGTTGTTGAGCTGGCCGGTGGAAATGCGCATGCGGCTCTGTTCATAGACCTGGTTGATCTGCTCGAACAGACGCTCCGTCCGCTGCCCGGTCAGCGCGGAAATGAACACGACAGGAGCGTAGCTCATAAAGGAAAGATCCCGCAGCACATCCTTCCGCATGGCTTCCAGGGTGCCCGTCTCTTTTTCGACGAGGTCCCATTTGTTGACCACGATGATGCAGGCTTTTCCGGCTTCGTGTGCCAGACCGGCGATCTTCGTGTCCTGATCCGTCACGCCGTCGCGTCCGTCAATCAGGATCAGGCAGACATCCGCGCGTTCAATGGCCAGCTGTGCGCGCATGACGGAGAACTTCTCCACGCGCTCTTCCACCTTGGACTTCCGGCGGATGCCCGCCGTGTCGATAAAGACGTAATGCCCGGTTTCGTTTTCAAAAGGTGTGTCGACCGCGTCCCGCGTTGTGCCGGCGATATCGCTGACAATGACCCGCTTCTCGCCGAGCATGCGGTTGATGAGCGAGGACTTTCCGACATTCGGCTTGCCGATCACCGCGACATGGATGGCCTCTTCCAGGTCATCGTCTTCTTCTTCCGGGGGGAAGTGCTCAAAACAGGCATCAAGCAGGTCTCCGGTTCCGTGCCCGTGAATGGCGGAAACGGCAATGGGATCGCCCAGACCGAGAGAATAGAACTCGTACAGCGCAGGATCTGTGATGCCGGTGGAGTCGGCTTTGTTGACGGCCAGGACGACCGGCTTCCGGGAACGCAGCAGCATGGCAGCGACGTCCTCGTCCGCGGCGGTTACACCGGTGCGGATATCGGTGACGAGCACGATCACTGTCGCGGCGTCAATGGCAATCTGTGCCTGTTCCCGCATGAAAAGCAGGATTTCACTGTCGGTGGAAGGCTCGATACCTCCCGTATCGACAATGTCAAATGTCCGTCCGCGCCACTCGCTGGAGGCATACAGACGGTCCCGGGTGACGCCCGGGGTATCTTCTACAATGGAAAGCCGCTGACCGACCAGCTTGTTAAACAGCATGGACTTTCCGACATTTGGCCTTCCGACAATCGCAACAAGCGGTCTTGGCATGGTTTCCTCCTTTTTTCGAAATCATTGTTGACTGTTATTCTGATTATACAGGTAATAGGCGGTATTTTCAATCCATTCCGGCGGGCGTTCCGCGCTTTCCGGTATCTTGCCGCAGAACGCGTCCCAGAGCGCGAAGCCGTCTGCCTCAACCGGGATCACGGGGAGGCCGAGCGCCTGCTCCGCTTCGGACAGCCTGATATCGTCCAGAAAATCCAACTCCTGGCGTCGGAGCATGTTCTGGGAGATCAGGAGCCGGTCGCCCAGTTCCTTTCCGGTCAGCTGCCGAATCAGATCTTGCCCGGTGACAAGCCCGGCGACCGTGATGGAATGGCCGAAAAAGTCATTTTCAATCGCATAGACATGGATCCGCAGCGAAGGATAGCGTTCGCTGGCCAGATCCGACAGCATCTGAAACCAGGGTGCCGCGGCAACACCGGTCGCGATGCTGAAATGCTGCTCACCGGGATCGTCGGACAGGCGCAGCGCGGAGCGGAATTCCGTCTCCAGGAGCCGCAGCATGCCGATCCCGTTCTCCAGCTGGGTGTATTCCTCATAAAACTCATCCGGCGGGAATTCCCGGCCTGCCTGCAGGTACAGCTCGTCCCCGCAGAAGAAAATCCGGGAACCGTATTTTTCAACGCAGCGATCACCGAAGGCCGTTACCTGGTCGAGGGTTTCCGCGGCGAGCGCGGTGGTGAAGGGAGTGAGCGGATAAAGACCCTCCCGAAACCGGGTGAGACCGACGGGGACGATCGAAACGCTGTGTACGGCGGGCCAGAGTGCCGCGAGCTCCCGCATGCTGTACGCCAGCTCTTCTCCGTCGTTCAGGCCGGGGCAGCAGACAATCTGGCAGTTCAGAACGATCCCTGCCGCTGCCAGCTGCTTCATGGTCTGGATGCTCTCTCCGGCGCGCGGGTTGTTCAGCATTTTCACCCGCAGCTCCGGGTTCATGGTATGAACCGAGACATTCACCGGGCTCACATGGAGCGCGATGATGCGCTCAATCTCCCGTTTGGAGAGATTGGTGAGCGTAATGTAGTTGCCGAGCAGAAAACTGAGCCGGGCATCATCGTCTTTAAAATACATGGTCGGCCGCATCCCCGGGGGGAGCTGGTCGATAAAGCAGAAAACGCAGTTGTTGGCGCACGAACGAGGGCTGTCCATGAGATAGGTCTCAAAGTCCAGCCCGAGGTCGCCGCCTTCCGGCTTGCGGATCCTGACCTGGTACTCTTCTCCGTCCGGTCGGGCAAGGACAAGCCGCAGACTGCGGTCATAAGCATAATATTTATAATCGAGCACATCGACAATCCGGTGGCCGTTGATGGAGATCAGCCGGTCGCCGACATGGGCGCGCTGCTCCAGCGGGCTGCCGGGGTCGATGGCGCGAATGACATTCCGCATCGTTTTCACCAAAAAAAGAGGAGGAAAGACCTTGCCCTCCTCCTCATAAAGAAACTCTTACTTGCTCTCTTCCACGTTGATGACCGAACGGCCTTTATACTGACCGCAAGCCGGGCATGCATGATGCGGCTTTATCAGCGCGCCGCAGTTGGGGCATGCAACCAGTTCGGGAGCGGTGAGCTTCCAGACGGAAGAACGACGCTTGTCACGTCTCTGTCTGGATACTTTTCCTTTTGGGACTGCCATATTCTAGACACCTCCTGATCAATAGCTGTTTGAGCAGCTCATTTCCACAATTCGCGCTATTCTTTATCCAAAAGCTGCTCAAGCACAGCAAATCTTGGATCAATTTCTTTCTCACAGCCACACGGCCCGAGATTCAGGTTTCTCCCGCAGCGGGGGCACAGACCCTTGCAGTCTTCCCGACACAGAAACTTTGTCTCCATGTCAAGAATCAGACAGGTCGACAGCAGCTCCTGCAGATCAATCTCCGTGCCCTGCAGAAGGAAGAGATCCGGGTTATCCTCATTCTCTTCTTCCGCGAGGACCGCGTCGACGTCCGTTTCCTTCACGCTTTCAAACTCCTGCCCGCAGCGGTCACAGGTACACAGCAGATCTGCCGTGACGGTTCCGCGCAGGTGCAGGACACCGGCTTCACTGCAGACAACACCCTCCGCCGTCGGGGCGGAAAGATAGGCCTTCACCGAAGGGAAGTCCAGTCTCTCTGTGTCCAGCTCCGTCTCAAACGGAATCCGGGACGATGGATTGACAATCAGTTCTCTGAGATCAAGCCGCATGATAGAAAACCTCTTCAAAAACAGGAAACACGGACCGGTTCAGACCACCGAAGCGGTATCTCACGAAACAAATGAGACAGGCAGCGGCGGCATGAGAAAGATTCGACAGGGCGTGCTTACTTGAGCTCGACGGTGGCACCGACAGCTTCGAGCTGAGCCTTGAGAGCCTCGGCGTCTTCCTTGGAAACAGCTTCCTTGATCTTGGCGGGGATGCCTTCGACCAGTGCCTTCGCGTCGGCAAGGCCGAGACCGGTGATGCCGCGGACTTCCTTGATGACCTTGATCTTCTCAGCACCAAAGCTGGTCATGACAACGTCAAACTCAGTCTTCTCTTCGACAACGGGGCCGGCGGCGGCACCGGCAGCGGGTGCGGCAACAGCAGCGGCGGAAACACCGAAGGTGTCTTCCAGAGCGTGTACGAGCTCAGAGAGCTCCAGAACGGAAAGGCCTTTGATCTCTTCGATCATGGCAGCGATTTTTTCACTCATTGTAATTTCCTCCATTTTAAGTATTCCTGCTTATTCAGCAGCTTCTTCGGGAGCTCCCAGGGAGCCGCCCTTCTGTTCCAGGATCTGACCGAGGCAAACGGCGAGACCTGTGATCGGCGCGATCATCGTACCCAGAACCTTGGCATAGAGCGCGTCTTTGCTCGGCAGCTCGGAAATCTCCGCGATTTCCTGTTCACTGAGGATCTTGCCCTCCATGAACGCGGCCTTGACATTGAAGCGATCGCCCAGCTTCTTGCTGTAATCCGTAACGATACGGAAGGGCGCGATAGGATCGCTTTCGGTGGTAGCCAGAGAGGTGGTGCCGTTGAGGACTTCATCCAGTCCGCTCATTCCGAGCTGGTCCAACGCCTTTCTGGTCAGCGTGTTTTTGACGACGGTGTAGTTAACGGATTCCTTGCGCATCTCTGTACGGAGAGCGGTATCCTCTTCCACGGTGATTCCCTGGTAATCCACCAGGATACCGGCGCCTGCGTTCTTAATGCGCGCGGCCAGCGCTTCCACGATCGCCTGCTTTTCGCTGAGAACCTTTGCGTTTGGCATGTGTGATTTCACCTCCACACTTGAACTCACGCTCATAAAGAAACCTCTGCGGCATAAAGACGCAGAGGTACAAAAACAATCAAAATGAAATTGAAAGTTGTTGTCCTCGGCAGGACTTACGGGGCAAACCCCACCTGCTGTCTTCGGAGCGCTCGAATAATATAGCCGATTTCCGGAGCTTTGTCAAGCTTTTTTTACCGGTATTTTCCGCTTTTTATCCGGCGAGCGAGACGCTGATCAGCACCGGGTTGTGGTCGGAGTTTTCAAAGCCGAGGTCGAGGACGGATACTTCGCTGACCGTAACATTCGGAGATACAATAAAGCCGTCAATGACGTAGTACTGGGTGTTTTCCGTGTCGGAGGGATCGTAGGGCTGGTTCAGAAGCCGGCAGGTCGGGACGGACAGATCATAGACATAGCGGAAGCCCTCCGGCAGAGAGGATTCTTCCAGGATGCCCGGACTCCAGAGATCGGGATGCGCGTTTGGGTATGCCTCCAGACCGCCGGGGAAGATCTGGTTGAAGTCACCGCCGGCGATGACATAATTGCCCTTCGCGTATTCCGTCTGCAGGAAGTCCATCAGCTGTTTCGTCTGGGCGATTTTTCCCTCGCCGTCGTCATAGGCTTCCAGATGGAGATTTACGAGAACCAGCTCCCGGTCGCTGCCTTCCACCGGGACATGGCTGACCAGAAGACAGCGCTTCAGATTCGCGGTGCTCAGCGGCCAGCTGAAGGGGCAGGGCAGAGCGATGCGCTCGGCGGAGTCGATTTCATAGTCCGTGGTGGTAAACAGTCCGCTGTGGACTTTTCCGATCGGCGGCATCGGAAGGGGAACAAAGGGACAGGAGTAATTCAGCGCAAAGACACCCGTATTGCGGATCAGAGGCGTGGTCTCGTTAATGCCGTAGGTCCGGGAAGAATCGGTATCAACTTCCTGCAGGAGGACAAGGTCCGCGCCGGTGCCCGCAATGCTGTCGCGAATCCCGGCGAGATAGCGGTTGACCGTAGACAGGTCGGCGGATTTGGAGTGCGTCCCGCCGTCCATAAAGAAGTCAGAGCCTTCGCCGAGACCGGCATAACCGATGTTCCAGCTCAAAACACGGAGCTCTCCTTCCGGGACCCCTTCCACGCTCTGCAGCTGTCGGACCGGCAGCGGCTCAACCGGCTCCGGCTTGAACTCCGTGACGGTCAGGTATCCAAAAAGCCCGCCGATCGCGATGAGGACGACAAGAAGGATGCTTAGCAGCGCCTTCAGCAGTTTTTTGATCATAGCCGAAAAACCTCCCGGTACGGTACTTTTTATACGTGGAGTATACCATTTTTCATCCGGGGTGACAAGCAATATTCGTTGAAACTCACCCATTGTAAAGAGAAAGAAAACAGGTTATAATAGCAAAAAAATAAAAGGGGCTGGTTCTCATGAACTTTTCCAATATACAGCGGGAAGATCCCGAAGTTTACGCGTCCATGATGCGGGAGCTCCGCAGACAGCAGGACCATATTGAGCTGATCGCTTCGGAGAACTTTGTCAGCGAAGCCGTGATGGAGGCGCTCGGCAGTCATCTGACCAACAAATACGCGGAAGGCTACCCCGGCGCGCGCTATTACGGCGGCTGTGAATTCGTCGATGAGGTGGAGCGGCTGGCAATTGACCGGGCGAAGAAGCTGTTCGGCGCGGAGCATGCCAATGTTCAGCCGCATTCCGGAACCCAGGCGAACGTCGCGGTGTATCTGGCCCTTCTCAAACCCGGTGATACGATCCTCGGCATGAGTCTCTCCGACGGCGGCCATCTGACGCACGGGTCCAAAGCCTCCATCTCCGGAAAGTATTTCCACGCGGAGAGCTACGGCGTGCGGGAAGGGGACGAGCTGATCGATTATGACGCCCTGGCCCGCAAGGCGGAAGAAGTCAGACCGAAGCTGATTATCGCCGGCGCGAGCGCCTATCCGCGCTTCATCGATTTCAAGCGCATGCGGGAGATCGCGGACGATGTCGGCGCCTACCTGATGGTCGATATGGCCCATGTGGCGGGGCTTGTCGCAGCGGGTGTGCACCCGAGCCCGGTTCCCTACGCCCATGTGGTAACGACAACAACCCACAAGACGCTCCGCGGCCCGCGCGGCGCACTGATTCTCTGCACCGAAGAACTCGGAAAGAAGATCAACAGCGCGGTTTTCCCCGGTTCTCAGGGCGGTCCGCTGATGCACACCATCGCCTCGAAGGCGGTTTGCTTCCAGGAGGCGCTGCAGCCGGAGTTCCGCCTTTATCAGCAGCAGGTGGTGAAAAATGCGGCAGTGCTCGCTGCGTCCCTTCAGAAAGAGGGAATCCGCCTCGTCTCCGGCGGCACGGACAATCATCTGATGCTGGCGGATGTCTCGGTTCTGGGCCGGACCGGCGCGGAAGTCCAGCTGCTGCTTGACCGCGCGAACATCACCGCCAATAAGAATGCCATTCCGTTTGATAAACTTTCCGTGAAGGAGACAAGCGGCATGCGCTTCGGAACACCCGCTTCCACCACCCGTGGAATGAAGGAAGCGGAAATGACGGAGATCGGCAGCCTGATCGGCCGTCTGGTCCGCGAAGGGGACGACGCGGTTCCCGCCGTGAAGGAAGCCGTTCTGGATCTCTGCAGACGCTTCCCGCTTTACCCGGAATACTGAAAGAAGGCTTTGTGACGTTCATGAGACACTGGAAACGCGTGACGGCACTGCTGCTGATTGCGGTGCTGCTGCTCTGCGGCTGCGGAGCCCAGGCAACGCCGGCAGGTCCGGATCCCGTGCCCGGGGAAGAGACGGCGCCGGCAGAGACCGCGGAGTCGCCCTCACCGGCTCCGGCACCCACGCCGGTTCCGACGGCGACCCCGGATCCGAAGCAGGAGAAGGAGCGGCAGGAACGGCTGGAAGAGCAGCAGGACGGCTTCATCTGGAAGAGCGGCTATCTTTACGCGGTGGACGAAGAAGGCAATCTGAAGAAGGACTGCTATATCGGCGTGCTGTATTTCGGCAGGAACGGGCGGTACACAAGCGGCTCTGATGAGCTGGATAAAATGGTCGCGGGTGTAATTGAGAAGAACACCGAGGCTGACATGACCCGGATGGAAAAGCTCCGCGCACTGTACGACTACACGGTCAACAATATGAAGTATGTTGCCTTCGGCAACCACGACTTCAGCTACTCCCCGGCGCACGGTCCAGACGGCTGGATGCCGGACGCCGCGATCTACGCGATGACGTACAATTATGGCAACTGCTATCACTTTGCCGCGCTTTTTGCCGCGCTGGCACGCGGGCTTGGCTATCAGGCGTACGCGGTCGGAGGGGAAATCGGCGCTGCCGATCAGCAGCACGGCTGGGTGGATATCGTCGATGAAGACGGCATCGTCTGGCTCTGCGACCCGGAAACGGAATGGTCCCGCTACTACTGGCAGGGCGACGGGCCGGATCTCTTCTGGCGGAATGTGGAGGAGCTCGGCGATGAGATCGGGCTGACCTATCGGGAGGGCTATGATCCCTTCGCCGCGGAACAGGAGCTGGCGGAAGCCCGTGAGGCGGAAAGTGAAGACCCGGCAGCGTGATAATCAGATAAAAAACAGACGGGAGATGCGGACAGCATCTCCCGTTTTACCGTATTCCCTTAAAAAGCTTTCAGCCGGTCGATGACATAATCCGAGATCTCTTCCCGATTGATCACATCGTGATGAAGAATCTCTTTTCCCTGCAGACCGGAGAGCGATGAGGGCGGCGTCAGACCGGAAACTTCGGCAAGCCGTTCCATCTGGCAGAAAGCGTCTCCCTCCGAACTCTCCCCGAGCGCGGTCAGAACGGCAGCGGGGAACTTGAAGGGGGAAGCGGTGGAGAGAACGACCTGCGGGGCGTCACTTTTTTCGGCCTCACGGTATTCTTCCGCGGCGTGGAGCGCGACGGCGGTGTGCGTATCGCACAGATAGCCGGTATTGCGGAAGCAGTCCCGGATGGTTTCGAGGGTCTGTTCTTCCGTACAGCAGTACCCGGAGAAATCCCTGCGGATCAGCGCCATCTCCCCGGCGCCGAGCTTATAGTAGCCGGAGTTCTGCAGACGGAGCATGTTCCCGCGTACGGCGTCCGTGTCGCCGCCGCAGGCATAGTACAGGAGCCGCTCCAGGTTGGAGGAGACCAGAATATCCATGGACGGGGACACGGTTTTGTAGAAACTGCGCCGGCGGTCATAAACGCCGGTGTTGATGAAGTCGGTCAGAACGCGGTTTGCGTTTGATGCGCAGACGAGCCGGCCGACGGGGAGCCCGATCTGCTTGGCATACCAGCCGGCCAGGATATCACCGAAATTTCCGGTCGGAACGACATAATCCACAGGATCGCCGAAGGTGATCTTTCCGTCCCGCATCAGAGAGGCATAGGCGAGAAAATAGTAGACCACCTGCGGGGCAAGTCGCCCGATGTTGATGGAATTCGCGGAGGACAAACGGACGCCGGGAACAGGCGCCCGATCCGCGTAAGCGGAAAACACGGACTTCACGGCGCTCTGGCAGTCATCAAAGTTTCCGCGGACGGCGCAGACCGCCACATTGTTCCCGATCTGCGTCAGCATCTGCGCTTCCTGGACGGCGGAAACACCCTGATGCGGGAAAAAGACAACGATACCGGTACCGGGGACATCGTGGAAGCCTTCAAGCGCCGCTTTTCCGGTATCGCCGGAAGTTGCCGTCAGGATTACTGTCTTCTCTCTGACGCCGGTGAGAGCGCGTGCGGCGGTCATAAGCTGGGGCAGCATGCAGAGCGCCACATCTTTAAAGGCAGCGGTAGGGCCGTGATAGAGTTCCAGGATATAGCGGTCTCCAACCGGCACGAGCGGTGTCAGCGCCTCGCTGGCGAAGCGCCCCTGATAGGCGTTGCACACCAGGGTATGCATATCCTGAAAACCGGGAAGCAGATGGGACAGAATCATCTCCGCCTGTCCAAGCGGTTCCAGCGCAAGACAGGCTTTCACATCAAAAGCGCGGGAGGCAAGCAGCGGGTCAATATAAAGGCCGCCGTCCGGGGCCAGACCCCGCAGGACAGCTTCCGGCGCGGAGGCACGCAGGTCTCCGCGGGTGGACTGAAAGGGAAGAGAATCTCTTTCGGCTTTTTCTCCGGCAGAGACAAGACGGGATTTCATACGCGTAAACAGACTCATGAGCGGATTCCTTTCTTCCGGCAGTTTGTGAGGTCTTATTCTATGGCGATCAGGCGCAGGTTGTCAAGCCCGGGAATCGCTTTCAGGCGCTCCGTGACAGTGTCGATTTTCTCCGTGACGTTTGAGATGTCGACGGAAATCGTGACGCTGGCTTTGTTATGGATCGGAAGGCTCTGTGTGATGGTCAGCACACTGGCCCCGATGTCTGAGATGCAGGTGAGCAGCGAAGAAAGAACGCCTGGAGCATGGTCGAGCATCATGGAGTAGACCGCTTTCCGGGAATCGTTGAGATCAGACGGCTCGAAGATGAAGTCCTTGTATTTGTAGTATGTGCTCCGCGAAATGCCGACCAGTTTAACGGCCTGACTGACCTCACGGACTTTGCCGCTCTCCATCAGCCGGCGGCATTCGAGCACTTTTTCATAATAATCCGGCAAAATGCTTTTATGGACAATTAAATAATTTGACAACATTGTTCAAATCTCCGATTCTTTGTCAATTGAAAAACAAGACTTGTTTTTCATCGTCGACTATGATACACTGTCGCTCGTAAAAAAACAAGTGTTTTTATTTTACGGACGCAAAAATATTTCAGGAGGAATAAGAGAGTGAAAGTGGCGGTTTTAGGCTATGGAACGGTCGGCGTTGGCGTGTATGAGATGCTGCAGGCAGCCGAAGGGCTGGAAGCGGGGCCCGTACTGGTACGGCCGGGGAAAGTAAATGAGCCGTTTAAAGTAGACAGCATCGAGGCAATCACAGGGGACGCGACCGTGGACGCGGTGGCGGAAGTCATGGGCGGTGTTGAGCCCGCGTTCACTTATGCCCTTGCCGCCATTCAGGCCGGCAAGCATTTTGTGACTTCGAACAAGGCACTGGTCGCGGCAAAGGGTGTGGAGCTCAACCGCGCCGCGCGGGAGAACGGGGTCGCGTTCCTGTTCAGCGCTGCCTGCGGCGGCGGAGTTCCGATTCTGCACAATCTGGCCCGCGCGGTCGAGACGGACGAGATTCTGTCCGTCGGCGGCATCCTGAACGGGACGACCAACTATATGCTGGACCAGATGCAGAGTATTGGTCTGGATTACGGAGAGGCGCTCCGGCAGGCGCAACAGCTGGGCTATGCCGAGGCGGATCCGACTGCCGACGTTACCGGCCTGGACGCGCTGCGCAAGATCATGCTTGCCTGCGCGGTTGCCTGGGGTGAGCTTCCGCAGGAAGGCCTGCTGAATGAGGGGATTGACAGCTTCACGGCCGAGGATGTCAGAGACCTTGCCGCGCGCGGATTTGTCTGCCGCCTTGTGGCGAGCGGAAAACGCGCGGAAGACGGAAGACTTGCCGCCTATGTGGAACCGGTTCTGGTTTCCGCGGGCGACGCGGAGAGCGCGGTTTTGAGAAACTATAACATGGCCCGCTATGAGGGCAGGTGCTCCGGCCCGATTGCCATGATCGGTCAGGGCGCCGGACGGTACCCGACGGCATCTGCGGTTCTGCGGGATCTCAGCGGTATCGCGGCTGGGGAGAGCGCCATGTTCCCGGCCGGCTGTGTAAACGGAGCCGCGGACAACAGCGCGGAAGTGCACGAATACTATGTCCGTCTTCCCAAAGCCGCGGTTCACAGCCTTCCGGTTGCCGCGGTGCTCTCGGATGACGGGGAGACGCTCCGGTTCCGGACCGGAGAGGTCAGCGTCAAAACAATGCATGAAACGGCAGCCTCGCTCAGAGCGGACCATCACGCGGTGTTCTTCGCCGCCTGCCGGAGGAGCGCCTGATGCTGAAAGTAGCGAAGTTCGGCGGCTCTTCCGTCGCCGGGGCAGAACAGTTCCGCAAGGTCCGCGCAATTGTCGAAGCGGATGAGAGCCGGCGCATTGTCGTCGTTTCCGCCGCCGGAAAACGCAACGGGGGAGACCACAAGCTGACCGATCTGCTCTACCTGATTCACGCGCATCTGACCTACGGGGTCTCCTGTGACGAGATTCTGCAGACGGTGGAATCCCGTCTGGTGGAGATCCGCGATCTGCTGGAGATCCCGGTGGACATCGAAACCGAACTCCGACAGTTTCGGAGCAGACTCGGAAAAGACACCTCGGTGGATGAGATCGTCTCGCGGGGAGAGTATTTTACATCCAAGCTGATGGCCTCCTATCTGGGCTATGCCTTTGTCGATGCCGCGGACTGCATCTTCTTCGCGCTCGACGGCAGCCTCGACCGGGAGACCACCGATGCCGCGATCGCGGAAGCGCTGGAGCGGCATGGCAGGATTGTGATTCCCGGCTTTTACGGAAGGCTTCCGACCGGACGCCTCCGGGTTATGTCCCGCGGCGGCAGCGATATCACCGGGGCGATTGCCGCGGCGGCGGTGAACGCGGATGTCTATGAAAACTGGACCGATGTCTCCGGAATTCTGATGGCGGACCCGAGGATCGTACCGAACCCGGCGCCGATCGAGAAGATCACCTTCGCGGAACTGCGGGAGCTGGCGTTTATGGGAGCTTCCGTTCTGCATGAGGAATCGGTTCAGCCGGTCAAGGAAAAGGGCATCGCCCTGAACATCCGCAACACAAACCGTCCGCAGGATCCCGGCACCATGATCGTGGAAAGCGTCGGCGAGAAAGAGGCTTCCGAGCGCTTCATCACCGGCATCGCCGGACGGAAGAATTTCACGATCCTGACCGTATACAAGCACGCGATGAAGCTCAGCCACAGTCTCCGCCAGGCGCTGGAGGTCTTTGACCGCTACAACGTGCCGGTGGAGCACATCACGCTCGGCCTGGATTCCTTCGCGCTGGTCTCCTCCACGGCAAGCCTTGGGGACGCGGTTTATGACATCATTGCCGAGATCAAGAAAAACTGCCGTCCGGACGATGTGGAAATCCGTGAGAACATCGCCATGGTCTCCGCTGTCGGACGGAAGATGAGCAGTCAGCCGGGTGTATCCGGCCGCCTGTTTAAGGCGCTGGGTGATGAGGGGATCAACATCCGCACCATCGCGCAGGGCGCCGATGAGCTGGCGATCACCGTCGGCGTGGAGAATGAACAGTATGAACAGGCCATCCGCGTGCTGTACGAAAGCTTCGCGGGATGATCCGGATTCCGCTCCGGACAGAAAGAAATAATACAAAGGAGTATCATAAGATGAAACAGTGCAATGTGGGAATTCTTGGCGCGACGGGCGCCGTCGGCCGGGAGATGCTGAAGGTTCTGCAGGAGTATGAGATTCCGGTCGGAGAGCTCCGCCTGTTGGCGAGCGCGCGCAGCGCCGGTGAGAAAGTTGCTTTTCACGACAGAGAGGTCGTGATTCAGGAGGCGACGGACGACAGCTTTGAAGGACTGGATTTTGTCCTCGGCGCCGTGGAAGGCCCGATGAGCCAGCGTTTCGCGCCAGCGATTAAGAAGAGCGGCGCGGTTTATATCGACAACAGCTCCGCCTTCCGGCTGGATCCGGATGTGCCGCTGGTGGTTCCCGAGATTAATGGCGCGGATGCCCTGCAGCACAAGGGGATTATCGCGAATCCGAACTGCTGCACGATTATTGCCCTGATGGCGGTGGCAGGCATCGCGAAGATCTCTCCGATTGAGAGCATGATCGCCTGCACCTATCAGGCGGTCTCCGGCGCCGGACAGGCCGGCCTGGCAGAGCTGGAGAGCCAGATGGCGGCTCTGGCCAAAGGAGAGAAGCCGGAAGTCAAAACCTTTGCCACCCAGATTGCCCTGAACGTCATTCCCTTCATTGACGCGCCCTACGGCAATGATTATACCAAGGAAGAGATGAAGATGCAGAACGAGGGGCGCCGCATCATGCACGCACCGGACCTGAAGGTCAACTGCACCTGTGTACGCGTGCCGGTCATGCGTTCGCACTCCATCGCGATCACGCTGAAGACTGCGGAGAAGGTTTCCGTCGAGGCCGCCAAGGCCGCCGTGGCGGCTTATCCCGGCGTCCGCCTGATTGAAGACTACGAGGGCCGCTGCTATCCGACCCCGCTCGACACCAGCAATCAGGATCTCGTCTGGGTCGGAAGGATCCGCGATGATCTGACGGACGAGAAGGGCCTTACGCTCTGGTGCTGCGGCGATCAGATCCGCAAAGGCGCCGCCGCCAACGCGGTACAGATTCTGCGGTTTGTCGCGGAAAACAGCTGATAACAGAAAATAACACAGAGCCCTCCGCTCTAGCGGAAGGCTCTGTGTTATGGAAAGGAAAATCAATAAAGAAAGGTCTTGAAATTAACCGATAAAGACCTGGGCAACATAGGTGGTGCCGTCTGCCTCATAGAGACCGACAGCGGTCTGCGTGTATGCGCTGTTGAGAATGTTCGCCTGATGGATGCCGGACTGCATCCAGGTGTCCAGAAGCAGATCCGCCGCGGCATACTCGCTCGTGACAAGAATCAGGTTTTCACCTGCGTAGGTATAGTTCGTTGTGATTACGGTTTCGCTCGCGCTCCCGTCAGGACGGACATGCGAAAAAGACACCGCGCACTCCTTGGCGCGCGTTTCCGCCGCCTGCTGCAGGGAACTGTTGTAGGAGAGCGGCTGGAGGCCGTTTTCGATACGTGCCTGATTGACAATGGCAAAAACTTCCGCGCGAAGACCGGCGGGGACGACATTTGCCGGCGCATTGCCGGCATTGGCTGCCGCGGCGCTGTCTTCCAGCGTAAACGGTGTATCTGCCTTGCCGTCCGGGCTGACGATCACAGCCTGGGAGGGCTCTTTCCCAGTGGTGTTCTGACCGGCGACAAACACGGAGCTGTCCGCAGCATCCGGAGCGGGAAGCGTGGAAACGCTGCTGTCGCTGCCGACGATGATGGCGGAAGAATCATCCGGTCCGCCGACGACCTGCGCGCTGGAAGGAATCTGCCCGCCGATTACGATCTGGGTGTCCGCAAAGGCGGAAACCGGCAGGAGCGTGAAGCAAAGCATCAGAATCAAAAAAAGTGAGAGTCCAGTTTTCAACTGTCTCATGATAATCACCAGCTTTCTGCATTACTTGGGCTTCATCATAGCACGATAAAATCATTTTGTCAACAGAATAATTACAATTCGGATACAGAAAGACTCAAAAGAAAAACGCTCTTCCGTTGAAGAGCGTTTTTTCATATTTCCCATGATGATTGCGGTGCCGGCGAAGGAACGTGCTCAGAGCATGAAAATGGAATCGTCGTTTTCGATCCAGTCGCTGACCGGAATGGTGCGGTATTCCGTCGGGGTGACGCGGATCACGATCTTGTCAATCCCGGCGTTGATGATCTGCCGCTTGCACATGGAGCAGCTCATCGCGTCGCTCAGCAGCTCATTGGTTCTGGCGTCCCGGCCGACCAGGTAGATGGTAGCGCCGATCATATCGCGGCGGGAGGCGGAAATGATGGCGTTTGCCTCCGCGTGTACACTGCGGCAGAGCTCGTACCGTTCCCCGGAAGGAATCTTCAGGGTTTCACGGGTGCAGACCCCCAGGTCGCTGCAGTTGCGTCTGCCGCGCGGCGCGCCGTTGTATCCGGTGGAGATGATCTCGTCATTGCGGACGATGATCGCACCGTATTTCCTGCGCAGGCAGGTTGACCGCTCCAGAACGGCATCGGCGATGTCGAGGTAATAATTCTGTTTACTGGTACGGGAATCCATAAAGCGCTCAGCCCCTTTTTTTCAGTTGATGCCGCCATTATAGGCAGCTCATGCCGCGGTGTCAAGAGAGGATGCCGGCGGTACAGGTTCAGGTCTTTTTCTTCCGGTGGGCCTTCAGGATGACAAGATAGAGAATCAGCAGGTAGGCGGTTGCCAGCGCGACGACCAGCCAGCAGAACAGGTCGGAGCGCGGGGCAAGACTGACCAGCACCAAAACCGGAGCGCCGAGGATGATACCGAAGCTGCTGCCGGTGATGAGGTTGTTGGCAGCGGGCGTGCTCAAATCGGGGTCAATCTCGCGCAGAAGCAGGACGCCGGAGCTGATGGTTCCGGTCATCATCCCGTACATGGAGATGAGGCCCTCATAGTAATAGTCCGGATAGACCTTTTTGCAGACATAGGCCAGGTGGAACCAGGTGACAATCCCGCCGGCAACGACGAGCAGGAGGAAGGGCAGCCAGAGGCCGCGGATGTCCTCCAGATTGATGGAGGCGATGCCGGCAACGATCATGATGTCAAAGAAGAAACCGGAGATGCGGTTGAGCAGGTAGTTGTTCTGATACTGCCTCCGGATTACACCGGCGCGCTTGCCTTTCTCCAGCAGAACCCGCAGCAGCATGGCAAGGGCAGCGCCGATGATGAAGTTAAAGCCCCAGATCAGCGCGTTCAGCGTGTTGGCAAGGCCGGTGGAAATGGCGGAGAGGCCGGAGGTAATCCCCCAGGCGCAGAGGAAGGTGACCAGATACACAAGCAGTACCATGGCGAGCTGGACAGAGAGCTTGTCGATGGAGTCCGAGACGGGAATCTCATCTTCGCTCTCAAAAAAGTCCACGCCCGGACGGCTTGCCTTGCCTCTGCGCGCGGCGCCGACCTTCCCTTTTCGGGAGAGAACATTCAGAATGATGACACCGACAATGCAGGCGACCAGATAACCGGCGGCGGCGATGGACAGGCCGAAGCTGCGTCCGCCGGTGAACCCGAGCGCCTCATAACTGGAACCGACGTTGTTCGCCTGACCGGGTCCCTGTCCGTAGCCCATCGGCAGGAGCAGGCCGGAGGCCTTAAACAGGGTGGGCATCAGGGTATAGCCCAGCAGAATGGTAACCAGCAGACCGGTTACACCCTGCACCAGATAGGTACTGACGATAATGGAGCCGGATTTCAGCGCCGTGAGGTCACCGGACTGTTTGTCCTTTTCAGGCGGCACACGCAGACTCATCGCGATGAAGCCGAGCGCGATGCCGTGATAGACAAGGATTTCCATAATGGTCTGATCCACCGTCACGATGCCGAGGTAGCGTGCGATCAGCAGCAGAAAACCGGCGAGAACGGCGATCGGCATCAGGCTCCTGCGGATAAAGGCGAACTTCTGCCGCAGAAACTGCGCCAGCAGAATGGCGCCGGCGAGAAGACCGAGCTGAATGATGATATTCCAGAGCGCGTGGTTGGCAGCAGAGTAATCCATACTTAGCGATTCCTCCAGATTTCCAGATATTTGCGGAGATTGGCAGCCTTTTTGGTGCGAATCTCATAGTAGTCTCCCTGCACGGTCAGGAGCAGGCGGCTTGCGAGGACATCGGCCATGTTGCTGATCTCCCGGAGCGGGAAGCTGTGTCCCGCGCAGATCAGGCGGTCTTCATACTGGCAGAGGGAGCCCTGACCAAGCGGCGTCTCCTCATGGCCGGACTTCACGAGAGAAAGACTTACGTCCGGGTCGGAAAAGAGCAGACCGTCCGCTCCCGCAGGCAAAAAGCTGCGCTGCGCGAGCTCTTTCTTCTGCCAGTCTTCCCAGTCGGCGATCGTTTCAAAGGGCTGTGGGGGCTCAAAAAATCCGGTTTCCGTATACGTCAGATCCAGGCCGCAGGAACAGAAAACGCGGTTTCTCTCTGTCTGCAGGCTGTCGATCTTTCGGCAGCGGGGGCAGAGGTACAGGGCCCGTTCCATTCCCTTCGCGCGGTTCCGCCCTAGGAATGCGACCGGGTTCTCGCGCTGCCGGTCCCAGGCGTTTTCATGGATATCCCGGTTGATAAGCGCCTCAATCTCCGCCGCGCTCATGGTCCGGAGAACCTCAGGCGGATAGATGCCGACCGGATAGCCGCGCACCTTCCCGCGGCGGATGCCCTTTCCCCAGCGGGGGATGCTCAGATAGTTGCCCTCCAGCCGATAGGTGACCAGCGTGGCGCCGGAGCTGCGCGCGAGTTTTCCGGTTGCGGGGAAGATGGGGATGTTCCGTCCGTCCCAGCACTGTTCTCCCTCCGCGAAGAGACAGACAGAGTGTCCGGCGCGGAGATGACGCAGACAGGCCTTGACCGTATCGGTTCCGGTGGAGGCCTTCCGGCGGGGGATGGGGGCGACCAGCGATTCAATGATCCGTGAGACCGGACCGAGGCGGAACAGGTGCTCACTCGCGACAAAGTAGGCGTGCTGATCCCGCAGACTCATGGCGACGAGGAGCGGGTCCCAGGCGCAGCCGTGATTGGGAACAATCAGCGCCGGTCCGTCGATCTGGAGGTCTTCATGGGTCATGTTGAACTTGTGGCAGATCCAGCGGTTCGCGACCGCATACAGGAAACGCCAGATTTTCAGATGCCGTTCGTACTCGTCCAGAGAAAGCCCCCCTTCCTTTTCCGGATCACGGTTAGACTAAATGTACTAAAATTGAACGAAAATGTCAACAAATAGAGACGGCCGGAGCTGCCGTCTCTTCTTATCTATCCTGGTAAGCTTCGATTCAGAAACCGATCTCTTCCTTGTGTGCGGTCATGCCGTCGATGCAGCACTGCATTACGATCGCTGGATCGATGCC
Source organism: Oscillospiraceae bacterium (assembly GCA_017448455.1). Classification (GTDB taxonomy): domain Bacteria; phylum Bacillota; class Clostridia; order Oscillospirales; family Oscillospiraceae; genus Limivicinus. The sequence goes on along the minus strand of JAFSLL010000201.1, from coordinate 12,011 downwards.
GAGCATCTGGAAGCCCTGCTCAATCACCTCGCGGTTGCATTTGGCGGCAAAGCTGAGCGATTTGTACTTCTTCTTGAAGCTTTTCAGGCTCATGCCGTCCATGCCCTCCGGGCGCATGAGACCGTAAGCGTGGATAATACCGGTCAGCTCATCCACGGTGAAGAGGCTCTTTTCCAGATTGCTCTCCGGCTTCACTTCGTCCGTGGTCAGACCGTAGCCGTGAGAGATGATGCTGCGGATGTCTTCCTCATCCACGCCTTCCGGTTCGAGAAACTCCCGCACATGATGACAGTGTTCCTCGGTGCTGGGGTACTGCTCATAATCCACATCATGAAGCCAGCCGATGGCTTCCCAGTGATCCTTGTCTTCACCGAAATACTCCGCCATGGCGCCCATCGCGGCGCTGACACAGGCGGCGTGTACAAACAGATGCTGTTCGGTGGTATGTTTGGGCAGAATTTCCTTCGCCCGTTCGAGGGTCAGTTTACTCATAGAAGCACGTCCTTCCGCTGTTGTGTTATACAGAATACGACAGAACAGGAAGGAATTCAAGGATATTTTTCCCTTCTGCTGTTCCCGGATTTGACAAAGCCGAAAATTCTGCTATGATAACCTCTGTATTTACAGGAAACGGAGCTGAATGAATTGAAAGAAGCAGTAAGACGTGATCAGCAGATCATCAGGACGAGTGTGGTCGGGATCGTGGCGAACGTATTTCTGGCCGCGTTTAAGGCGGTGATCGGACTGCTTTCCCACTCCATCGCGGTGACACTGGACGCGGTGAACAACCTGTCCGACGCGCTGTCTTCGGTCATCACGATCATCGGGACCCGGCTGGCCAACCGGGCACCGGATAAAAAGCACCCGCTCGGCCACGGCCGCGTGGAATATCTGAGCGCCATGATTGTGGCGGCGATTGTGCTGTACGCCGGTATTACTTCTCTGGTGGAATCGGTGAAGAAAATCCTGCAGCCGGAGACGCCGGACTATTCTGTCATTTCTCTGGTCATCATTGCGGCGGCAATCGCGGTGAAGCTTCTCCTCGGACAGTACGTCAAGTCACAGGGGAAGAAAAATAACTCCGGCGCGCTGGTGGCTTCCGGCGAGGACGCGCGCTTCGACGCCATTCTGTCCGCTTCTGTCCTCGCCTCCGCCCTGATCTTCAAGCTGACGGGACTCTCCCTGGAGGCCTGGGTCGGCGTGGTCATCGCGGTCTTCATCATCCGCTCGGGCATTGAGATGATGACCGAAACCCTCGACGACATTCTGGGACACCGCGCGGACGCGGAGCTGACGCAGAAAATCCGGCATCTGCTCACAGAGGAGCCGGAAGTGCGCGGCGCTTATGACCTGTTTCTGGACAATTACGGCCCGGACCGGAACTATGCCTCCGTCCATCTGGAGCTGCCGGATGTCATGACGGTGGACGAAGTGGACAGGCTCACCCGCCGCGTCCAGGCGAAGGTCTTTCAGGAGACCGGCGTCATCCTGACCGGGGTCGGGGTATACTCCTATAATACAAAAGACGATGAGGCCGCTGTGCTCCGCACCAAAGTGCTGGAGACGGTACTTGCGCATGACTGGGCGCTTCAGCTGCACGGCTTCCACGCGGATTTGGAGAAGAAGGAACTGCGCTTTGACGTGGTTACGGATTTTGATGTGGATCCGAAAGAGGCGATGCGGACGCTCTATCAGGAGGTGGAGGCCTGCTGCCCGGGATACCAGGTCTGCATCACGAGAGATGTCGATCTTGCGGATTAAAAGAACTCCGTCGGGAAACCGACGGAGTTCTTTTAATCAGTAGGCAACGCCCCAGTAGATCATGTGCTTTGCGGGTTTTCCGCAGCAGGGGCAGGTATCGCTGAGCTTTTCCTGTTTGAAGGGGATGCAGCGGGATGACATGCCGGCCTCTTCCTTCATCTTCAGCTCACAGGCCTCGTCGCCGCACCACATGGTCTTGATGAAGCCGCCGTGCTCCGCCTGAAGCCGTTTGGCTTCTTCCACGGAGTAAGCGGGGAAGATATGCTCTTCCAGATTCTTCAGCGCAGCGTCGTACAGGCCCTGCTGCACCGCGTCCAGCAGCGCGGGAATCGTCTCCTCCAGCGCGTCCAGCGGGACCGTGGTCTTTTCGCCGTTGTCGCGGCGGACGAGGACGCAGACATTGTTTTCGATATCGCGGGGACCGAGTTCCAGACGGAGGGGAACACCCTTCATCTCATACTGGGCACACTTCCAGCCGAGGCTGTTGTCGGAGAAGTCCGCCTGAACGCGGATCCCGAAGGAAGCGATGGCCGCCAGAAGCTCTTTCGCCTTCTCCGTAACGCCGGGCTTGTGCGCGGCAACCGGGACGATCATGACCTGGATGGGCGCGATTTTCGGCGGAAGCACCAGTCCGTTGTTGTCGCCGTGCGCCATGATGACGGCGCCGATCATGCGGGTGGTGGAGCCCCAGGAGGTCTGGAAGGGGTACTGCAGCTTGTTGTCACGCCCGGTAAAGGTTACGTCATAGGCGCGGGAGAACTTATCGCCAAAGTAGTGGGAAGTGGCGCCCTGCAATGCCTTGTGGTCCTTCATCAGGCACTCTACCGTATAGGTCGCCTCCGCGCCGGCAAACTTCTCCTTATCGGTTTTTCTGCCGCGGACTACGGGAATGGCCAGTGTCTTCTCAAAGAAGTCCGCATAGCAGTTGAGCTGCTGTTCGGTCTCGGCCTGGGCCTCTTCGGCGGTCTCATGGATGGTGTGGCCTTCCTGCCACCAGAACTCACGTGAGCGCAGGAAGGGACGGGTGGTCTTCTCCCAGCGGATGACAGAGCACCACTGGTTGTAAAGCATGGGCAGCTCACGCCAGGAGTGCAGCACGCGGGACCAGTGATCGCAGAACATGGTCTCCGAGGTGGGGCGGAAGGCAAGGCGCTCTTCCAGCTGCTCGCTGCCGCCCATCGTGACCCAGGCGACCTCCGGGGCAAAGCCGTTAACCAGCTCGCCTTCCTTTTTCAGCAGACTCTCCGGAATCAGAACCGGCATCGCGACATTGACGTGCCCGGTCTTCTTGAATTCGCCGTCCATAATCTGCTGCATGTTCTCCCAGATCGCGTAGCCGTAAGGGCGCAGAATGGTAAAGCCCTTGACGGAGGCATACTCCACCAGCTCCGCCTTGCGGCAGATATCGGTGTACCACTGCGCGAAATCGGTTTCCATGTCGGTGATCTGTTCTACCTTTTTATCTTTTGCCATAGAAGTCTCGTTCCTTCCGTGTTGATGATTTCAAAATGCGCTGATATTTTATGCTTCCCCATCCTGCTTGTCAAGCGCAGATCCCGGCTTTGCCCGAAATTGTTCCCGTCAGACAGGAAAAAAGGCGGTCAAATGGCGGAAAAACACCGGAAAATGAAGAATTTCCTTGACCTCGTGGACTGTAACGACTATAATACCTAAGAATCCCACGCGTTTTGAAAGAGAAATACGGGTTCGGAGGTGATGACCATCAACAGACAGAAGTTTCTTGCTGAGCTGGGGAAACTGCTGACTTTCATGTATGAGGAAGACCGGCAGCTGGCGCTCAGCATTTACGAGAGGATGTTTGATGCCGCCGAGGATGAGCAGGTGATCATTCAGCGCCTGATCTCTCCGACCAAGCAGGCCGTTATGGTTGCGCGGGCTTATGATGCGAAGGAGAGGAGACTCTCCGTTTCATCCAGCTCCAAAGACGAGGACGGCTATCATCAGGATGAGGAAGAGACCCCGCAGTTTGTCCTGGTGATCAACAGGGTATTTGAAGAGATTTTCCCGGACCGGACACCCGCCCAGGAAATGGTGGAGGATCAGATCTCCTTCTTTGACGCCGCGGCGGACGAGGAAGGAAGCAGACCTGTTTCGGAGGCTGCGGAGGATCCGGAAGAGGAAATCACGTATCAGGCGGAGGATATCCTCGCCGAGATGAAAGCCCTCGCAGCGGAAGAGGCCGGGGCTCATTCTGTGGAAGAGGTGCCTCAGCCGGAAGAACCGGAGCGGATTGCGGAAGACGCGGAAGAAGAACCCGCAGCTTCCGAAGAAGAGACAGAAGCAGCGGAAAATAAGGAAGAAGAGCCGGCAGCTTCTGATGAGGAGCCGGTGCCGGAGACAGAAGAGGAAGCGCAGGAACCGCCGGAGGAGCCCGAAGAGGAGACCGGCGTCCGGGAGACCGATTCTGAGCCGGAGTTCCCGGAATCGGAAACCGAAGAGGAAGCGGAGCCGGAAACGGTCCCTGCAGCAGAAAAGGCGCATTTGAAAAAGCGGGGAGAGGCAGATGCGCCTCTCACGAAAACGGTCACCAATGTTCCGCTGCTGATCCTGTTCCTCCTGATCGCGATCCCGGTCACCCTGGCCCTTGTATTGCTTCTGCTGATCCCGACAGCGTGCAGCTTTGCCCTCGCGGCAGGCGCGATCGCGCTGGGCGTCACCCTGATCATGGCTGCCTTCGGCGGCTTCGCGGTTCTGGCGGATATTCTGGTGCTGGTCGGCACGGCGGTGATCTTCCTTGCGCTGGGGCTTCTCTTCCTGTGGCTGGGCATCTGGCTTATCGGCGGCGGGATTGTCGGCCTGATCCGCGGGGTGAGTGAACTCGGCAGGAGATGGTGCAGGAAGGAGGTTCCGACAGAATGAAAAACGGATGGAGGATTATCCTCGGCATTGTCCTTGTCGCGATCCTTCTGGGAAGCATCTGCTTCGGCGTCGGCATTCTGACCGGCTCCGACATGCACAGGATCGTCCAGAACCTCGATTCGCAGTATCAGCTGACCGCGTACATCGATGCCTATACCGAATACGCCCATCAGCTGTTCGACTACGCGAAATCGCTGATCGGCTTATAACAGAAAATAACCGGACTGAAAAAGCTTTGACAGCCTGATCAGCCCGGTTTTGTTTTTCGGTTTCCGATTATTCCGTTTCTTCCGGCGAGGGAGGAAGAAGATCAACCCGCTTCCCGCGCACATGGAGCCTGCCGCTGCAGAACAGCGTGATTGCCTCCCGCAGAAGGGGCCATTCACAGTCTTCCAGCAGACGCACAGAAAGACTCTCAACCGTGTCTTCCGGGAGAATCTCCATGGAGCGCTGCAGGATTACGGCGCCGACGCGGCCGTCCCCGTCCGAGAAGAAAGCGGTTGCGCCGGTGACCTTCAGACCGGAATCCAGCGCCAGGGCGACCGGGTCGCCCTCTTCCTCGTGGAAAGCGGGATACAGGGCGGGAAAGATCCCGATGATCCGGTTTTTGAACTGATAGGGCACAACACCGAGCGGAAGATCATAACCGGCGAGAATCACCAGCTCAATATCCATGTCCCGCAGCTTGTTGGCGATCGCCATGCTGTGGCTGGTCATATTGGGAAAGAGCTCCGGATCGACAACGTAGGCGGGGATGCCGGCGTTCAGGGCACGGGTCATGGCATAACAGCCGCGCTGGGGGCAGATGACTGCAACCAGCTCAAAATTCGGTATTTCATGAAAATACACCGCATCCAGAATCGCCTGAAGCCTGGCGCCGTCTCCGGATGCGAGAACCGCGGCTCTTACCATTTCACCGTCCGGCCTCCGGAAGAAAAAGATACTTGTCTGCAAACGGGGGAACAGGTATAATACAGATACGCTGTCCGTGCATACTCAGGTATTATACTTGATCTTATGTCAACGGTCAAGCGTTGGAGGATGAAGAATGACGGAAATTTATCTCATACGGCATACGCAGGCGGAAGGAAACCGTTACCGTATGCTGCAGGGCTCCTGGGACGGGGATGTGACCGAGAAAGGCCGAAGGCAGATTGACGCGCTCGCCGAGCGCTTTGCGAATGTGCCGCTGGACGCGGTCTACGCAAGCGACCTTTCCCGCGCGATCCGGACGGCGGAGGGAGCTGCCAGGGGAAAGCACCTTTCGGTCCAGACCAGTACCGCGCTGCGGGAACTGGATACCGGCCCCTGGGAGAGGCAGTTTTTCGGCAATGTCATGCACGCCCAGCCGGAGCTTACTTACCGTTTTATTCATGACGCGGAGAACTGGCAGCTGGACGGAGCGGAAACCTACGCCCAGGTCCGCCGGCGGGCGTATCGGGAACTGTGCCGGATTGCGGAAGAAAATGACGGCCGGACGGTCGCCGTGGTCAGCCACGGGGTTACCATCCGCTGTATCCTGTCGGAGATTACGGGAATTCCGCTGGCAGATACCGGACGGCTCCCTATCTTCAAGAACACCGCGGTGTCGAAGCTGCGCTGGGACGGCTCGGGGTTTGAGATTGACTACATGAACGATGACTCCCATCTGGGGGCGCTGGAAAAAAGCACCTGGAGCACTGCCGGGGACCTGCGGGATACACCGCTTCATCCCGACGAGGAGAAGGATTACTACGAGAGCTGCTATGCCGATGCCTGGCAGTCTGTCCACGGGAACCTGAACGGCTATGAGCCGGATGTGTATTTTGCGGCCGCAAAGCATCATCTGGCCGCAGACCCGGAAGCGGTGCTGCGGATCTGGCACCGGGAAGAGCCGGTCGGCCTGGTCGATATGGATCCTGAGCGCGGCGCGGAGCACAACACCGGCTGGATCAGCCTGCTCTATCTGAAGGAGGCATATCGAAACCGGGGCTATGGCATTCAGCTGCTGGCGAGACCGATCTTCTTCTATCAGGATCAGAACCGCAGGCGCCTGCGGCTGCAGGTTGCGGAGGAAAACGGGATTGCTCGCGCCTTCTATCTGCGTGAAGGCTTTCACGTGATCGGAGAGGGGAGTGCGGCAACCGGAAAGCTCCTGCTGATGGAGCGGATGCTCGGAGGATAAAAATGAAGGAGAGGCGTGCGAGGATCGAGAAGCTGAACCTGCCGGAAAACGGCAGGGTCCTTGTCATGTCCGATATCCATGCCAATGTGCCGTATTTTTACGGCGCGCTGGAGCAGTCCGGCTTCTGTGATCGGGACACCCTGATCATCGACGGGGATTTCCTGGAAAAGGGAACGGAGAGCCTGCGCCTGCTCCGCTTGCTGACGGAGCTGGAAAAACAGGAGAACGTCCATGTGGTCTGCGGCAACTGCGATGACTGGGCGGATATGTACGTGCCGGACTTCCCCGACGCCGCCAACGACCAGATCCTGAAGTATATTCAGTTCCGCCGGGGCGGGCTTCTGTGGGACATGAGCCTGGAGCAGGGGATCGACCCGCTGGAAGTTACGGACTTTCGTCCGCTGCGGAAACTGTTTTACGACGAGTACCCCGAAGTCTGGGATTTTTTGGGCAGGATTCCGCACGCGCTGGAATCGGAGCGCTTCGTCTTCGCGCACGCCGGGATGACACCCGGAAAAGCGCTGAAGGAACACCGGCCGGAGGAACTCGACCGTGTCAACGCCCTGCTGAAGACGGACCGGCGCTTTGAACGCTGGCTTGTCGTCGGACACTGGCCGGTGATGCTCTACGGGGAGAATACCGTGTGCGCCAACCCGATCCTGGAGCGGGACCGGAAGATCATCAGCATCGACGGCGGCTGCACCCTGAAGGACGACGGCCAGCTCAACTGCCTGATCATCCCCGACTGGCGGGAGGACGTGTTCACCTATACCGCCTACGATCCGTTCCCGGTTGTCATCGCCGGGGAGGATCAGGCGGAGGGAGACCATTCCTGGTACATCCGCTGGGGTGACAGTGAGGTGCGCGTGCTTCAGCGGGGAGAGGAGTTTTCCCGCTGCCGCCATGTGCGCACAGGGTACGAGATGGACATCCTGACCAGATACCTCTATTCCGATCAGGAGATCAGCACCTGCAACGATTCCACGGACTATATTCTCCCGGTGCGGGCGGGAGATGAGCTGCGCCTTGTGGAGAGCACAAGCCGCGGCATCCTCTGCAAGCGAAACGGCGTCTCCGGCTGGTATGCCGGAAGCTACCACAGAAAATAAATACAGGATTTCGAACCAAGTAGGAGAACAAAAAAATGGATGAGAAAAAACTGCGTGAAGTTCAGACCGGATCCGAGAACATCTTTGACGGTATTATATTAAATGTAAAGCGGGACCGGGTCAGACTGCCGAACGGCCACGAGAGCGTGCGGGAAGTAGTCCGCCATATCGGGGCGGTCTGTGTCATTCCGGTCACGGATGACGGAAGGGTCGTCGTGGAACGCCAGTACCGTTATCCGATCGATCAGGTGATTACGGAAATCCCCGCCGGCAAGCTGGACAGCCGGGAGGAAGACCGCCTGGACGCGGCCAAGCGGGAGCTTGCGGAAGAGACCGGCATCACGGCGGACAGCTGGATCAATATGGGGCTGTATTACCCGGCGGCGGCCTATTCGGATGAGAAAATCACCATGTATCTGGCGCAGGGACTGCATCTCGGAAAACAGCATCTGGATGAGGATGAGTTCCTGAACGTCTCGTTTGTTCCTCTGGAGCAGCTTGTGGAGGAGGTCCTCTCCGGAGAGATCACCGACGGGAAAACCCAGGTGGCGATCCTGAAAGCCGCTCGGCTGCTGCAGCGCCGGAAGGAACAGGGCTAAAAGGAAAAGCATGATGGTGAAATTGAACGTCTGCCTCATTAACGACTCCTTCCCTCCCGCCATCGACGGGGTGGCCAACGCCGTGACCAATTATGCCGCGATAATCGCCCGGAACTACGGCTCCCCCACGGTTGTGACGCCGTATTATCCGGACGCCGATGACAGCGTCTATGACTTCCCGGTGGTGCGCTACCCAAGTGTAGACATGACAAAACTGGTCGGCTACCGAGCGGGCCTGCCGTTTTCGCCGGAGATCGCCGCGCGCCTGGAAGCGGCCGATTTTGACATTATTCACAGTCACTGCCCGATCACCTCGACCATGCTGGCGCGCTCGGTCCGTGAGCGGCTGGATGTCCCGCTGGTGTTCACCTACCACACCAAATTTGACATCGACATCGCCAACGCGATCCGGTCCAGACGGCTGCAGGAAGAGGCGGCGAAGATCCTGGTAGAGAACATCTCCGCCTGCGACGAGGTCTGGACCGTGTCCAACGGCGCGGGGGAGAACCTGAAGAAGCTCGGCTATCAGGGTGAGTACATCGTCATGCCGAACGGAGTGGACTTTCCGCAGGGTAGGGTGGACGACGTGCTTATCGACGAAGTGACCGCGGCATACGACCTGCCTGCCGGCGTCCCGCTCTTCCTGTTTGTCGGACGCATGATGTGGTATAAGGGAATCCGCATCAGTCTGGACGCACTGAAGATACTGAAGGAAGACGGCCTTGACTTCCGGATGGTGTTTGTCGGCGGCGGAACGGACAAAGCGGAGATCACCGCCTATACGGAAGAGCTCGGCCTGACGGACAGGGTCTTCTTTGTGGAGCCGATCCGGGACCGCATCCGCATCCGCGCCTGGTACTGCCGTGCGGACCTGTTTCTCTTCCCGTCCACCTTCGACACCAACGGCCTGGTTGTCCGGGAAGCGGCGGCATGCTCACTCGGCAGTGTCCTGGTCAGGGGCAGCTGCGCGGCGGAGGACGTCACCGACGGTGTCAACGGCCTGCTGATTGAGGAGAACGCCGAATCCATGGCAGCCTGCCTCCGCCGGGTGTGCGCGGAACCCGATGCCGTGAGGCGGATCGGAGAAAACGCGCTCCGGGACATTTATATCTCCTGGGACACCGCTGTGAAGGGCGCAGTCGACCGCTACGGGACCGTGATTGAGAACTACCGTCTGGGCCGGTATCCGAAACACGAAAAGCCCGCCGACGAGCTCTTCAGCGGGATCGGGGAGCTGATGAACCGCATCGGCACCCGCGAGCTGAAGCGGCAGGAAATCCTGGATGCCCTGGCGGCAGGAAAGCACCTCTTCCCCGACTGGACCCGCCGCTTTAACGCGGACGTTACCGATGCCTTCTTTGCGGATCTGAGAAGCGGCATGGAAGAATGGAGAGCGGGAATGGAGAACGGCCTGGCCGACTGGAAAGCGGACGTGGAAAGCGGGATCGGCTCCCTGAAGACGGGACTGGAGAGCGGAAAGAAACGGCTGCAGGCGCGCCGCGACAATCTGGAACAGGAGCTGAAAAGCTACTATGATATCTTCCTGTAAACCGACGGGATCATGAAGAACGGTAAATGGACGGTCTTTGTTTTCCTGTTTGTTTTCGCTGTACTGGCGGGAATTCTGACGTTTCGCGTTCGCAGCGGTGTCCGGAGAGCGGAGACGAACCCGCTGCCGACAGAAACAGCAGAACAGAGAGAATCGGATCCGGGATCGGCGGAAGCGGAACCGACGGAGGAACCGTCGCCGCTTCCGGCAGCGCCCGCGGAACCGGCCCTGCCGCCCCTTCCCGAAGCGCTGCGGGAAATCGCGATCTGCGAGAGCAGCCTGGATGAGGAGCTCTTCCGGGAGGCGGAACACAAAGGAACCGTCAGCCTTGTGCAGTACATGACGCGGGACTATGTCTCGGATGAGGACATCCCGACCACGAAGGACATGGCGGTCTATCTCCCCTGGGGCTATGACGAGACGCAGCAGTACGATGTGCTGATTCTCCTGCACTGCGCATGGGCGGACCACCGATTCTGGCTGGTGCAGAACCGGGAATACCGCCTGGCGGATGACAGCATTCTCCCCGTATCCGTCCCGAATATGCTCGACCGCATGATCGAGGAGGGATACTGCAGACCGCTCATTGTGGTCAGCCCCTGTGTCTACCTGTACGATCACCAGCCGAGCGTGGCGGGAAACGGCTATGACTATACGCAGTTTCAGACGGAGATCGGCGCGGACCTGCTTCCGTATCTGGCGGAGCACTACGCGACCTGGGCGGAAGACGGCAGCCGGGAAGCCCTGCGCGACGCGCGGGAGCACTTCGGCGTGCTCGGTGCGAGCTTCGGCGCCTACGCCTCGTATATCAGCGTCATCGGCGACAACTTCGACCTGATCGCCTGGTATACCTTCTGCGGCGGCGGGGAGATCGACCCGGGCTACCTGCTGAACTGCTGGGCCCGGACGGGAACCGACGGGCTGCCGCTGCGCTGCCTGTATATTTCGGAGGGCGAGTACGACGACCGGGCGGGACCGGAGATTTCCTATCACAACCTGCTCCGGACGGGCGGTCCCTTCCGGGAGGACAATGTGCGCTTTACGCTGATCTACGGCTGGGGGCATGAGGATCACAGCTATCTGGTCGGTCTGTTCAACACCCTGCAGGTGTTTTTCCGGGACACGCCGGAGGGAGCCGAAGGCGCGTAATTTGCATGTGTTCATTGTTCACAAAAATGTAAAATAAATTTTGTGGAAAAGGGAGAAAATTCTTGACGTCTCCCTTTTCTTTTGCTATAATCACCAATTGCGTGGATTGCGCCACGAAGGGCGTAGTGCGCGCGAAAATGCCGGATTACGGCAGAATGATTCTTGAGGAAAGGAGGAAAACAATGCCAACCTTTAACCAGCTGGTGAGAAAGGGAAGGGAAAAGGTCACCTACAAGTCCACCTCTCCTGCACTGCAGAAGAGCATGAACACCCTGCGCAACAAGGAGACCAACCAGAGCTCTCCCCAGAAGAGAGGCGTCTGCACCGCTGTGCGTACTTCCACTCCGAAGAAGCCGAACTCCGCTCTGCGTAAGATCGCGCGTGTTCGTCTGACCAACGGATATGAAGTCACCGCATACATCCCCGGTATCGGCCACAACCTGCAGGAGCACTCCGTCGTCATGATTCGCGGCGGCCGTGTCAAGGACCTGCCTGGTGTGCGTTACCACATCATCCGCGGCACGCTGGATGCTCAGGGTGTCAATGGCCGTATGCAGGGCCGTTCCAAGTACGGTGCCAAGAGACCCAAAGCCGCAAAGAAAAAGTAAATTCAACGGCGGCAATTGCCCTGTCGTTTATGTATAGATAAACCTCAGGGCGCAACGGACGTGAATAACACGTTTGAGTACCTGTGATTCCATTTTTTAATGAAGGAGGGAAGAACGTGCCCAGAAGAGGTAATGTTCCCAAGAGAGATATTTTGCCTGATCCGATGTATAACAGCGTTCTGGTGACAAAGC
>JAFSLL010000019.1 GCA_017448455.1 Oscillospiraceae bacterium | reverse complement strand
GATCAAGAGATCGTCCGCAGCGTCCGCGCCCGAAAGCTGGGAGCGAGAGCCTTGCTCGAATTACTGGAGGGTATCCAGGAAGGCCGCATTATGATCGAACCTGCTGCCGATCCCGAATCGGATGAGACAGCCGCGGATGAAGATCAGACCGAGAAAAGCAAAGGTCAAAAGAATACAGGCGCGGAGGATGCGCCGGAAAGAGAGGAAAACCATGAGTAAAAGAATCAAAACTCTGCTGGTCACGTTTGTTGCGCTGTTCTGCTTCATGATGTGCAGCGCCGCGCCTGCGTTTGCCTACGTTGACCCAGAGTGGGAAGAGGGTAAAGGCCCGGACGAGACGGAGTATCCTACGGAAACTGCTGTCGTCATCTCGGAGCCCACGCCCACGCCTACGACGCCAGAGCAGGCATTCTCTACGCCGGGAAACGGTGACTTGGGCGATGCGATCACGTCCGGGAAGAAGGATTTTTACACTATCCATACCAAGAACAACAATACCTTCTATCTGGTGATCGATCATGCCGGAAACGTGGATAACGTGTATATGCTTTCGCTGATCGACGAGAACGATCTGGCAGAGTTCATCACGGAAACTGAAAAACAGCCGGAGAAGCCGCAACAGACCGTGGTGCTTCCGGAACCGACTCCACAGCCCAAAACGGAGCCGGTTGTAACCCCGGAGCCGAAAACCGAGGGCAACTCCAACTTGATGACGCTCATCATCTTTGCGGTGATCGGCGGCGGTGCAGCTTTCTTCTATTTCAAGGTGTATAAGCCGAAGAAGGACGCTGAGCAGACCATCTCCGAGGGGCTGGAAACCGGCGGCGACGGCTTGAATACCGTGAACGAAGATAAGGAAAACCAATAATAAAGACAGGCGTAAAGTCGTAAGGCTTTGCGCCTTTTCTGCAAAAAGGAGGATTTTTATATGTATTTGGTTATCAGTGAAAAGCCGAGCGTTGCGCAGTCTATCGCAAAAGTGATCGGCGCGTACAAGAAGGAAGACGGGTATCTGTCCGGGCGGGATTGCCTGGTCAGTTGGTGTCTCGGTCATTTGGCTGAGTATGCCATGCCGGAGTCCTATGATGAGAAGTACAAGACGTGGAGCTTCGACGATCTCCCTATCATCCCGGATAGGTGGAAGCTGGAAGTGGCAAAAGACAAGAACGCACAGTTCGCCGTCCTCAAAAAGCTGCTCACCAGGATCGATCTGGAGTATGTGGTCAATGCCTGTGATGCCGGACGTGAAGGCGAGCTGATCTTCAAGCGTGTCTATGATCTGTCCGGCAGCAGCATCCCTGTCAAACGCCTGTGGATCTCCTCTATGGAAGACAAGGCCATTCTGGACGGCTTTGCTCATTTGAAAAGCGGTGAGGACTATAAGAATCTGGCCGACGCTTCGGTATGCAGAGCGCAGGCTGACTGGCTGGTGGGCATGAACGCTACAAGAGCCTACACGAAGACCTATAATCAGCGCCTGACTGTAGGTCGGGTACAGACCCCAACGCTGGCCATGCTGGTTGAGCGAGGCGAGGAAATCCAGAACTTCCAGAAAGAGCAGTATTTCATCGCCCATATTCAGACGGACGATCTGGATGCTATTTCCGGTCATATCTCTGGCCTGCAGGAAGCAGAGCGTATTGCCGAGCTGTGTGATGGGAAGACGGCCACGGTTCAGAAGGTGAAGAAAGAACCGAAAGCGGTGAATCCGCCGAAACTCTATGATCTAACCACGCTGCAGAGGGAAGCCAACCGGCTTTTTGGCTTCACAGCAAAGCAGACGCTGGATCACGCACAGTCCCTCTATGAAAAGAAGCTGATTACTTATCCGAGAACAGACAGCCAGTATCTGACCGAGGACATGGAAGAATCGGCCAGAAGCATCATTCAGATGCTTAAAGCGACGCTCTCCTTCATCTATGACAACGGATTCCCGTTTGACCTGAAACGGGTGCTGAACAGCAAAAAGGTCTCTGACCATCATGCTATCATCCCTACCGCTGAGATTGGCAAGGTAAAGGAAAGCGATCTGAGTCATGAAGAATGGAAGATTCTGATGTTGGTGGCCACTCGGCTGCTCTGTGCTACAGCGGAGAAGTACCAGTATATCGCAGTAAAAGCGGAGATCGCCTGTTGCGGCCAACTCTTTACTGTTACCGGAAGGACAGTCACAGCACCCGGTTGGCGTGTCTGCGAAGAGGCCATGAAGGGGTACTTCCAGACGGAGGAGGAAAAGGACGAAGAAGAACCTGCGAGCATCCCGGAGCTGACCGAGGGACAGGCGATCTTCGATGTGAAGGGCAGAGTGACCGAGCATTGGACGAAGCCCCCAAAGGCTTATACTGAGGACAGTTTGCTGGCCGCGATGGAACGTGCTGGCAGCGCAGATATGGACAATAACGTGGAGCGCAAGGGCTTGGGAACGCCTGCGACCAGGGCAAGCATCATCGAGAAGCTGATCTCCAGCGGCTATGCCGCAAGAAGGAAGCGTCAGATCGTAGCGACGGAAGGAGGGGCAAAAATGACCGCCCTTATGCCGGACTATCTGAAGTCTGTTCAGATGACCGCAGATTGGGAAAACCGGCTGCTTCAAATGGAACGCGGTGAGACCTCGGCAGAAGATTTTATGACGGACATTTACGCGCTGATCGACAGAATCCTGGTGAGCTGCAAAGAGGTTCCAGAAGATATGCGGAAACGCCATGCCGAGGCGAATAGTAAAGACAAGGAAGAGATCGGCAAATGCCCGGTCTGCGGCGGTTCCGTTATTGAAGGCAAGAACAAGTATTTCTGCTCCAACCGGGACTGCTCTTTTGTTCTCTGGAAAGAAAACCGTTTTCTGAGCTCTATGAAGAAAACCGTCTCCAAGAAGATGGCGGTAGAACTGCTGACAAAGGGGAAAACCCGAGTCAAAGATCTTTTCTCAGCGAAGACAGGGAAAACCTTTGAGGCTGATCTGTTGATGACCATCAATGACGGAAAACCATCGTTCAGCCTGGAGTTTCCGCAGAGAAAAACCAAAAAGTAAAAGGAAGGAGTAAAGTATCCCATGAACGATTTTTCTTTGCGGGCGTTTATCGCCAATCTGGATAAGTACAACGAAGGGGAGCTTGTCGGAGAGTGGGTCAATTTTCCCATAAGCTCGGATGAGATGCAGGATGTTCTGAATCGAATCGGCATCGGAGATAGCGATCCCTTCGGGAATATCTATGATGAGATCTTCATCACGGATATGACTACAAATCTTCCGCAAGTGAGTGAAATCATCACTGCCTATGAGAACGTGGAAAAGCTCAACTACTACGCGGCCTGTGTACAGGCATTGCCGGAGGAAGAGTTCGCCAAATACAAGGCGGTGCTGGAGGAAGGCAAGGAGATTCCCGAAAAAGGCATCGACGGCCTTATCAATCTCACCTTCAATCTTGGCCGATACGATGTGATCCCGGCTGTGCGCAATGCAGCCGGGATTTCCCTGCGTCCCATGACCGAGACAGAGCGAATGTACAGCTACTCTCAGAGCTCACAGATTGAGGGGCAGACCGGCTTGATCGGGCATCTGCGTGGAGATATGGACCATGACGGCACAGGCTTTTTTACGTCCTGGACTGATCACCGGATAGACCTGAAGACTGATGAATTCAAAAAGG
>JAFSLL010000200.1 GCA_017448455.1 Oscillospiraceae bacterium | reverse complement strand
TCCATTTTTCAGGTTTTTAAATACAAATGCATCATTTAATCCGTCGTATCTAATGTCATATGTTTTTTTATCCCAAGTTTTGTCATATGACATTATTGAACTGCCGTTACTGTCTGTAATTCCAGCCGAAATTTTTGTAATAGTATTTGGTGAAGAAAAGACTCCTCTCAGTCCAAAGTTTGGAAGGCTATCATAGTGTCCAGAAGGATATACCGCACCTGTCAAAGTCAATTCTGTTACTGGAGTTTCCGAGGCAAGAGTATAACCTGCAATAGGAGCGCCCCATCCCCGATATGTATATCCGCTGGAATTAACCGAAGATATTTTTGTAACCTTGATAGAGCTAAATGCATGTATGACTGTTCCGTCACCCAAGGAGAGTCCAACGTGACCGGCGTGATTATATGGATCTGAGGTTTTATACCAGAAGACAAATGCACCTCGTGGAGGATTGGCATCAATATGCGTAATGAGGGCATCTCCCATCTCTCTTGCAGTTGGATATGATGGATTGCCAATTCCCGCCCCATGATAATATGAAGCCCAAACAAACGCCGCACAATATCCCTTCCAATAGTCCGGACGAGTGCTCTGTTCGTTGTAAGCATATGAAATAGCTTTCTCAATGTTTGTTGAACTAATTGTTCCTGACGAAACCGCTTCCGCAGTTTCCTCTGCCTCATCCGTGTCAACGATCTCGATTTCATCTCCGGGAAGCGCTTCCAGTTCTTCCTCTTCCACGATTTCGATGTCCTCGGCCGCGGCCGCTGGGATCAGCGAGAGCGCCATAACAAGACACAGAAGCAGGGATAAGCATCTTTTCATGATACTGCCTCCTCTTTTTGGCATTTATGCCATTATTTACCTGTATTATATCTGCTGTACCTGCTGCGCGTCAAGCCCTTTCTTCGGTGGTTCGCAGCAAAGGAAAAGGGATCGAGTCCTCTGGAACCCGATCCCCTATTTCAGGCAAAAGCCAAAACTAAACCGCTCCCGCTTCGCGGAAGACCTCGCGGATGCGCGCGGCGTAGTCATACGCGGGGCTGTCCTCCCGCGGCAGCGCGACGGTGAAGCGCCCGCCCTCGTGAGGCAGGCCGGTCAGCACGTCCCAGAGCGCGTCCAGGTTGCCGCCGTACCAGTCCGCCCAGCCCATCTCCCGGCGCAGCACGCCGTAGAGCGCCTCGCGGGTTTCGCAGCCGGCAAAGTCGATCAGCTTCGTGCCGGTCAGCGCCTCCAGCAGCCCGCGGCAGCCCGCGGTCACGTCGTCCCAGGCGGCGCGGAAGTCCCGCGTATACCAGGGGTCGGCCACCGCCTCGCCCGGCCGCCCGGCGTATTCCAGCAGCAGGTGCAGCTTCTCCGCCGCGTCCGCGCCGAAGAGGCGGCGCATCGCGCGCAGGTTCCACTCGTCCATGCCGATCAGCAGGTCGAAGTCCTCACAGTCCGCGGCGCGCAGCAGGCGCACGGTCTTGCCGCGGCAGTCGATGCCCTGCGCGTCCAGCAGTGCGCGCACCGGCGGATAGACTCCGTTGCCCAGCTCCTCCGAGCTCACGGCGGCGGAGGCGATCGTAAAATCGTCCGCCAGGCCCGCCCGTGCGGTCAGATCTTTCATATAAAACTCAGCCATCGGACTCCGGCAGATATTGCCGTGGCAAACGAATAGTATTTTTATCATCCTCGAAAAACCTCAAAAAAGCCCTAAAATCAGCCATTTTCCGGCTAATTCCTCACTTCGTTTCGTGGCATAATGATTATATGATGGCGAACGCTCAAAAGCGTTTCGCCGAGCCGCTTTGCGGCTCAGCAAAACAGCAGCGCTGTTTTGCCATATATTCATTGCAATGAACATCGAGAGAATGATTTTTCCAATCATTCTCTGCCAAACGATACGTTTGGCAGAGGAAACAATCGAGCCTTCGATTGTTTCCTCTATTCGATGGTCATTATATCACATGGCGGGCCTCTTGTCACGACTCAAAGTGCGCTGGCGTTGTCCAAATACGCTTCAAACTGACGGCGCTTTATCAGGACGTGTCTGCCGATCTCCAGAAAGAAATCCCCGCTGGGATTATCCGCGATGATCTGCCGCAGTTTCTTTGTTCCAACCCCGTAATAGCGGGCCGCCTCGTCGATCCCGATCGTGTACTTTCGATAAGTGCGGTGCTTCCCCCGCTAAAGACTCATCTGTTGAACTGCATATTGACCACATCAAGCCGTGGTCAAAGGGTGGAGAAACGGTCATGGAAAACTTGGAAACTCTTTGCAGCATATGGAATCTTGGTAAGAGCGATTTGGAGTGATTTTCAAATTGAAAATGCAAAGCTCCTCGATGCTTAGGGTGCATCGGGGAGCTTTTCTTGGGCTGATAGATTTTCTGCGGTCAGCTTTTTTCTCCCTCATTAAAGAGCATCCTCAAGTTAAGGGGGTAACTTTTGCAAAAACGCAAAAAGTTGCCCCCTTAACTTGATATTTTCTGAGGATTCGGATATACTGTCAGCGAGGTGATTCCATGAACATCTATAAACGGGAGAAGTATCTTCGCCGCTTGCGCGGTTTTTTCCATGATACTGAAATGATCAAGGTCATCACCGGTGTGCGTCGCTGCGGAAAGTCCTGCCTCATGGCCTCCATTGCGGACGAGCTGCGGGAAACCGGGATTCCGGACTCTCAGATCCTCTTCCTGGATCTGGATTCCAAGAAGTATCGTAAAATCAAAACGCCGGATCAGCTTGAAGCCTTGATCGAGGGAGCAGGGGCCGGGAACGGGACGATCTATGTCTTTATCGACGAGGTTCAGAACGTCAAAGGCTTTGAGGAAGTCATCAATGCATACCGGACGGACGGCGGCTACTCGATCTTTATTACCGGGTCGAACTCGTATCTTCTGAGCGGCGAGCTTTCGACAAAGCTCAC
>JAFSLL010000199.1 GCA_017448455.1 Oscillospiraceae bacterium | reverse complement strand
GATGCTGCTTGCGGCGCGTCAGCCCCTTCGCAAAAAGAAAGGAGCGATACGGGGGCGTGACGGTGTTGGCGATCAAAAATACTGTATTTGATATCGGCGGCGTGCTTGCCGATTATCGGATAAAAGAATTTCTTGCGGAAAAGGGCTTCGATCCACCCATGATAGAGCGCATCCTGAAAGCCTCGGTGCTGAGCCCCTTCTGGGGACAGTTCGAGCGCGGGGAGATCACAGAGGAGGAAACGCTCCGAGGCTTTGCCGGCATGGATCCCGGGATAGAAAATGAGTTGAGGATAGCCTATTCCAGCGTGGCGGGAATGCTTACGATTAGGGACTATGCGATACCGCTGCTTCAGAAGCTGAAAGCCGCGGGCAATCATGTGTATTATCTCTCCAATTATTCCAAAAAGGCCTATGACGAGTGCGGGGAGTCGCTGGCGTTCATGCCCGATATGGACGGCGGACTCGTTTCGTTCAGAGTCGGCAAAACGAAGCCTGACCCGGAGATGTATCGGCTGTTCCTGCGGGAATACCGCCTACTGCCAGAAGAATGCGTCTTTGTCGATGATACGGCGGAGAACGTGGAGGTTGCCCGGAAGCTCGGCTTCGCGGGAATTGCGTTTATGTCCTATGAGGCGTTGATCGCAGATTTGAAAGGCTGGGGTGTGGATCTGGACGTGTGATAGCAAATGAAGCACTCGCAAAGAGGAGAAAGGCTATGAAGCTTTATCTTGGCGTTGACGGCTGCACAGGAGGGTGGAGCGCCGCGGTGTTGGTCAGCGGAGAGTTGCGGCTTGAAAGGTATGATTCTATCAAGGCAATCATAAGGCAGTATCCGACCTTCGATGCTTTCCTGATTGATATGGCGATAGGATTGCGAAGCAGCCCAGATCAGATGCGGCCGGACGGCTTTGCCCGAAAGGAGCTGGGCGTCCGCGCATCTACTATCTTTTCCGTCCCGTCAAGAGCAGCGGTATATGCGAACGGGGAAGACAGTCAAAAGGCAGCTAATTTGAGAGAACTCGGGAAGAGCCTTTCGAAGCAGACGGTCAATATCATCCCGAAAATCAGGGAAGTTGACGAATTTTTGGACGCATACCCTCAGTATAAGAACAGGATATTGGAAAGCCATCCTGAACTGGATTTTTCCCGGTTGAACGGGTCTGTATTGTTGAGCCGAAAAAAGGATGCGGCCGGAATTGAGGAACGTGAGGCAATATTGGCAAAATACCTGCCCTCACTGCCGGATATCAGGGATGCGGCAAAGAAGCTGAATTGTAACCCTGACGACGTGGTTGACGCCATATGCCTTGCTGTGACTGCGGCGTTCAAGGCGCGGGGAATGTGTGAAACGATGCCGGAAAGACCGGAGTCTGACGAACGGGGCTTGCGTATGCAGATGACCGTCCCTATATACAATGCAGGAGGATGTTTCCCTCTGCAATGAATGGTTAGAAAGCTGGTAAACTGACTATGACGATATGCTATTTTTCGGCAACAGGCAACTGCCTGTATGTCGCCAGAAGAATCGGAGGGACGCTGCTGTCCATCCCACAGCTCATGCGGCAGGAGACTATTGAGATCAAGGACGATGCCGTGGGCGTGGTCTGCCCGGTATACAACGCTGAAATGCCGATGATGGTAAAAGCGTTCATGGAGCGCGTAAACATCCAAACGGGCTATTTCTTCTTCATCTACACCTACGGCGCGGGTTTCGGAGAGGGATACGCACACGCAAAGCTGGCGGCGCAGGGAGCCGGGCTTACGCTCTGCTATGTGAACGCCATTCAAATGGTGGATAACTTTATTCCATATTTTGATATGCAAGAGCAAATCGATACGTTGCCGAAGAAAAATGTGGAAGGCCAGATTGAAACGGTATGCGCTGATATTGCTGCCCGAAAGACTGTGGATATTAAGATCACGGCAATCACAAAGGCGCAGATGGCAATGTACCATAAGCGGCTGGCGGAGCGGTGGCTTCGGAAGGATACGGCACTCTCATATACCGTCAATGGCGACTGCGTCCGCTGCGGAATCTGCGCAAAGGTGTGCCCTGCGAACAACATCAAGGTCACAGAAGAGAGAGTAAAATTCTCTGACCACTGTGAGGTGTGCTATGCCTGCTTGCACAACTGCCCGCAGCATGCGATCCACATGCCGCTGGAGGCTGGGACCACACAATTCCGCAACGAGCATGTGACGCTGAATGATATCATCGAATCCAATCGATAAAGGAGAAAGCAGCATGGATAATATGGAACTGATCATGACCCGAAAGAGCGTCCGCACGTTTGACGGCAGGCCGTTGACTAACGAGGATCGGGAAAAGCTGCGTATGTTCATCGCGACAATTAAGAACCCCTATGATATTCCTGTAGATTTTGTGCTGCTGGATGCAAAGCAGCACGGCCTGTCCAGCCCTGGTATTCAAGGGGAGCATTTGTATATTGCGGGAAAAGTGCCTAAAGTCGAGCACTGCGAGGAAGCCTTTGGCTTTTCCTTTGAGCAAATGGTGCTTTATGCGTGGTCGCTGGGCATCGGCACGACATGGATCGGAGGTACAATGAAGCGGGAGCTTTTCGAGGCTGCTGCGGAACTGAAGGAAAATGAATTGATGCCGATTGTCAGCCCGCTCGGTTATCCGGCAAAGGAGAAGTCGGAGGTCGACATGAAACTGAGGACCAATGTCCATGGTGACGAGCGCCTGTCTGCCTCCGAACTGTTTTTTGAAAATGATTTTTCCACTCCGATGCAGGGATCCGACAAAAAGCTGGAAGCGGTACGTTGGACACCGACCGCCGCGAATATGCAGCCCTGCCGCGTGGTAAAGGCCGGAAACAAGTATCATCTCTATGAAAAGCACATGAAGGGCTATAAGCCCGGCGCACCATGGGACGTTCAGAAGATCGACCTCGGCATCGCGCTTTGCCACCTGATGCGCGTGACAGGCGGGGAGTTCGAGCTCTCTGATCCGGAAATCCCTTGTGATTCTGATACTGAGTATATTGCCACGGTTGCCGTGTAAGGGAGGACTGGACTATGGGGAAAAAGGAACTCAGACTGCGCGCCGTTGTCGCACCCACGGAAACAGTGATCGTTTCCGCCTATGATCGAGATGGAAAGGCAGACGCCTGCACGCTGGCGTTCTATATGGTCAGCAGCCATGTTCCTCCCTGCGTGACGGTTGCCATCAACGCCACGCAGAGACGGAAAACACTGAAAAGCATGTTGGAGTCCAAGGCCTTTGTCCTCGGCTTTCCAAGCGTAGGGCAGGTGAGGGAGGCGGACTACCTCGGCGTAGAGTCCGGTTACAAGACAGACAAGCTGAAGAACATTGGATTTACAGCCATCGAAGGTAAGACCGTCCATGCGCCAATCATCAATGAGCTTCCGCTGTCGCTGGAATGTGAGATCGTACATACGGCAACGGTCGGAAGCCACATGCAGGTTACGGGCGAGGTCAAACGCATCCTTGCGGATGAATCCATTCTGAACGAGAAGGACAGAGTTGTACTCGAAAAGCTGCGTCCCATCATCTATGACGAAGAAGAAGGTATCTATCTGAGCGTCGGAGATAAGGCCGCTGACGCGTTTAAATCCGGAATCGAGTTGAAGAAAACATTGGAGGACACGAAAAATGACAATGAACACAGTTGAAGTGATGAATCGCGGAATGGAATGCCTTGTTGAAAACCTGGGGATCATCGAGGCGGAACATTTTATCTCTGTGATCATCAGAGAAAAGTTCGATTATACAAAGTGGCAG
>JAFSLL010000198.1 GCA_017448455.1 Oscillospiraceae bacterium | reverse complement strand
GGCGAGTTGTCGAGCATCCGCTCGGCGCTCTCGCCCAGTTTCTTGCAGCGCTTCGACCATTTGGCGCAAGCGGCGGACACAATGCGGCGCATCTCCTCCGCGCTTCGCTCGCCGGCCTCCGCCTCCTGCGGAGACAGCATGAACTCCCAGGTGCTCTTCATGCGCCGCGCGGCGATCATGCGGTTCACGGCACCGATCTTTGCGATTTTGTAGAACAGTTCGCTCCTTTGATAACGTTTCATCTATATCCTCCTCACCCGGCGCGTTTCCTGCGGGAAATGCGCCGGTCCCATTATTCGGCCGATCGCAAATAGTCGAAAAGCTCTCGGTATTCCGGCCGATCCCATTTGCGGAAATACGACCGCCACCTGCCCAGCTGTACCGTTCGGCCCTCTTTCTTCCGCCACGAACGCGCCACATGGAGATGCGTCAACAATTTCGAGCGCACCCAGCGCTTCCCCAGCACAGCTTCCTTTTTCATCATGTTCCTGTGATAGCCTCTGGCAGCCAGCGGCCAGATATACCCGTATCCCTCCGCGTTGATTTCGCGGAAAACAGCCGGTGTGGGACCCGGTACGATGCGGTGTGACTGCCGATCGATACGGTACGCCATGTGATCCAACGTAAAGGCGTCCTTCGTAAACTCCAGCCCCGCCAGCACGCCCGCAGAGGTGTGGGGAAACTCCCGCTGAAAATCCGTATCGAAGATAAAATTCCCCAACGAATAGAGGATCAGCTTTCCGTCCACGTACTCATACGGCTGCACCACGTGGGGGTGATGCGCCACGATGACGTCAGCGCCAAGTTCCAGCAGTTCCATAAACTTTTGGCGCATGTACGGCATGGGGACGTCGCAGAACTCCCCTCCGCCGTGGACGACGAAAACGATCCAGTCAACCTGGGTGCGAAGCGCTTCCACGCGCTTTCGGATCTCCTTGGTGCGGTTCCACATGGCCACGCCCGGCGTATCCTTCGCCGCAGCGGGCAGTTTCTGCCAAGACTGTACCATGGACAAAAGGCCGACCTTGACTGTCTCGCCCAGGATCACCGGGCGAAATGCCTCATCCTCATCCAGCCCGGCTCCCAGTGTGCTGCACACGGAGTCCCGTGCGGAATGCAGCGTATCCATCAGTCCGGTTTCGCCTAAATCCGCCGTGTGATTATTTGCGATGTTCCAGATGCGGATAGTGTGCTCTGCCAGATAGCGGCCTGCTGCTGTGGGCGAAGTGTGGATAAACCGCCCGTCCTTACTCTGCGAGTCTGTCATCGGGCTTTCCAGGTTGGCAACAGTATCGTCTGCTGCGCGGAGATATTCATCGACCTCCCGCGAAATACAGCCCTCGCCTTTCCAACCCTCCGCCATGTACTTGGAAAACGAAATATCACCTGTAAATACGATGCGCAGCCTATCTCCCATTGATCCTCACCCGTTCTTCCAATGATCTGCCTCTGTACTTAGGCATACTGCATAATAATATTATATTTCCCCACACCGTCCTGCTGCATGCCATTGACGCCTTGCGCGAGATTCGCTTCAATGAATTCACAGCCCTCCTCGGTGACGGCAACGTCCCACCCGATGTAACGCAGATGGGGCGGAATGGCGGCGGCCTCCTTTACGTTGGCAATCACCTGCTCCCAGTTTGGAATCTGAAACCCGATCATCTTCATATGGGTGGATGGGTGGAATATGATGCCTTTCTTTCCGACGTGCGTCATTCCGCCGCGGATAACGATTCCGGTTTCCACATCTACCGGATACTGTACGCCGCCCGCATGGAGATTGTCTACCACGCTTCCCGCGCCGCCGGCGCGAAGACTTGCGCCGATCACATGGACAACGCCCTGCTTATCCCGCAAGGTCGAAATCCGCAGCGTATTGAGGGACGATGGATTTACCGCGCTCAGATCGGGGTGCTGGCGAACAAATACCTCTAAGATCAGTTTTTGTGCTCTTGCTCTGTCAATAAACGCCTGACCTTCCTGCAGCGCGCTGCCGCAATCCAGCTTGCTCACACCTTCTCCGCGGGCTCCGCCTGACGGTTTTGCAACAGCGATTTCATGTCGTGACAAAAAGCGCCGAATCTCATCGTCCGTACTGTCCGGTGTGTAAAGCCAGTCTCTGTGGATATACTTGTTAAATGCTTTGTTAAACAGGTGCTTGTTCCCCAGTGTTTCGATCTCCTCGGCTGGCGCCTTGTTCAAAACAGGTTCCAGCCTGCTGGTTCGGATCGTCGTGATGTATTGATTTCGCTCAAAGCGGTTCATTTTATACATTCCAAACCCAATATACTGCGACACCGGCGCGCCATAAAAAGTATAGCACCGCAGCGCATCCATCTTGACGCAGAACAGTGTTCTGTGATATTGATCCGCAATGCTCTGCAGCTGATCGTTATATTTTCTGAGCTGTGTTCTATAGATGCGGAACGCATTTTTGACACTCATATTGAATGACTTCCTCTCATGTCATTATAAGACTTCCACGAAATGAATTCCGTGTATCCCTGCTGCTCCAGAAGACGCAGCTGCTCTTCCAGCGGCTTCTTTTCATTTCCGAACACAGACTGCGTTTTGTCGATCAGCACATTGTCCCGATAATCCAGATGCACAAACAGCTCTACCACAGGATCGCGCTCGAATTGTTCTTTTCTCGCAAGGAAGTATTCAATTCTGCTGGATTGAACGACGCACGCGTCATTTCGTTTGCTGTGACGCATCAACAGGACGTGCTTCAAACGCTTCGCGAAGGGGTCCTTCTGTTCCGCGTGATGCGCGCCGAAAAAGCGCGCGGATGGAATGCGGTATTTTTGGATCAGGCGATCATACGCGATCGCGACTGGAATGTTCAGGTTGCCGTAGAGATGAAAATCCAGATGTTCATAGTTGGCCTGGCCTTTGGTCAGCTCTTGGAAGGTGAGATACTGGGTCTCCAACTCCTGAAAGACCGCGTCCGCGTATTTCTTATAGGTTGCAAGGCTGAATTTGTATCTGGCGAATTCCCCATCCTTGCAGTATTTGCTTTTTTTATAGGCTTCATTGAGAGGAACAAAATGCTTTCCCGTACTCCGGCAGGCAGACAGGTTCAGATGGCAGTGGACGTTTTCCAGGTATTGACCGCTGCTCGCCAATTCAATCGCCTCGTTTGTGAATGCAGAGCCCATAATCAGCGCGGTCGAGCAAACCAGGTGATTTCTCATCGCGTAGTCCGTTGCCAAATTCATCTCATGGGTACTGCCGAAATCATCCGCTGACAGAATTATTTTCATCGCAATGTTCTCTCCTCAGCTGCAGTCTATTTGCACGGCAGTCCCCGCGCTTCACGGAAATCCCACACGCTCTTGCTGCGGATGTGGCCCTGCTCGATGACGATGGCCTCCAGCATTGCCGGCGGATAGGTGCCCTCGATCACGTCGTCCATCATGCGCACAGTGCCCTCGCTGAGCACCTTTGTCACGGTGTAGGGGAACATGGCCGGCGTATTATCCACAGAGTAATGCACCACGCCGTCTATTTCATATACAGGGTCGCTGATCGTGGTGGGATGAGAGGTCTCCACGCCGAGGTGGGGGTCGCAGCTCACGTCCACGATCATGGCGTGAGGTCTCATTTTCGCAAGGTCGTCCTTGTAGATGAGGTGATCCCTGCGGGAGATATCCCACATCACGCAGTTAATGATGACGTCATATTCATAGAGCCTCTTGCGGAAAAGGTGCTCCTGTCTGCGGTTATATACATCCACAGTCGCGCCGAGACCGTGAAGGATCCGCATGGCGCCCTTGGCCGTCTGACCGTTGCCGATGATCGCGACCTTGCAGTCATAAGGCATTTTGCCGTAATTGCAGAATGCGTGCATCACGGCGGCTTCGCCCGCGATCTCACGGTTCCGGTAGAAGATATACCGGCCGTCCTCAAAGATCTCCTCCCATGCGATCACGGTGAAGTTCTTCTCGAGGCACTTGGTCGTAAAGTCGAGTCCCTGTGCGGCATGCGCCCAGCCGAAGAGGATCTTGCCGTCGTCGAGCTGGTCTAAGTAGTCCGCGTCGCCCAGCTTTACGTCCACGATGATATCGCACTGCATCGCTTGCTCCCGGCTGACCACGTGCGCGCCGGCAGCGGCATATTCTTCATCCGTGCGGCCCACAGACAGGCCATAACCGGTCTCGAAGTACAGATAGTCGCGGTTGCGCAGCTGCGCCACGTGCTCCGGCAGAATCGCCCGACGTTTCTCATTATTCTTGTGGCTGATCAGCAGCCCCATCGTACGCTTTTCCATAGTCAATTTCCTTTCCATTTTCTCACGCAATACGACCGACACA
This sequence comes from Oscillospiraceae bacterium, assembly GCA_017448455.1. GTDB lineage: Bacteria > Bacillota > Clostridia > Oscillospirales > Oscillospiraceae > Limivicinus. Next base: position 6,688 of record JAFSLL010000198.1, on the reverse strand, counting down.
GCAGGTGAAAACGGCAGCCTTACAGCCGGAGACTCTTCTTGATGAACACTTCTTCCAGAACCTCGTCGGTCAGATCGCCAAAGGTGGGCTTTTTCCCGCCGATCTGATTCTGGTTGCAGGGGGTGTTAAACTCGATCATGATGGGCTCCCCGTCCTCAGACACGGCAAAGTCCCATCCGATGATGCCGAGAAACGGCATGGACTCCTGCAGCTTGACGGCTGTTTCAATGATCTTGTCATAGCTGGGAACGTGGATATCCTTGAACAGCATTCCGCCGGGATGGCGGTCGGACCAGTCCGATTTTCTTGTCACGGCACGCTCCTCCAGCCAGCCGTCTTCCTTGATGGAACACGCGACGCCGCCTGCGGAAACGTTATCCACGTCGGAGTCGCCTACGCCCATGCGCAGCTGCGCGGACAACACGTGAACCTTTCCCTGAAACAGAAACGTCATGACACGGACGGTATTGATCGACTCCTCGTGAATCGCGGCAAGGTCCTTGTGCTGCTTGATAAAGCGCTGCATAACAAAGCCTGCGCTGCGATACTGATCAAGCAGCGTGCCAATCGACTCTCCCGTCATGTCTTTCATATGCAAAACCTGGACGCCTCGCCCACCGCCGTTTGCGCCTGTCGGTTTGATGATAACCTTATCTTCCTGGAGGCAGAGCTGAACCGCCGTCTCTTGATCGATCAGATCGTTGGTGCTGTTGTAATAGAGCCCTCCCAGACACTTTACAACCGTCTCCGGCTGTCGGACATTCGGGAAGACGCGATCAAACATTCCCTTGTCCTTCAGACAGCCTGTAGACTGATATTTGCAAAAGTGGGGACAAATCGTGCGGAACCACATATCATCGGGAATATAGCGGGGATCATAGTGGTCGGAGCCGGCACAGTAAATATCATACCAATATTTTTTGGGGTGCACTCCATACTTTTTCCAGTAGGACACTACGACCTTATTGAACTCGCTGCGACTGCCGTTGTATCCGCCGTTGATCATCTTTACGCGCTTGCGCGCGTATTTGGCCTTCGCCCGCGCCGGACTCGACATCCGGATCCCGATGTAAAGACGATCGAGCATCTGTCTGCTTTTTCTCTGACTCATTGATTTATCTCCTTATAATCTTTCTGCGCGGAACGCCGGACGTCGTCAGTTAAACGCGTCCTTCAGGTTCTTTTCGATAAATACGTCCCGCAGCACGGCCTCCGTCATATCGCCGAAGGAAGGACCGCTGCCCCGCTGGTTCTGACCGGGAAATATGTTCAATTCAATAAAAACCGGTTCCCCGTCCTGATCGATCCCAAAGTCCCAGCCGATGATGCCCAGGCGGGGCAGCTTGGGAGCTTCCTCCCGGATGATCCGAAGCACCTTGTCATAGGAAGGCACAACAATCTCTTTGAATTCAAATCCGTTCGGGTGCTTTGTCACCCATCCGGACTAGCTGACCGCGCGTTCATTCAGTCGCCCATCAGGGTTGACGTTGCACGCATACCCATTGGAAGAGTAATTGTCAACTCTCGCACCGTCACCGCCGACCCGAAGCTGCGAAGAAAGAATGTACACCTCTCCCTGGAAGAAAAAAGAGATGACGCGCAGCGTGTTCAGGGACGAGGGGTTCAGTCTTGACAAATCCGCATGCTGCTCTACAAGATCCTGAACGACGAAATTCATTTTGAATTCATCAAAAAACGCTTTGACCGCCGCCTGGGTCACTTCGCCTTCTTTCAAAACATGGATATTTTTACCGCCGGAAGAAAACGTGGCAAACTTGGCGATAAACTGCTTCTCCTTCAAGCAAAGCGCCATGGCCTCGTCGCGTGTGATGATATTCCCCTTGCCGTCATAAAAGCGGCCGCAGGAATTCTTGACGATCGTTCTCGGCCGCTTGAGATCGGGAAACAGGCGGTCATAAATGCATTTGTCCGCGAAAGCGCGTCCCCACATCAGGTCGTTGTAATACGGCAGGATCTTACTGACCCAAATATCTCCCGGGATATACTTCTCTGAAAAACCGCCCTCCCCGTTGGAGAAGAGGCAGAACCAGTATTTCTGCGGAGTGATCCCGTACGGCTTCCAGAAAGCCTTGATCTTCTCATATTCTTCATTTGAAACAGGATATCCGCCGTGATCCGACTTGAGCTTTCTCTTTCCGTCTTTTTTCTGAAGGTTCGATCTGTGACGACTGACAAGGTTCTTATACAGATCGTCGCCGATCAGGCTTATTTTTTTTCTCATTTTCTTTCTCCGTTTCTCCGGCTTGCAGCCCTGACGCAGGCAGCCAGCCGTTGTATTGTTCCACCACAAAAGCGGAGCTTCTCATTTTTTCGATTTGAAATACTCATAGACCGCCCGCGTTTTCGGGTCCTTCATCAGCGGTTCCTTGCACTGGGCCGCCATCAGACCCGAGAGTGAATTGATCTCCAGGATCTTGAAGCTGTCCTCTGTGACTGCCACGTCAAAGCCCCAGTAGCGAAGCTGCGGATAATCCATGCAGATCTCCTTCAGCTTCGCGATGATCTCTTCCCAACGCGGGATCCGGATATCAAAAGACGCTCCGGAATCCGGATGATTTGTGATTTTCGTCGGATTTCCGTATGCATCCTGCGATTGGGTAAACAGGAGCTTGCCGGTATCCTCGTCGATCACCGACTCAATGCCGCCTGCATGGGCGTTGTCCACACCGTTGCTTTTCGCGTTTCCAAACCGAATAAACGAGCGCATTACCACTAATTGCCCGCCGCAGTTCGCAATGAGCACCCGCAGGGTGTTCGTGGCGTCAGGCCAGATCTCCCTGAGGACGTGGTGGTTGAACACATACTCCAAGATCAGGTAAGAGTACAGGCTGCCCAACAGCTGCCGCAGCTCCTGTTCGCTCACAGGCTTGCCGGTGACCAGAAACTCGCCGTCTTTGTACTCCAGGCGGTAAAAGCCCCGGCCGCAGCTCCCCCAAAGACGCTTGGCCGCGAGGATCTTCTTCTCTCGCAAAAGCCCGATGATGCCGTCGAGGCTTTCGCCGTAGGCTTCCGGGCAGTTGGTCAGGCGCATCAGGCGGTTCTTTTCCAACTGATAGTAGTAAGCAGGCAGATAGTCGTCGTACCGGGAGAAGACGTACTTCATGGTGAGCTTGTCGTCGATCCAAAACGAATACTCCCCGTTGATCGGGTGCAAACGGAAGTAATCGCGGGAAGACAGATAGTCCTTGTAATGCGCCCGCAGCTCCTCTCTGCCGTACACGTTCATATCGGAGGGCCGGAAGCCGTGGTGAAGGCACCATAGGCGGTCCTTCACCGGCAGTACCTTCTTCTGAAAGAAAATCTCCTTTTCAATTTTCAGCCAATGAGACCAGCCCATCACACTGCGGTATCCGAAAAACCTTCTGTCCAATGCTTTTTCCAGCTTCATTTTTCCCTTACCCTTCCATAAAACTTGCTGATACTTTTTTGTTGTGCTGTCGAGCAGCTATGCAGCATATGGTTTCTTTTATACCTATATAGTTAAACCATAGAGCAGCGGAACAAGAGTGATAATCGTCAGATAAGCGAGAATATCAAAGAAAATCGAATAGCGGAAATAATCGTTAAAGCGATATCCGATCACCATCGACATACCCAGGGTCGAACTCGCTAACGGGGAGCTGAGCGCGATTCCGGATCCAAGCGTAATTCCAAGCGCGAAGGTATAGGGGTTCAATCCATGCATCGGCGCAATGGTAAGTACCATCGGCAAAACGATGAGAATGGCCGTCGAATTGGACATCACTTCACTGATGACCTGCACCATCAAAACGACGATCGCAAACAGCACAAACGGGCTGATGGAATCGCCGATCAGCTTTTGAAACCCGTCCGCGATCAACTCGGTACCGCCCGCGGATTCAAGCGCCTTTGCAAGACCTAAGCATCCGGCAAGGCGGCCAACGATATTCCAGTTTACCGCGCTGACCGCTTTTTTCTGCGTAATGCAGCCTGTGATGATGCACAGAACTGCCGCAGATGTGCTCGTGATCGCAATCGGGAGCCACTCGGTAATGTAGAACAGCACAGAAGTCGCAAAGATAACGGAAACAATGATCAGTTTGCTTTTCTTTACATCTGTTTTCTTCGCCTCTACCGCGTAATCAGCCTCATCCACGCGGTCTCCCCAGATCTTCTTCCCTCGCATGTAACCGATTGTCAAGCAATAAATCAAGCCCAAGAGAAGAATGACGCCTCCAACCAGGGAAAAATCAAAAACCTTGAACATACGGGCTCCTGCTTCCTCAAGCAAGCCCTGCGCGGTCATTTGCTGTGTCGATCCAACCAAAGTAGACGCGCCGCCGATGACGCAGCCGTAAGCGATCGGCAGAATAAGGTTTTTGCCATTCACCTTTTTATTGGATGCAGACAAGCCCATGATAATGGGAATAAATATAGCCAGGACCGCCGAATTTGTCAGGAACGCGGACATCAGAGCCGAAACGATATACGTGCCGGCAATCAGCCTTTTCTCCGACCCTTTGCAGACCTTCACGATCCACTCGCCAATCACCGAAGCCAGTCCAGTTTCCGAAATGGAAGCACCCACTACCATGACTCCGATCGTAAGAATAACCGTACTGGACGCGAACTGCCCAAACGCTGTAGAAAATTTGCAGACGCCAAAAATAACCATTAACGCACAGCCAAGGATCGCTGTGGTCGCCATGGGCAGTTTATCAATTATGAATAATACGACGATACCGCAGAAAATAATCAGGCTAATAATGTCAGGACTCATTGCTTTGCTTCTCCTCTTTTAATCAAAATCTTCGGGTCAAGCACAGCACAAATCATATTTTCACCCATATCAGAATAAACGTGTAACGCGGCGTTCATTTTTTCGACAAGTGCCGCCAGCTTTTCATAATTATCGCCAACCACGTGCGCACGCAGGAACACCTCTCGCAGCGACTTTGAATCGCCGATGGTATCTCCGACGTTGCGAATTAACGTCACATTCAGTACGCCTTCCATGGCACGGATTTCATCCAAGCCCTCGATCCTTGCGATCTTGCCCGGTCTAAGCCGATAATAAAGGTTGCAGCAGGGCCTCGGGAAATAAGGCCTGGCGAATTGAGAAGCATCTATGGATTCAGAAGTTCCGAGCATGGCATAATCCACCATCAATTCCAACTGGCTGATACCATACAGTTCTTTGGCGAAAAAATACACCTGCGAGCCCGGCAGACGATAACCCATCTCATAGATATAGAAGCTTTCATCGTCTACAAACATTTGAATAAACGCGACACCGTCATGTATATGAGCAGCGTGGAACATCTTCTCGACATTCGGCGCCACCTCACGAATATAACGATCAAGGTACGGCGAGTCCCAAATATAGGCGACAGGAAGCGGTACGCCGCCGTTCTCCTGTTCACAGAGCTGGCGATCCAGAGCGCCGAACAGATAAACATGTCCATTCTGAAATACATAATGAGCCGTAAACTCGTTCGTGTTCTGAATAAACTTTTCGACAATTACCTGCTTCTTTTGCGACTTTTCCAGTGCGGCCAAAATGCCTTTTCGCAGCTCGACATTGTTATCGCATACGCTGATGCCAACCGCACCGGCACCATCCACCGGTTTCACGATAGCAGGGAACTTTTCGGGAGGAAGTTCAATATCCGCTGAACCGCCCGTATAGTAAACAGGGGTCACCGGAACGCCGTTATCTATGCAAAGCTGCTTGAAATTTTCTTTGTTATCCAGGATACTCCACTGCTCCTGGGTCGCGTAAAAGGGAAGCCCCAAAAGCTTGCACAGCTTCATTGCTGAGCGAAGATTAAACTCACCGACACCTGCAAAGACAGCTGTAACCTTTTCTTTTTTCGCCCGTTCATACAGCGCATCAATCTGATCGGTGCTGATATCCCAATAATCGTCCGCCATCTGCTTCGCCGCAGACTTTTCATATGGAACATAGTCGGTTACGATAACAAACGCTCCCTGCTCCTGTGCATAGCGGATAATATCCAAAGTAGAGATATTGTTTCCCAAGAGCAACAGTTTTTTTCCTTCAAACTTCTTCATTCTTTTCTCCTTTCAGTTGCTGAAACCTAATAAGCTATTCCAAACAAACCTGAATCCATTTTTCCGAGTGATCCATCATATCTAACATCTGTTCAGGACTCGAAAATTTCATAATCAGGATCCCTAACGTAGTATTCGCTCCTGTAAAAGCTTTCACGCGGTCACCTGGCTTTGCGATAATATGGTTTTCCACAAGGTTATCGCGCAGCACGTCATCCCGTATTTTGATTTCTTTCAGAATGCCGTCTCTCAGGCTGTGGACCGCGTAATACGACCAATAACCATGCCCGCCGCCGAAGGAAGACGCGTCAATCGCTTCGTTCATGGCCGCTTTGACCGCGCACTCCACCAGATCGACCCCTGTAGCATACTGAATGACGTCAGGAATATAGTTGCCTCCATCCCTGGGGGCAACCTCCATCAGATAGACGTTATAATCCTTGTCGATCCGCATATCGAAATTATAGGTCGTTGTTTTCATGCCCAGCAAGGTCAGAAGACGCTGAATGGTCTCATGCACCTTGTCCTGAACCTCGGAAGGCATATTATAGGGGAAGGACGCCGAAATGGGAACAAACGGATTCACGCAGTTCGGATTGAAGTGGTCGTTCGCAAAATAGCGAAAAACCAG
>JAFSLL010000018.1 GCA_017448455.1 Oscillospiraceae bacterium | reverse complement strand
AGTAAACGACAAAACTCTTTTCGTTTTGTCGTTTACTGCGCCGGATTTTGGCCGCTGAAAGCGGCATATTTCCTTGCAAAATCCGGGCGCATCCGCCGGAGGCTTTATAGTAAGCGAAATTATTTATTTCGCTTACTATAGTATGCCTCATATACGCGATGATGTTGCCAGGAACTTTACGCTCGGATGTAAACCCATTCGCCGCCCACCATGGTGCGCAGTACGGAAGTGTCGACTATCTGTTCGGGATCGCAGGCTGTGATATCCCTCTCCAGCAGGACCATATCCGCCTCCTTGCCGACGCTGATGCTGCCGAGCCTGTCATCGCACAGGAACTGGTAAGCCGCGTTCAGTGTAACCGCCTGAATCATCTGCTCGACCGTGACGCGCTCGGCGGGGCAATGCGCGGTTTCCGGCTTGCCCGGATGCTGACGGGTCACGCCATTATAGATGCTGGTCAGAGGGTAGGCCGGATATGTGATGGGATAGTCGCTGGCGGAGCTTGCGACTACGCCCGCGTCAAAGAAGGACTTCATCGGATGCATAGCTTCAGCGCGCTCCTTTCCCAGCGAGTGTGTCATTATGGCCGAAACCTCGGCTCCGCCGGGGAACCAGAAGGGATCGGTGGAAGCCACGACGCCCAGCTTCGCCATGCGCGGGATGTCCGCCCGGTCAACGACCTCCAGATGTGCGATCGCGTCCCTGAGATCATGGGATCCGGTCTGGGCATTGGCCTTTTCCATCGCGTCAAGCGCCATAGCGAGCGCCCCGTCGCCGATAGCGTGCAGATGAAGCGTCATGCCTAGCTCATGGGATCTTCTGTACACCGCCGTGAGTGTATCCATATCCATGCGAAGCTGTCCACGGTGCTGCGTTTTCTGTGACTCGGGATCGCAGTAGGGCTCCTTCATATAGGCGGTCGAGTGGCTGGTTGAGATCGTGCCGTCGAGCTGAACCTTGGTGTTGCTAAGATCAAACATTGTACCCTTTGTACGCTCTCTGAGCTCCGCGGCGTGCTCGACCTCCGCGATGGTGTCGTGACCCTCCGCCTGGAACACCTGATAGGCACCGTAGGCATGCATCTTGAGCTTCCCCTCGGCATCGAGCTGGTGCAGTGCCTCCACCTCGTTGTCGGTGTAATCCCAGTTGATTATGGCGTCCATGAAGATGGTCGTGCCGTGGGCCAGATACTCCTCCTGATAGCGCAGGAAGCCCTCCTTGTACTGCTCCACCGAGAAGACGACCAGCGGCTTGATATACGCCATGGCACCCTCACGGAACCATCCGGTGGGGTTTCCGTCGGCATCACGGACCACGATGCCGTCGCTTACGTCCGGCGTGTCCTTATTGATACCGAGACGCTCCATGGCAGCGTGATTCACCCAGTAGGAGTGCAGACCGCCGTCGGCCAGGACGATGGGCTTGTCCGAAAGACCGTCCAGCATATCCGCGGTGGGACCCATCGGGCCGAAAAACTCGCCGATGGGCAAAAAGCCCATGCCCTGATAGACCTCATACTCCGGATGATTTTCGATAAGCTCCTTTACCTTATCGAGCATTTCCTCAACGGAAAATATCTTCCACAGCTTTGCCTCGAAAAGCTCCACCGTACCGCCGACGGAGCAATGGCAATGCCCCTCCGCCATTCCGGGGATAATGAGGCCTTCCTCATAGCGCTCGACCTTCGTGTCCCCGCCTATGAACTCCCGGACGCCCTCCGCATCACCGACGTATACAAAGTGTCCGTCTGAGATCCCCACGGCCCCGGCTCTGGGATTATCCTTGTCAACGGTGTAGAAATTGCCGAAGATAACCTTTTCCGCAAATTTGCTCATTATAATAATACCTCCCTAAAGATTATTAATAGATTGAACTACTTCATTTTCTTTCCGCTATAATACACGTCAATCGGCTTGTTGTAGCTGAAGCCCTCCTGATCCGCCGTGAGCAGGTCGTCTGCGAACACCAGGAAGTCCGCGTCCTTCCCAACGGTGATGGATCCCTTTTTGTCCTCAATGCCCAGCTGTATCGCGCCGTTGATGGTATAGCCTGAAAGCATTTCGTCGATGCTCATTTTTTCATTCCCGGGCACGAAAGGTCCTATAGTCCTTATGGCCTCAGGAGCATTGGTCTTCTCGTTTATCCAGCGTGTCATGCCGACCTCCATGCCTAAATAGGGGTTCCATGACGAGAAATCAAGGTAAATGGTGCTATCGCTGGACCAGGTCACCAGTGCGCCGCTGTCCCAAAGCGTTTTGCAGCGGTACATATGAGTGGCGCGCCTCTCTCCGAGCAGAGTAATCAGTGGCTTGAGTGCATCGCCTGTGCCGTTCCCGGAATGCCAGAACGGGGTGAAATTGGCGTATACGCCCAGCTTTGCAAAACGCCCCAGATCCTCGTCGGCCTGAACTTCAAGGTGGGCACAGGTGACTCTGATATGGAAGCGCTCTCCCAGCTCATTTCGGACAATCTCCACCGCATCCAGAACCGTGCGGGACGCAGCATCGCCCACGGTATGCAGGTGAAGATCCAGGTCTTCTTCATTCAGCTGCTTCAGAAGCTCTGCCAGTTCATCCTTATTGAAGGCGGTGGACGCACCCTTCATTCCGGTATCCGCATAGGGCTCCAGCAAGGCCGCGGTGTGGATACGGAAGGTACCGTCCATAAAAATCTTCATCGTGTGAACCTTCAGGTGCTCCGTATCAAACTCGCGGCGGAAGCGCTTTAACTCCTCCAGCCCCTCTTTTGCCTGCCACGGTGCCGCGATCACATAGCAGCCGTCGATATAAACGGGAAGCTTTCCCTGTCTGTCCAGCTCACGCAGACGGGTGTAGACCCGCTCATGGAGGGCAGCATACCCCGGGATGCCGGCATCAAAGACCACGTTCACACCGGCATCCAAAGAGAAGCTGATCCAGCGGTTCAGTGCCGCGTCGATCTGCTCATCGGTAAGTGTCATGGCGCTGTCCAGAATAATGGGCACTTCAGCCGAACATTCAATGATGTTTCCGGTCAGATGTCCGTCCTTTCTCTCATAATAACTGAGTCCGGGCACAGGATCCGGCGTATCGTCCGTAATGCCGTAGCTTTCAAGAAGTCTGGAGTTCACCCAGATGCTGTGCCCCTCCGCTTCCTGAATCTGCAGCTCGCTGTCCGGACAGATCGCATCAAGATCCTCCTTCATAAGCTCTTCGCCGTTCAGCGACGTTTTCTCCATGATAAATCTGTAACGCTTAAGACCCGGCTTTTCCCGGATCACTTTCGCCATGATGTCCAAGGCTTCCTGCTTTCCGCAGCAAGCTATGGCCCCGTCGATCGTAGCGTATTCAAAGCCGATTGGCCAGGTCACATGGACGTGGCTGTCAATGATACCTGGCATAATGAATTTGCCTCCTAGGTCGGTTACCTCGCCCTCATACTCCGAAAGCCCCGCTTCGTCGCCCACGTAGACGAACTTTCCGTCCTTCACTGCAAGAGCTGTTGCCTGCGGCTTGTCCTTGTCCGATGTGAAGATCTTCGCGTTTTTTATAATCTGATCCGCTTTCATGTTAGTCCTCCTGTATTGTTTGGTTTCATATCATTAGAAGCGAAGAAGGCTGGTTAAATGCAGACTTCTTAATCATCATGACGTAATAATTTTGCATTTTCTCATAAGGGAATACAAGGGAGTTTGACAGATTGGCAAATCATAAACACCTGTCCACCTTGCTTTCACCACCCTGATGAATTACCATAAAGAAAACCCGGCTCGAGGTACGCTGTATGAATAATCCGTTTGGCGAAACTTTACGAAAACTGAGATTGGAAAAAGGGCTATCACAAAAGCAGCTCGGAGATCTGCTTTTTATCGATAATTCCGCCATTGCCCGGTGGGAAAGCGGCAAACGTCTGCCGGACGCAATGATGGTTACACGGCTTGCCGGATGTCTTGGCGTTGATTCCAACACTCTGTTTCGACTTGCGGCAAGTGTCGATGAAAACCCCAACATCATTATGGTGGATGACAATAAGATCACCCTTTCTCACGGTCTGAATTTATTGGAGGAAGTCATAACTAACGCTTCGATCATGGGTTTTACCAAACCTGCGGAAGCAATTGAATACGCAAAAATAAACCGGATCGCGCTGGCGATCCTGGATATTGAGTTAGGCAAGTCAAGCGGACTTGATCTCTGCAGCACGCTGCTGGAAATCAATCCATGCACAAACATCGTGTTTCTGACCGCCTATGCAGACTACGGTCTCGACGCCTGGAAAACCGACGCCATCGGTTTTTTACTCAAGCCCCTGACCACGGAAGCCGTGAAGGCGCAGCTTAAAAAACTGCGATATCCATTCTCGACAAAGAGTGCGGCAAAATGAACGGATGGAACGACTTTTTCTACTTCTTCATCATCGGCGCAACATTGTTGTTAGACGTTCTGGGATTATTCCTCACCATCATACTGCCTGATAACCACAGCCGGATCGGGCGTTTCTTTCGAACCTGTTTTATCGTCCTTACGCTGGGCGTCTTTTCGGTTATTTTGGAGAATATCCTTCTTTTCTATCCCGTACCTGCCCCATTGATCCGCTTCCTGCAGGTTCCGATATGTCTGCTGCTCTCTATGCCTCTGCCCATTCAGACATTTCTTATGGTCTTCTACTGCAAAGAAAACATATGCCAAAGCAGACTGCTTCATACTGCGCTTGGCCTGTGGGCCGTCTTTTCTGCCCTGGTCGTAAGCGGCCTGTTCACCAATTCGTTTTACATTATCACACCGGACATACAGGTTCTTCGCGGGCCCTGGTACCCTCTTATGCTGCTTCCATTGAATGCTATCGTGCTGCTCAATCTTACAGCTTTATTCAGGAGACGAAAGTTATTGTCCCGCAAGGTCTATCTGAGTTTCCTCATTGCGCTGCTGCCGATTACGCTCACGGTATTTGTGCAGCTGTTCGTTGATGTATTTCTGCTTATTGGAATCTGTGAAACTCTCTTTTCCCTGGCTACATTCGGGTTCATTCTGACCGATCAGATCGACCAGAATAAACGCCAGCAAAGAGAACTCCTCCTGCGTGAGCAGGAAATTGCCAGAAAGCAGCTTCAGATCGCCAATGAACGCGCAAGCGTTATGGTGCTGCAAATGCGGCCTCACTTCATTTACAACACCCTGTCGAGCGTCTATTGTCTCTGCGACCAGGATCCTGAGAAAGCCCAGCAGATTCTCATGGACTTCACCGCCTATCTGCGAAAGAACTTTACCTCAATAGCAAGTGCCGAGCCAATCCCTTTTTCCGCTGAATTGGAACATACACGCGCATACCTCGCCGTAGAGCAGGCTCAGTATGAGGACTCCCTTACTGTTGAATATGACACACCGCACACCTTCTTCCGTGTGCCGCCGCTGACCCTGCAGCCTATCGTGGAAAACTCTGTCAAGCACGGCAGGGATCCCAATGCTGAGCCCCTTCACATATTTATCAGGACGCGGGAAACTGATTCCGGCAGTGAGATCATCGTTAAAGACAACGGAAGGGGATTTGACCCCGATGACAACAGCGATCCGGGTATTGCGCTTAATAACATCCGGCAAAGGCTTGAAATGATGTGCGGTGGGAGTATGACCATCCAGCCCCGTGAAGGCGGTGGAACTACGGTGACAATATCGATCCCGGACAGTGCTTCACATTAAAAACGACGTTTTACTCTTCCCTGGCTTGATCTATCGGAAGAACTTGATCATCACGCAAGCTCCCCGTATTTTTCTTTATACTTGGCTATTATTACCTCCGCAGTATCAGCTCTTTGTTCGGCATCGTCGGCTCGCTTGCTCTCATCCTTTGCTCGTTGTTCCGCTTCCTCAGCCCTCTTTATTGCCTCTTCTGTATTCTTACGTTCTTCTTCCCTTCCTTCTTCCCTGCCTTCATCACGGGCATCCATCAGACGTATGCTTTCTATCATGTATGCAGACCTCCATTCCTCAACCTTGCGGGCTCTTTCCACTGCTCCGTCCAGCTTCCTTGTCAGTTCATTATTACTTTTTCCGGTTTCCACATAATCATAAAATTGCTTAGGAGCTGTGCAGAAATTAATTTACAATATTACGCCGGATTTCTTGTCGAGAGTGCCTGGGTAAAATTGTGCGCATAGCGGGCTATGTAAGCAATTTTACCCAGGT
>JAFSLL010000197.1 GCA_017448455.1 Oscillospiraceae bacterium | reverse complement strand
GAGAGATTGGAGGATCCGACATAAGCAGTTGTGAAGCCAGTGTCACGATAGAAAATATAGGCTTTGGCATGCAAGCGGGTGGTTTTTGTGTCATAGCTGACCTTGATTTTGGTATTTGGCAGCTTGCGCAGCTCCTCGACGGCCTTGACGTCGGTTGCGCCCATGTAGGAGGTTGTGATGATCCGCAGCTCACCGCCATTTTGCGTAAATTGCGTCAGCTCGTCCATCAAAAGGCGAAGTCCGCTCCACTTAACAAAGGAAACCAGCATATCGATCCGATTGCAGGAGACGATCTCCTTCTTGAGCTCGGTATACATCTGCGGCTCATGGACCGCACCAGTGAACAAGCTGGATCGGGCGATGGAGGTCTCCGGCCGGACAATCTCTGCTTTTTCGTTAACTGCGAGAACGTTGTTCTGCCGATCCAGCAATGCAAGCAGCTGCTCGGCACGTTCGGCCACAGATAGCCCCTCAAGGCCTGCTGCACCTGCCTGATCCATTATTGCAGTCACGATCCGGTTGACCAGCTCTACCTGAGAACCCAAGTCTCCGCCGTTGTCTTTAACGTTTTCCAGACCGCGTTCTACGACCTCGGCAACATACTTCGCCAGCACCTTTGCCGCCTCAGCAGGGTCGATAGGCGCAGTCTGACTGAGCTTGTCCGTCAGGGTAAGCTCATGGTCAAGGTCGGTATTGATAACTTGTTCGTAAAGGCCGGTTTGAAGCATCTGTTTTCTCCTTGTCCCGAAACGGCTGACTATCAAAAGAATTTCCTTCTAAACTTAATGTCAAAGAATTCTACCGCTTTATCCAAATTCATTATCACGCTGTCCCGTGACTTGTGGGCTTCCAAGGTTTCAGGTAATTCCCGCATCAATCGATCAGCTTCATACGGTGCACCAGCGTTGTAACGCAGCTCACCGTTTCGTTTGTCCACAGTAAAAGCTCTGCGGTTAGCGCGCCATGCGTTTCGAATTGTTTTTCTTGCGTAATTACCGGTGACTTTTTCGCTAAAATAGCTTTCCAACGACAAAGGACGTATGTATTCAGGAAGATCGCCTGTATGCTCCTGTAAAATACTGACAATAATCTCAGAAGACTTTTTCAGAATATCGGGTGCATCAGCGTCGCTATCCTTAAGTTCATCCAACATTGCAGGGATCTCTTTTAGCATCCTCGATATGTACTCTCTATAGAATGCTGTTCCAATTCTCTGCTGCACCGTCCGCACAACGTTGCTCTTCATCACTTCAGTATTTGTCAGTCCCGCTTCAACGCGGCAAATAACTGTGCGACGAATTACTTCTTGGGATACTGCCTTTACATCCTCATTTGCACTGATTACCACAGCAGGATAGGAAGTCAGGTGCTCCCGAACACCGAAATCATCGTTCTTTATCGTCTCAATCGCATGTTGATTAAAGCGAGTGCTTGTAAGATCATCAACAATAATCGGTGCGCCAAAGACATTTCGTTTTAAATCATCAATACTGGATCGTGTAAATTCCGGAGCAGAGACCTTTGGTTTCTGTCCTATCATCATTTTCAACAACGTCTCCAAAAATGTTGTCTTTCCAGCTTTGCTCTGTCCATACACCAATCCAAAAACCGGATATGGCAAGCGGTTCTGATCATACCTTGCCGCCATATCTCGTAAGGTTGCCATGAACGGTGAGCAGAAAAACCAGTTGGCAAATTCAAAATAACGCTGCTGCATTCCTTTTACATCACCATGGAATCGGCTGTAGCCGTCCATGTATTTTAGGAACAATTCCGCATCTGCGCCGACCTCTTCTTTTGATGGAGCCAAATCAAGTTGACTCCCATTCAGCATAGCTTTTCCTTCAAATGCATCTATGACAAGTTGAGGGTACTCACTGCGCAGTTCTTTTTCCTGAACTTCTTCTTTTTTGATATGGGCACGAAGCTTTATGATCGTATCTGCAGAGATCAATTGCTTGCCTGCCCGCTTTTCGGGCGCCGGAAGCATCGGGCGCAGGTGGTTCGCTTTCTTTTGAACATCTAAGACAAATTGTACATCGTTCTGTTCATCCTTCAATGGCTCAATAACCATTGCTCTTTTTACGCGTACTGTTTGAGAAATCGGAAGTTCATCAATATTTTCACTCAGGTCAGCATTCTCAAATGCACTAACCGTAATCTGGTCTGTACTGTCATCCAAAAGTGATTGGAAAACATCTAAATACCAACTGTATGCTTGTTCTCCGTCGATATAGCAGATGTTTTCTCTTTGGACACCACTGAACGCATTATAGGATAAGTTCGCAGAACCCATTATAACACGTTTTCTCCCGTCCTCAGCACTGAGCAGGTATATCTTCTCGTGAGAGATTTTCGACCGAGCAACGTAAAAACGAACGCTTTCGTCGTTAATCCTTGAGATCAAATGCTCTCGGCTCGTTGATTTATCTCTCAAACACTCTATGAGCTTATCCTGGTAGGCCATAATCTCTTGTAGGGAGTAAGACATTACTCCTTCGCAGCCAAAAATGATCTCAGCATCGGCAAACATGTCCAGCAACCGGTATAAAAACTGAATGCCAGACGAAAAGGTAATCGCTTTGATTTGATCAAAACCTGAAAACAAGTCTTGCCAAGATAGGTCCTCTGCCTGCACATATTCAAGTTTGACAACATCAAGCTTTGTTTCGTTTTGTGTCTGTCCCCCGCTAGGATTATCATCAAAAAGAGAGAGATTGTCTACTCCGTCAGAGGAGCTTCGGCCATTTTTTCTTGCCATTCTCATGATCTCCTTTTACAGTGCTTCAGGTTATCGCTTGTAATACTGCGCCAGCTTTTCGTCGCAGATACATTCAATTCGCTGTTTTTCTTCAGCCGTGAGCTTCTTCCATACGGTACTGTCTACCTCGATAATCCCGAGCGTTTTGGTGTGGCGCATCATGTTCATATCTTCGAAGCGCTTGAAGGGATTGGACAGGATATTGCGCTCGGCGTCCTTGTCCGTATAGCCGCCCTTGGCGAAGATGCTGTTTGCTTTCTCGACCTTCAGGCCGGCAGCACGCCTGGCCTCGTAGAAGCTGCGGAAATAGGAAACGATATCGCTGATCTTCACACGCCCGGCAGCATCGGCATAGGTCAGAATCGCTTTCAGAAGGACGGGCTTATAGGAATAGCTCATATCCATCTGCTCGACCATCTCCATGAAGAGCTGCTTGCGGTTGCTGTCGTCTATGAGCTTCCACCCGTACTGCTCGGCGTATGCCTGGAGCGTCTCCTCTTTGAAGTACTTGAAGGTCCGGCGCTCGCTCATGGGCACGACCAGGTCCGGCTCCAGCTTCCCCTCACGCACATAACGCTCGATGGTTTCGGACTGCACGTCGACCCGACGCACAAACTCCATCTGGGAAATCATGCCGGCGGCCTCTTCCTGCCAATTGAAGATGTCCACCAACTCGTAATCGGTGGCGTCCACCGGGTAGTCGATGACTGCGTCCGGCTTCTCGCCCTTGCGATACAGCTCCTCTTCCGCCTCGCGCTGGCCTTTCTTTCCGACAACAGTCCCGCCCGCGTGATAATCCTTCAGCTTGAACAGCCGGTGTAGAGAATATGGCATATTGTACTGGCTGGCATTGTCAACGAAGTCAAAGACCATCAAATGATCCTTGCCCTCTGCCGTGCGCATACCGCGGCCAAGCTGCTGCGTATACAGCACCTTCGACATGGTGGGGCGCGCCATGAACAGCACTTCCGTCTGCGGGCAGTCCCAGCCCTCGTTCAGCAGGTCGCAGGCGCAGAGCACTTTGATCTCGTCGGCCGCAAACTTCGCGAGTTGCTCGTTGCGCTCGGAGGTCTTCATGCTGCCGGAGACGGCAACGGCCAAAACGCCAGCTGCGCGGAATAACTCTGCGATCTGCTCCGCGTGCTTCACGGAGGCGCAGAAGACAACTGTGCGTTTGTCCTTCACATAGTCAAGCCAGGTATCGACGATCAGCTGGTTGCGCTCCGTCACACAGATCTTCACGTCCAGATCGCGGATGTTGTACTGCACACTGTTGAACCGCACCTTGGTCATGTCGATATTCGTATGGATGCGGATACAGCGCACCGGCACCAGGGCTCCGATCTCTACGGCGGTCTGGATATCCAGCTTGTGAGCCGTGTTCTTGAAGATCTCCAGGATGTTAACGTCGTCCGCCCGTTCCGGCGTGGCAGTGAGCCCCAGCGTAAACTGCGGCTTGAAATATGCCAGGACCTTCTGATATGTATCCGCGGAAGCGTGGTGGGCCTCGTCGATGATCAAATAGTCAAAGGCGTCCTCCCGGAACTGATCCAGGTTCAGAGCTACGCTTTGGATGCTGCCGCAAACCACATGATTGTCCGGCTCTTTAAGGTTGTCGGCAAACTTGCCGACTGTCACCTCCGGCCACAGATCGCGGAAAGTGTTATATGCCTGGTTGACCAGCTCCATTGTGTGCGCCACAAACAGGACCCGGCCACCGCAGCCTTTGGCGTCCATAACGGCGGTCACAGTTTTTCCCGTCCCGGTGGCGTGATAGAGCAGGGCGATGGTCTCCCGGTTCTGGCGCATGGTCTCCAGCGAGTCCAACGCCTCTTGCTGGTATTCCCGCAGCTCCAGCTGGTCAGCCTTCAGCGCCCGGCCCTGCTGAGTGGGGAGATAGTCCTCGATCTCTTTAAAGCGCGGATCGCTGCCCAGGAAGACGCGCAGCTCGTCTTTCACGGTCTCCGGCTGCTTTTGCATCTGGCGGACGGCCCAGCGATATACGTCCCAGCCCAGGTGGATCATGCTGTTTTGCTTCAGAAGGTCGTCACAGAACTTGTCCTGCGAGACCAGCCGCGGGTTGTGGGAGGCTTCGTCATCGATCTCGATGGCGACGCGAGTCGGACCGTTTTCCAATACGAAATCGGCAAAGCGGGCGTTCTGATAGATGTCATAGAACGGGTACTGTGAATACAGATACCCGGCCTTTTCTGCTCCGAAGGTATCCGCGAACAGGTCGATGAACAGATCTTCAGCCACGCTGCCGGAGGCTGATCTGTATTCAGGCATAGAGTTTCACCTCAGTCCTCGTAGACTTCTTTAAGCAGAATGCGTCTTTCAAAACCGCCGCGCTCTTCCTTTTTCTTCTTGCGGATATCTGTGAGCTGCTCCCAAGTATAGCCTCTTGCCTGGACGACCGCGCCCATGACCTCCAACAGGTCTGCCAGCTCTTCCAGAGATTTGCTCTGCTGATACTCCGCGAGCTCCTCGTTCAGCTTGGCATCCAGCATGGCAATATACTGGTCCTGCAGAAGCGTTTCACAAACGCACCGTTTGCCGGCCTTTTCTATGATTTCCGGAATACGATCCCGGACCAGCTTGTTATATACCTTGGGGGTTTTTACTGACATGGTGTTCACTACTCTTTCTTCTATCAAATAACATCTACTAGCCTTGAATGGTCATATCAAGCTGCTTCTCTATTTGCAGATATTTATAATTTCGCAAAATACATTATAGCAAAGCCAGACAAAAAAGTAAACAGAAAAGGGAATTTTGTAATTCGCGACATGGTAATCATAATAACGCACAGACCCGGATAGAATCGTTTTCATTCG
>JAFSLL010000196.1 GCA_017448455.1 Oscillospiraceae bacterium | reverse complement strand
TCTTATCCTGTCCAGTAGTAAGGGTTTCAAAATCTTTGCTTGTCCAGTTTGTGGGATTTGGCTCCTATTTCAAATAGTTGCATATGTCCAATTCTTTGGATTTTGAAAACTTCTGCTGTCCAGTTTCTGGGGTACATTTTAATGCTGGTATTGTCAGAGAAATAAATCTTGTTAATTCGAGAGGAGAATTGAAAATGGCAGCAGCAAAAAGTGATAAAAAGACCGCAAAGGTTGTACAGATTTCCACAGCAAGAAGCGCATCAGAAGATAAAAAGAAAGCGCTGGAAGAAGCTTTGAAGCGTATTGAGCGAGACTACGGAAAAGGCACCATCATGCGTCTCGGCGACGACATCCCCGTCAATGTTGAGGCTCTGTCCACTGGCTCTCTGACGCTGGACCTGGCACTCGGTATTGGTGGAGTTCCCAAGGGGCGCATTGTCGAGATCTACGGTCCGGAAGCATCCGGCAAAACCACTCTCGCCCTGCATGTCGTCGCCTCTTCGCAGAAGACCGGCGGGACCGCCGCTTATATCGATGTGGAACATGCGCTGGAGCCGGCCTATGCCAGAGCACTCGGCGTTGACATCGATGACCTTCTGATTTCCCAGCCGGATACCGGCGAGCAGGCGCTGGACATCTGTGAATCCCTTGTCCGCTCCGGCGCAGTCGATGTCGTCGTGGTTGACTCTGTCGCCGCCCTGATCCCCCGTTCAGAGCTAGAAGGCGAAATCGGGGATTCTGTCGTCGGCGTCCTTGCCCGTCTCATGTCCCAGGCAATGCGCCGTCTGGCAGGAGCCATCTCTAAAAACAACTGTACCGTTATCTTCATCAACCAGCTCCGTCAGAAGATTGGCATCATGTATGGCAATCCGGAGACCACCCCGGGCGGTCTGGCGCTGAAGTACTATGCCAGCGTCCGTATCGATGTCCGACGCATTGAATCCCTGAAGGTGAACGGCGAGATTATCGGGAACCATACCAAAGCCAAGGTGATTAAGAACAAGGTCGCTCCTCCGTTTAAGGAAGCGGAATTCGACATCATGTACGGTGAAGGGATTTCCAAAGTCGGTGAAATCGTCGACCTGGGTGTAAAGCTGGGCCTCATAGACAAGGGCGGAGCCTGGTTTACCGTTGAAGAGATTCGGATCCAAGGCCGGGATGCAATGAAGCAGTATCTGCTTGACAACCCGGAAATCTGCGATCGCATTGAAACGCAGCTCCGGGAAAACGCGTGGAAAATGTCCAGCAATCCCACACGCCGTGAGCCAGCTTTTCCACAGAAAACCGTTCCCGCCGTAAATGTCCTCGCTGACGATTTTGCAGAAGGATGAGGCGCGGATATGAAAAATGAACATCATACCCTGTTCAACGATAAAACTGATTGTTACGAATTCATAGAGGAGGCAGCATAATAATGCGTAAACTTGCAAGTGTACAGAGGGTTTGGAAGATCGAACCCATTGAAGGGGCGGACCGGATTGAGTTAGCACATGTCCTCGGCTGGCAGTGTGTCGTGAATAAGGGCCAAATCCAGCCGATGGATCTCGCCGTTTACTTTGAGATTGACAGTTTCCTGCCGATTCGTCCCGAGTTTGAATTCATGCGGGCGTCCAGCTATAAGAAGTCGGACATCATGGGAGAAGGCTTCAAGTTGAAAACGATGCGCTTCCGAGGCCAGCTCTCGCAAGGCTTGCTGCTCCCTTTGAGCACGTTTCCTGAAATCCCTGCGGACGCGAACCTTGGCATGGATGTAACGGACCTGCTTGGCGTACGGAAGTGGGAGATTGAGGAGCGCGCCACTACCGGCGGAACCGTGGTCGGCACGCTTCCTTACGACATCCCGCACACAGACGAAACCCGGGTGCAGGCGATGCCGGAGCTGATTCAGGCATTCAGCGGACTGGAATACTACATCAGCACCAAGCTGGACGGATCCTCTCATTCCATTGGCATCGACGAGAACGGTTTCCACGTTACCGGTCATAATTATGAGTACAAAAACGACGGATCCAGTGACTTTTACAAGCTGGTAAACGACCGGGGCTACCGGGAAAAACTGGATTCTTTCACGAAAGCACACAGCCTGGATACGCTGACAATTCAGGGAGAATTCTGTGCGCCGGGAATCCTGAAGAACCGCCTGAAGCTTACGAAGCCGGAATGGTATGTTTTCACCGTCCGGGAGAACGGCCATCGTGTCGGGCTGGATCGGATGCTGGAAGTCTGTAAGGCTCTTGGCTTTGACCATGTTCCAATTGAAGAACGCGGTTTTGACCTTGCATCTAAATATCCGACCGTGGAATCGCTTCTGGAACGGGCTGACGGTGAATACCCGAGGGGCGGAAAAAAAGAGGGTATCGTCATCCGACCGACCGAACCCGTATTCTGCCCGCTCATCTCAGCGAGTCTGAGCATGAAGGTTGTCAGCAACAAATATCTGCTGAAGAATGGGGAATGAGATGACCGACCTGATGAGACTGTCCCCAAAGGATGAAGCAGTATGGGCGACATATTACTTCCACAACGAGTTCCTTTTCTTCCTGACCGCACCTGTTGCAATGTCTTCTACCATCACCGCGCAGGCTGGAAAAATCACGCTGTATGCGGTGAACGGGAATAAGGCAAAGAAACTGGGATCTGGCAGCAATCCATCCGAGTTGGAAAGGAAATTCGGCGTGCCGGAGAAGGTAAAAGGCTAGCGATCCATGACAAAAAAGACGTTACTATTTTTCTCTTTTTGTATCCCCGTTTTTATCGACTTTCCACATCATCTGGGGTATAATGCCTGAGGTTTGGAAAAAGACACCACAAAATATAGAGAAGACTAACCCGGAAAAGGCCGGCGAAACATACATACGGAGGTTCGAAAAATGACACCTGAAACAGATGCCGTCACCAGATGGATGGAGCGAAGAAGATCGGAGCATGCCCCGGATGACGAATTTATGGAAATGCTGGCCGAAATGCTGCGTGCTCCTGAACTGCTCACATCAGAGCCTCGATAACAACAATTGCCCCATTGGGTACGGAGGATAAGATGCTGAACTGCAAACTTTGTGGAACTACCTTGGAAAAGAAACATCTTCGCCGGGATGGCTCAATGCTGTGTCCCACCTGCGGCCAGATCTACTGGAAGACAGCCGTGGAGAAAGCCATGCATGAAGCCCTGCCCGAAGAGCTTAAAAGCGCATACCTGCGGGAGAGCCGCCGGAGTGTCGAGCAGATCAGGCGCGCGAAGGTCGCCTGAGGATCTGGATCGCTTCGGCGGTCCTTTTTTACATGTTTGGGTTAGCTTATTCTAACTACTGTGTCAAACGCAGGCCCCGTTTCCGGGACCCGGTATGGGCTTCATTCCGCCAAAATCACTCTGCTTATTTTTTGTTCGCCGCCCTTACTGTCATCTATCGGCTATTACTCACCGGCTTAAAAAAGATACCCTTTTTCAAACGCTTCTGGATACGGGAAGATTCTGAGTTGCCTAGCCTTGTTCAACATCTGTAATCTGCTCAACTGCCTCAACAATTATTCTCGAGCATATGATTTTATAATATTCAACATCAAATGTTAATAGGTCCTTGTCATCGAAACAGGGATAGCACCAAAAGCGAAAAGCATAGGTTGCTCTGGGATCTCCATCAGAATGAAAGTCAACGATTCCTTCGAATCGGAATGTTACAATTAAATCATCGTATTCCAGTTTCAACCTGCATTTTCTATCTCCTTTTTTCCGCCATTCCGCTTTATTCGTACCATTCCATTTCTTGACAATCCAGTTTCACTTGGTATGGCTTACATTCATTGGTAATAAACATGTGAAAATAAATATCATTCACTTTACAAATATAGTCACGTTTCTCTTCATCACAATTATCTATCTTAATATTGTTCTTATTTGCCCATTCCACAAACTGTGTCGACGGGTCACCTTCATCTAGGAACATGATAAGGCGTAAGTGTCCCCCTCTGAAGTTCTCTGGCAAATTGGGAAGCTTCTCAGCGTCTTCAGACGGAATGCTTTCACTCCAAAGATAGTACCGATTTTGGGGGATCGGCTTTATTGAGCATTGAAGAACTCCATGTACGTCTGTCGCACCGACATGCCAGTTTGAAACAGGCTTTCCCTGCATCCGTTTTATTCGAAGTTCATCTACAAGTGCGAAGTACTCTCCCCACTCTGAATCAAGAGCCAAAGATTTCGTGATATAGACAACGTCATCCGAGCGGTCAGCGTCAGCGCTGTACATATCAACATCTGTCACGACACACTCCAATACCTCACCAAGTGATTGCGTGTAAATGGTCCGCATCTCATTTTTTTCATTGATAAAGCTAATGGATGCCACTGTATAGTATTCTTGCTTCTCGGGGTGCATTCTATGATCAACCAAAAGGGACAGTGGCGTCCAGCCTTCCGGATATGTCACGCTTTCCTCTCCCGAATAGCGATACGATGCAATACTGCTTTGGCGCATCCTTATTTCCTGTATACCTCGCAGTTGCGTCAGAATAAGTCGATGCGGAGAATCCCATGACAGTGCTTCAAGTTCTGAAACCTGGAACAGGTACTTTTCCTTCTTTGTCTCTTTGAAATACAGTGGATAAAAGGGACCCATATATTTTGACAAATAGTAGCTTTCTTCCGACGCAGAATAGATATATACTTCTCCCTTCGTGTGTGGCTCGTTTATCTGATAATACAGATCCTGATCTTCAGAGTAATACTCAAAGAACATGTCCATATTGACAGAGCACGAACGTCCGCTGGGATAGTTTCTGGTATCATCCAGCTTTTCCATCAGAGAACGATGTGTATCGTCGTTGATCTTGTCGACTTTTTTGATGAATGGGTAAAATTTTGATCTTCTCGCCCTTTTTAGTGACGGATAACTTTCCAACGGTTCCCTGCGCTCATCTCCGACATCCTCGAATGCGGATTCTTCTGCGACATAATAGCCCTCATAGTCATAATGATATTTGTAACATCCGATGTATAGAGGTTCCTGGTCATCCCGCACAATCTTTATTTCCGCTGCAACGGAAAAGTCAAATTCAGCGTTGCCGGTTACCTCGTGATGGACCTTGTAATCCTGCTCTGTATAGCCGTTGGCTGATATCTTTTCTTCCATGACCAACACCTCCGCTTACACGCTCATGTCCTGCAGAAGCAGTTTCAGTTTTTTCAGTCGGTCCAGCAGATAGTCCATACATTCTTTTGCGGAAGTAATAGGTAGCTGCTGTCTGTGTGCAGAAGGATTCCGGAAATCGATGCGGACCTTTTCCGCGACAATAGCGATTTCCTTGACGCGATTTTTGACATCCCAAATGCTCATACCGGGCTTATACAGCTGCACCTTGGCAAATTCTGCGAAATCCTCAAAGAAATCCTCGTTGGTCACCTTCCCGTTTCGATCCACTCCCAGCGTCTTGCAGACAGAACCCAAGGTAAACTCTTCCGGGGTAACCGGACGCCATACCCCCCTTTTCCCGCTGGACGTCACCATTCCGTCCGGCCATCCGTCCATATCCGTGCTTTGAGGATACTTCCGTTGTAAATAAACCTTATAAAGGTTATAAATACGCTTTGATAGCTCAAAATCCAAAACCTTGGCAGCCAGCAGACAGACCCCGGAATAATCCAGACTCTCAGCTTCTTTGCTCGAAGTCATGGCGTCATAGCTCATTCGTGCGGATATCAGGAAAGACTTGCTGCTGGAAGAGAGCTTCTCCCATACTTCATTTCCCAATACGGAAACAAGCAGTTCTTCATAGGCTTTTGTGTTGCCCAGCGTCATCTTCTGTTCAGAAAAGCGCTGTAGTATTTCAGACACTTCATTTTGCAGCTCGCTGATCCGTGTGTCCTGGCTCTCGCCATCCGCTGCGTCCAGTAAAGCAGAATACTTTTCCTTCACGGTTGCAAGCTGTGCTGCAGCTCCTACGACAGCATCCCAGTCCATACCGGCGCTGACGCTGATTTCCTCCAGAGAGGTGATAAAGCGCTCTCTTGCTGCCAGCTGTTTTTTTAGCTGCTCCAGCTCCTTTTTCGTGGAATCCAGCTCTTCCCTGACCTGATCCTGTTGATCGGCACTCTCGACTTCTTGCTTCAGCTTAATTGCGTCCAGCTGGTACAGCTGTAATAGCTGCTGCAGTTCCTGCATCAGGCGGGATTTTTCGTCGATGGCTGCGAACATCAGGTCTCTGATATCAAGGATAGATTCTACTGCGAAAACAAGCGGGTGGGGCATCGTATCTACCGATGTGAGATCTGCGAAAGCAGAAAAACTGGAATTCTTCTGATCCTCTTCATTGGGACGTGCTACTGAAATCACAATCCTGTTGGTAAGTGGGAGCAGTTCATCATGAAGTGCCAGCCTTTCCTTCCGCGAGAGTTCAAACAGGATATAAGCGTCGAAACCCGGGAAAGTTTTTTTGCACTGTTCTACAGTATAGGGGAACAGTAGATGCTCGTTCATCCCTCCTGGAAGCCCCAGAAACAATGCGTCGACGTCTTCCTGCGTCGAAACGATGACCGCAATTCTTTTGCTGGTCCCGAATATGCTAGCGATCTTGAATGCAATCGGGTCAAGTCCGATGTTGGGTGGCATCAGAACGGAGAGATGATGATGGGAGGCTAGCTTATAGGCGACCTCGTACTGATAGACATCGTGATACATTCTGGCTGTAGATGCGAGCACTTTCCCGCTTTTCTTTGCAGACATGGAAACACCTGCCATTCCTAATGTATTTAGATCCGATTTGAAAGAGACCTCGCCCTAGAACAAAACATCGGAATTATTCTGACGCAAACGGGTGAAAATGGTGTTCCTCGCTTATACCATAGGAGCGATGCTATTCTCAATAAACGCGATTTCGTCTTCCGTCAGTTGATACTTCTGGTACAGCTCTGCGTCCGTCCAGGGTTTGTTGAAATCCTGCACTGGAACAAATCGATATGTGCCAGACGGCGCATCTTGTGACGTCTTCATAGCTGATACTAGGAATCGGAAGAATCGGGTTTTCAGATAACTCATAAAGTTTTCTGCTTCTGCTGTGCTGTCAAATGCGGCATACAGGAAAGTCTGTGAACAGACAGCGTTTTTGGATGCCAGTTCCGGTTTCCCGAGCACATTAGGGTCGTTGCCTGATCCGCCTGCTTTTGGAATATATACTTTATCCCGGTCGATATCCTCTGTGTTCTTCTTGATCAGGCTTCCATCAATATAGGCGGTGTACCGATGCCCGTTTTCATAGTACAGCAGTTGGGTGTCATGTCCTTCGCCGCTCTCATCGTAGAGCTGGATCGGATTTTTCTTTGATTCTGATGGTTTTGTCCCGATCCCAAACGGCGTATCGCCGGAGATCAGTGTATCTACTGTCTGTGCGTCCGGATCATAGTCTCTCACCTTGCGTACTATATGGGAGACCATCGGATGGCGAATCAGCACATCGCTGACTTCTGTCAGGTTGCGGACGAAAGTCTGACGCACGTCGTTTTCTACGAGCGTATATTCACAGTCTCCTTTATGATCATCTTGATATAGATAATAGCAAAGCCCAGCTTTGATCTCGACAGTGGGGAAAACGTCGGTTGCTTCTGGAAAAACAAATAGTTTGGCAAGTTTTCCACTTGTCAGCATATGCTTGCGGAAATCGCCAAGGAGGTTTTCCCTGCCGCCGGTAAACCATCTTGCCGGCATAATCAGGGAAATGTATTGTGGCTTCACCTGCTCTGCCGTCAGTGCAAAGTGCTGGTAAATCGGGGCGTCATTGGATCCGCCCGATCCGCCCATCAGCTGATAGGGCGGGTTACCGACAATCGCGTCAAATTTCAATCGCTCACCTTCTTTGTTCCATGTGGCTGGGTTTGTTATCTTCTTTGCCAGTCGCGCTTTATTCTGCATGCGGTCAAGCAGCTTGGTAAGAAAAATGGTGTTGGTAGCTGCGTCTCGATATCCTGTCAGCGTTCTTTTTGTAATCGACACTGCCATCTGGGTCTGGCATAGCACAAACAGATGGTTTTTCAGGGCTTCATCCCATACCTGCTGCGCCTCCTCAATGCTCATATCCTTTTCCGCTTTTGGCAATAGTATTCTGTAGATACTGTATGCCAGATAGAGCGGATAAAGGCCTGATTTGGAATTCATCTCCAGAATTTTGACATCTTCATTCAGGAACAGATGATCGGTTACTGCACCTTGGTCAATCAGGTGTGGTTCCTCTAGAAGTCCGTCTTTTCGGGGATAGTTTTCCTTATAAAAGCTGTATCCTCCCACCGTGTCTCCCATATGCATGTTTACGACTCGCCATGGTGTCAGCACGGTTTCCTTTGCGGGATTGCGGAAATAGCTGAAGATTTCCGCGATTCTCATGACGCGCTGCGTCGGCATCATTTCGTCTGCAGCCTTTGCGAGACGTCGGATTCGCATGCCTGCGCCTTCAATCACGTCTTCGTCGTAAAACACAAGCAGTTTGCGGAACAGTTCTTTATCGACTTCTTTGGGCATGAATTCCTTCCAGGAGGCATCGTCCACAATTGAGATGAAATTCTCCAGACGGATGGACTCGTCAAAGTCCTGCGCCGTACCGTAAATCAGAAGCGGAAGTCGGATCGAGATATTCCGCAGTAAAGCGAACAGTGTCTGTTGCTTTTTTTTCTGTTCCTTTTCTTTTTCAAGAGCTTCCTGCTCCTCTTTGCTTCTCTCCTTCTGTCTCTTGCGCTTGGCGTCCTGCGCACGCCGATATTCTTCGTCCGTCAGACCATTATCGGCTAATTTGATTTCTTTCTCTTTCTTGGTCTTGGCACGCGGTTCGAGTTTCATACGGAGTGTATTCATCAGCTCCGCTTTGTTTTTATCCATGACAATGCCTGCGTCCGCTTTGTAGATGCTGTCATCTTCGAAGCCACTCTTGATCGCTGCTTCCACAGTAAGACGCTTCAGCGACCTCATCAGCTTCGGTACATCATAGCTCACCATGCCGCTGTCACCTTCGGCAAGGACTGGACAGAAATTCAGGAATTCCCCGAGCTGGACACGTCCGACATCGTCTGTGCCCACTGCGGACTTTTTGAGCTGATGCACATCGGAAAGCACTTTCAGTGCTCTGTCCGGAGAAAAGTCAAACGCATAGCAGATTGCTTTCTGTTTGCCATCGACACTGCCAGCGGACTGAACGCGGAAGATCGTCTGCATATAGCCTGCAGCGCCTGTGCTTGATGACCCGGAGAGCAGCATGACGCCGGTCCATTCTGGTACGGTCACACCTGTTGTCAGACGTCCGCAGGACAGAGTGATTGTCCGCTCATGCTTGCGAATGGCGGTTCGGACTTCTTTCAGGGCATCATCGAAGGGTCGCTCCATATCGCCTTCCCCGGCGACATTCACGATTTCATAGTTGCGGAAAACTTCATGGCTCTTCAGCAATTTGCTGAATGCCGCAGCCTCTTTTGTTCCGGGCAGGATCCAGAACGTATGCTTGAACATTTGCCTGTATTCTTTGGTTGCGAAGGGATAGTTGGAACTCGCGCTGTCTGTTGTAATCAGATCCAGAAATGTTTTTACATCATCCGCGTGAACGAAATCGCCCACGCCGGCGCCGGAAGGGATAGGTTGGAAATCGCGGTTTGGATCGCCCGTCCACACGCGGAAAAACTCCCGGAAATTGAATGCGATGTTTTCGTCCTCGTAGCGATATGACGTTTCCAGCTTATTGCGCAGATCAAAGGTGCAGATACGTAGTTCCGGCAAAGCGGCATAAGGGTTGGAATCTCCGGGGTGTTTTTTATTCCAGTCCCGTTTATAGGTCTGTTCCTTCACATAGTCCCAGGAATAGACATTGTCGTCTTCATACTGCGCCAGAAGGTTATAGGGAGTACCGGAGAGTTGCAGGACCTTTTTGGGTGTTTTCCCGGCTTTTTGCTTCTCCAGCAGTTCCTGTACCTTCTGCCCGAGCTCCGTCTGGGTTCCCTCATGCGCCTCATCATAGATGATGAGATCCCAGTCCATATTGAAGACAGCTTTGTTTTTCTCATAGAGACCGCCGGCTTGTTTTGAGCCTCTCAGATCCTGCATGGAAGCAAAATAGACAAAAGGTCTTCCCTGCTGTACAAGATTTCTGAGCTGGCGGTCGTTTTCGGCGTCGATGCCGGCATCTTCGGAGGTAAAACGGTCGCCGATATTGATGTTGGATTTTGTGATGAAGAGATGATCCGTGCCGGCAAAGATCTTGTCATGATCCTCTCTCCACCCATTGACCACCACCGGGCGATGCGTTACCACCAGCACTTTCTGCAGTTCCATTTGCTTCACCAGAGAATAGGCTGTGATCGTTTTACCGAAGCGCATCTTGCAGTCCCAGAGCATGCGATCGCTCCTGGCAAAGACTTTGATTGTCTTACTGACGCATTCCTGTTGCTCTTCACGAAGCTTGATCAGAGGTACTCTGACCTCTTCAACAACATTGTCCTTTGCATCGGTTGCCTGTTCCGATCCCGATTTCTCCGCAGCAGTAAGTGCGCTACGCCCTTCCTTTACCGCGCGGATGGCGGCGATTGCCGGCTGCAGGGTAACATGAAACCACTCGCTGTCCCGGTTTGTGTCAAAAAACTTGCGGGCATCATAGCCGGAACGGTAGAGCACATTGTGGACAGCTTTATCTGAAAACGCCGTGCTCTCAATCGTACCGTCTGCCAGCTTCACTGTTTTCCTTGCGAGTTCCGTATACAGCAGATTGTAACGTACCATCGGTGTGCGAAGATCACCTTTGATCCGGATATGTGCTTCTTTATTCAGCTCATCACAGTTTGGAGAGAGCATTTTATGGCTGGATGCACTATTAAAACCGTGCTCTCCGATCTTCAGATACCCTTCGTGGTCGGAATCAGGAATCGAATAAATATAGATCAGATTGTATTCCAGAGTACCCTCATAGATATTTGATACATCCATGTTTCACCGCTCCTTTATGAGAGTTTCAAACGGCACTGTTTCTCCAGCCTGCCAGTCCATGATAATGCAGGGTATTTCCTGTTTCATTTCAACTTGTCCGCCCATTTCCGAAAACCAGTCTATCTGATCGCTGATGATTGACTTCTCGCTGTACGGAGCTGCATAGGTCAGCCCGTTCATCTGCCAGATATTCCAGGAGACGATGATCGCCGCCTGCCGCAGTTTCTCCAGCGTCAGCTGCTCTTCAAACTTATCGAAATAATACTCTCCGACAGATGCTAGTATGTTTTCCCGTGCGAGAAGGACATTGTCTCCCTGAAACTCATATCCATAAATGCTTTGTAGCGCTTTCAGCGCCCATTCAAACCATTCTTCCCGGCTTTCGGTGTTCTCTCCGATAACGCGGAGTTTCCTGTCCAGCAGACCAATTCTCTCTTCCACGGGAATAGCGGTGCCGGTAACGGTATCATACCGGCTTGCCAGATAGGGAGCTTCTCCGCATGTGATTTCCATACGGACTGCCAGTACATAATCTCTCCAGCCTTTCTCCGCAGAATTGGGGAATTCGATCTTTCCCGTGACCGGCAGCCATCCCGCTTCTGTCTCAATGTTGAATACACCGGTGTACCCGAACCAGGCAGCATCTACCAGATTGTTCTGTCGGTTGCAGACCCAGGAGGGTGTAAAGACCTCTGCCTTCTCCCTGGTTCTGCCTGCTTTGGCCTCGGCCTCTTTGAGGATACGAGGCCGAATGACACTTGTATGATCGCCAGTAATCAGTTCTGCTAGAATCTGGTCTTTCGCAGTGTAGCCATCGCCCAAGTAGGCGTAATCATCACACGCCCAGCGAATGTACTCTCCGGTCGTGTTGTCTCTCAGCAGGATCTCCAACAATCCCGGGTTCAGATCATGAAGTCGCTGTTCAACGATATCTATTTCGTGGTCCATCTCTTACTCCCAAATGATTTCAACTGGTAGCCTTGATAATTGCTTTTATTCATTTTATCATATACGCTTTTATGAAACAACAAAAAATGGCAGATCGGAAATGAGTTGCCTGTTTCCCTCAATACTGATTAATAATCTAAAAAAAGAGGATTCGGAGCAAAACGCTCTTAATCCTCTTAAGTCATTTTTCACCAGTTGATGATAACCACTTTATCGAAATTTTTCCTCTTCTCACCTACTGCCACGTTTTTGGCTGTGATCTTTGTAACTGTTCCGGTTATAAAACCCTCGCTGCTGCCCGAATACGCATCTTTCATATATGCAACCGGATCACCCATCTGGAGCGGATAGCCGCTGCCATCAACCGGGTCAGTTTTCTCTCTCTCCGGGCGGGCACTCATCACAATCACCCTGGGCAGCATATCTGTTTCCCATTTTGGAAGAACAATTCTGTAATTTTGGTCTTTCGGATCTTTCACAACAATACTCTTGTCAGATAATCTCTCCACTTTCCCCGTCAGCAAAATGGGAGGAGAGCCGGAGGCGTTTCTAATGAATACCACATCGTCACCGACTTGGATTTCTTTTCCCATACCGTCCAGCAGTTTATCCGGCTTATCCTTGGGAACAATTTCCCTGATATTGCGAAGCCCGTTTGCAATGTTCTCGTCGCTTAATTCCTTTTCTCGTTCGGATAAGTAAATTTTGACTGCTGATAATTCATCTTCTGCGCGGATTATATTGCTGTACATCATGGTTGGACCGCAAGCGCCAACAAAAAAACGATACTTTTTTAGTGCCATGATCTCCGTCTCCTTTTTATGAGTTTTTCCTGTAATGATAATACCATAACGCTGCATTTCTGACAACAAGAAGACTGGCTTAAAGCTAACCTCGCCGATCCGCAGTCATAGTATATACCTTCCTCATTCTGCTGCAGAAGAATGCCCTGATGATAAGAATCATGTCTCAGAAAGACTTATCCGTATATAACTTCTTCAGATGTGACGATTAGTCGCCGCTCTGCAAATGATATGCTCCTTTTTCGAAAAAACAGCGAAGTGACGCTGATTAACCGAAAGGGAGCATATCATTTGTTTCTGGAATTCGCCGCGCGTGATCAAAAATCTCTATAGCGAACTGTTTCAGAGCTGGCGGAAAAGATCAAGACATTTCGTTCTCGGCTTCGGGTTTGCTTTCAGAAGATTGCAGGATTTCTTTCAGCTCCTCTATAGTCAGGACGTAGTTCTTCTTCCGATGGATGATACTATGGCAGTTGGAGCAGACCGAGACAAGTTCATCGATCGGGGTGTCTCTCTGTTCATCGTACGTGCTCAGCGGGACTGTGTGATGCACTTCAATATAGTTTTTTCCGTAATCACCGTATTTTGTTACGAACTGCATACCACAGGCACGGCATGTGTAATTGTCGCGTTTTGCAGCTGCGTTTCTCAAGCGCGGGTTACGCTCGAATCGCGCTACATAGTATCCGTTTCTGTTGCCTTCCATCCCGGTAACATGATTTTCATACGGGTCATTCGGATCAGGCTCTTTTGATTTATATTCGTAGCTTTCGTATTTCTTATTGCCTATTAGCTTGTACATCATCCACATGAAGCTTTCTGCGTCAACAAGTGTGATATTCTCCGTAAAGTAATCCTGCAGCTTTTCTTTGATATAATGAAGATCCCATATATATTCCTGGTAGCTTTCCCAGCTGCACTCACTTACACAGCTGGAATTAAAGCCCAAAAAGCCAAGCTTACTGCCATAGGCTTCATCGGAACGAATAGAGAAGTAGTTTTGCGGATCTTTCAGCATAAAAAGATAGGAAACAACATCATATCTTTTTCCGAAAAACATTTTAGCCGATTCGAACGCTTCTCTCTCATTGTCTCCGCTTGACATGAGAACATCACGAATAATGTTGCCACTTATCGGGTCAGAGTCAATCCGGTTGGCTGCATAATCATAAGCAGCGAAACTGATGAGATTCCCCTTAACAACATACTGGGTATGATTAAAGCAGAGCTTTACGGCTTCCCTCAGAGCGTCTGTGTCCTCATATAACGGCTGCAGGGGACGAAGTACCTTATTGTTATTTTCGATCAGTTCCTCTTTATAGCCTGTTTCCGTATCATAGATCCAGCCGTCCGGATTGTGGAAGGAGACTTTGCCTTTGTAGCCCAACTGAGGCTGTTCTTTTCCGATTAGATCCCAGAGATCTTTGAGTCTTTTGTCAAAACGCTCATAACTTGGCACCTTGTAATTTGTCTTCTCCATATCGTTTTCTCCTCCTATGAATGATTTTTGCGGCTCCCGCTTCATAAATACAGCATAACACACGAAGAGGCATTGTCAATTCAACTGCCTGCCGCCCCTCCTCCGCTTCATAAATACAGCATAACATACGAAGCGGCATTGTCAATTCAACTGCCTGCCGGAAGTAGTGCTGCCTATCTTTCTGGCTGACATAACCCTGGGCAATTTTTGGGATAGCTTCTCTGCTAAGATGGTATCATCAAAAGACAGAGGAGGAAATGAAAGTGTCATCAGAATACTATCGCAGATATACCGCAGGCCGCATGTCCGCCCAGCCGGAATGGATCAGTATGGAGGATCAGCTCCCGCCCGGTGACGGGGATTATTTCACCATCACGGAAGCGCAGGAGGACTTCCCCGCCTGTCCGAAGGGGACGATCGCCATCGATACCACGGAGCAATGGCACAATGGGAAATGGTACCAGGACGGCGGCAACTGGAAGGTGCTCTACTGGGCAAAGCCCGTAACGATGCTCGTCCCGGAGGAGCTCATGAACAGGCCGCGCCTTGGATCATTGTAATCCGCAAAAAACTGCGGCGGACCCTGCATTCTTGCTTGATCCGCCGCTTTTATTTCATGGAATCGGATCCTTCCCTGCCTTCATTAACAATAAAACTGTTCTTTATGGCTTTTCTCTGTTATAATGCAATAAGCATGCCCAACAGTTATCGTTATATATATTTCCATTAAGAGCTTATAGCTGGAAGGAATGATCTTTATCAACACTGATTTTCTTAGAAACTTCGTGACCGTGGTTGATGAAAAAAACATTACTCATGCCGCTGAAAAACTTCATATTTCTCAACCATCACTAACGAACCAGATTAAGTATCTGGAATCTTACTATGGAAAAAGCCTGTTGGTGCGGCATACCAGGATGGTCACCCCGACTGCTGCAGGGCGAATCATTTACGATAATGCAAAGTCTATGATCAGCATCGAAGATGCTATGCCGTCAAAAATTGAGGATCTTGAGAAGGGTTTTACGGGAACCCTAAATATTGGAATCTCTTCCTATCATGCAGATTCCTTCCTGCGTGCACATCTTTCCAATTTTTCGAAAAAGTATCCTTCTGTCAAGTTTAACATCGTGGCAGATAATGTTAATCACATCACTGAAATGATGAAAAATCGAATTATCGAGATTTGCTTTGTCAGACGGCCTACATATGCACAATCTGATTTTAAAATTGAATACTCTTACTCTGAAACATTTTACGCGATCCGGCATCGGGATTCCGGTTTCCTTGATGGAGTTACCGGACAGATTTCTCTGGCGTCGCTTCGAGACATTCCTCTAAGCCTTCCTAGAGGCTATTCTGATAGAATCATTGATAGCTGTATCAATCTTGGATTTAAACCGAATGTGATGTTTTTAAACACCTCTCGCGACATTGCGCTATTCTGGGCAGAGGAGAAACTTGCTGTGAGTTGTCTCATTCTGGACGATGAATCTAATCTGCCACGGGATTGTTTAATCGCAAATCAGATCGATTGTCCTGAACTTCAGGTAAACAGATCGGTCTGTACCGTTCGTGGAAGAGAGTTAACTCCTGTAGCCAGAAATTTTCTGAGGGAAGTGGGAATGGATAGACGATTCACATTTAATGATATTACAGAAGAAAAATTCTGGTGATCGTTCATTGGTCTCGATACATATAATAAGTCTGGTATTATAAGTCTGGTATTATGCCAGGCTTATTTTATGGTAAAGAACATCTCTGCCCGCAAAAGGTATAGGCAGCGGCTATTGCTGCGATCAACAATTAGTATTTGTAACTATCGCTATGGTTTGTTATTATCTGGACAAAGGAAGAACAAATACTCCATCGATGGACCCAATGCAATCCTAAGCATCTTTCAAGTGCTGCTGAAATAATCCCCCTATTATCATACTGCAGATGATAATGTTGTACTACATCCAGCAGCAGTCAACTCCTCACTTCCCTGGTTCACGCACACTTTTCAAAAATTTTGAAAGAAGGATAAAACTTATGGGTGTTAAATTCACTACTTTTGGCGGAATGTCGATGCTGGTAGAACGCAGCGATGGTTTCAAGATTCTGTGCGATCCGTTTATCACCGGCAATCCTGATGCAAATGTTAATCTGGAAGACTTGTATGATGTTGATCTGATCCTGGTCTCCCATGTTTCTTACGATCATCTGGGAGATGCGCCGCAGATCTTTGCCAACAGCAAAGCAACCATGCTTTGCGACAGATCCAGCGTCAAAGTCATGCACGATATGGGTGTCTGGGATGGTTCCCGCGCCCGGCCTGTGGGATACGGTGATAAGCGTGAGTTCGGATGCACAACTGTACGCGTCATGAGGGCTTGGCACAGTTCCACCATCAAATATGAAAATGGCGACTTTCAATATGCCCCGCCTTTGGGCTATATGATCCAGGTCGAACCGGGAGTAACTTATTACGCTCCCGGCGACACAACCATCTATGATGATATGCATACGATGAATGAGCTCTATCATCCTAATGTTGTAAGCACAGGCATTTCAAACATCAAGCCCGGTACTGGACGCGAGAAAGACGCGCGAGAAGCTGCGCTTGAAGTAATGTGGTTAGGCGCTGAGGTAGTTTTTCCCGGTCATTACTATGAAGGCAACAAGGACTTCGAAGAATGGCTGAAATGCATGGAAGTCCTAAATCCGCGGGTAAAGATTATCACAGAAAAGAACAGGGCATTTGAATACACTCCTTTCAGCATCAAGCTGGTTGAATAAGCAGTTATCATATTACTTGGAATTCGAGAAAGGAAACAATCATGAAAAGAACAATTTCTATCTTTCTCATTCTTTGCTTAGCTCTATCCCTGTGCGCTTGCGGCAACACAAGTTCTCCCGCTCCCACACAGGAACCCATTAACAGCGCTGCTCCAGAAGCCCCCGCCGACCCCGCTGCTGAGGCCCCTGCCGACCCCGCTGTTGCTGAAGAAGCAGCGGCAGCTCCTGCCCCCGCAGATGAATCCTTCCCTAAATCTCCCATTAATTTCTATGTTACCGGCAATGCCGGTTCTGCTTCTGATACAATGTTCAGGACACTTGCCAGCTCTATTGAAAGCACTTCCGGAGCAAACATTGTATGTCTTACCGACGTCTGGGCTCCAAACATGAGAGCTACGATGGCCGCCGCTGCAGACGGATATACGATCTGTGGTCTTCCCTCTACCAACGTATGTAAATCCATCATTGATAAAACCGACACCGAAGACCCCAATTACACTGATCTTCAAGTTCTCTGTGCTGTCGCACAAACGAATGTATGCTTTGGTGTTCTTGCCAAGGATGAAAGATTTGCTGACGTTAACAACCTTTCCGACTTTGTTGACTGGTGCAAAGCAAATCCGGAAGAGCAGCTTTTGATTGCAACAAAATCGAAGAGCTCTGCGGCAATGGTCGCGCTTGCCCTGCTCATTGACTATGCCGAGCTTGGCGATCAGATCACAATTCTCAACAGTTCGTCTGACGGAGAATTGACTACTTCTGTTCTCGGCGGCAACGTTGATGCATTCATGACCAACTGTGGCGCAGCCCAGAGCATGTATCAGGAAGGCAGTGCAAAAATTATCTCTATCATGTCTCAGGAGAGAGATAACTACATGCCGGATGTTCCAACATCTGTCGAGGCCGGAATCGATGTCTTCTATGATTTCTTCTACATTGTCTGCTGCCCGCAGGGCACTCCTGAAGGTGTTCAGGCCAAGCTTTGCGAGATAATTAAAGCCGGTGTTGAAGACAGCACTTATGTTGACCTGCAAGCGACACAGGGTAATACGCCCATTTATCGTGACACTGAGGCAACACTTGAAATGCTCTCAACGACCTGTGATAAGCTTGAATCCGTAAAGACGGTTCTCGGTTGGGGCTAATAAAGTCATTTAACAAACAACCATTCTCTTCACGCGTAACCTGCTCTGGCTATGTCCTCTGCAGGTTACGCAAGCATTCAGAAAGGGGAATACCGTGAAAAACAAAAAGCATATCCACGAGGATGTTGTAATGAGCTTGTTCCTCATTGCATTCTCGGTCGCTTTTCTGCTTCAGGGGCTCACAATTACCCGTGAAAACGCCTTGTTTCCCACTTTTTGCGGTTTTGTGGTTTTAATCGGTTCCGTGATCACACTGGTGGGCGGAATCAAAAAATCCATTGTTCTTAACAAGAGCGCCGATCACGACACCGTATATGAGATCAGTTGGGACAGACTGAGAGGTCCTATTCTTACAACTCTTGTGGTTTTGGTATATCTGATCATAATCAAACTCGCCGGTTTTTATATTGCAACTGCGATTTTTATGCCCGTGTATTTGATTATGCAGAACATAAAAAAACCCGTTCTAATAATTTCCCTGACCGTTGGGACGATTCTCTTTATCTACTTTATTTTTGCCCGCCTGCTGGAACTCCATTTTCCAACAGGAATCCTATTCTGAGGGTGATCGAAATGACGAGTGTTTATTCTGGAATGATCCCCGCTCTTGCGTCTTTTATTGACGCACTTTTTTCCTGGCAAATGCTATTCGGTTTGCTGGTTGGAATATTCGGAGGAATGGTTGTCGGAGCACTTCCGGGTCTGGGTCCAAATGCCACCATTCCCCTGCTTCTTCCTCTTACCTATGTGATGGATCCTATACCCGCAATGGCCATGCTCATGTCAGTATATACGTGTGCAATGACTGGCGGATCGTATACCTCAATTTTATTAAAAACTCCCGGCACCGCCGGCAATATACCAACCGCTTTTGATGGTTATCCGATGGCAAGATCCGGGAAGGCTTTAAAAGCTTGCCAGATTTCAACCTACAGCTCTGTTTTCGGAGGTACTTTCTCTGCAGTATGCCTTCTGTTTGTTGCTCCCCTTTTGGCCAGAGTATCTCTCTTATTTGATTCACCTGAGTATTTTGCTATGGGTTTGTTTGGCATTAGTTTGATAGCAAGCCTGGCAAGCGATTCCGTTTTAAAAGGTGTCGTTTCAGGCGCTTTTGGATTCTGTCTCAGCCAGATTGGCCAATTCCCGCTGGAAGAACAATACCGCTACACATTCGGCACCCAGATGCTGAAACCGGGCCTCAGTACGACTCTGATTTTTCTCGGCTTATTTGCAATTGCCCAGGTCTTGAATCTTACGCAAAAGACGCTGAGCAAAGACAAGGAGAAACACGCTGTCGAGAAGGTAAAGCTGGACATGAAGTCGAGAGAGACTTATACCTGGGCCGAACGCCTAAAGGATCTGCCGCTTCATCTGTATTGCTCTGTAGTCGGTTTGTTTGTAGGAATACTCCCCGGCGCCGGCGGAAATATCGGTGCTTTTATTGGATATAATGAGGCAAAACGTGTGTCCAAGCACCCCGAATCATTCGGCACCGGCTGCACAGAGGGTATCGTTGGACCAGAAACAGCAAATAACGCCACTTCCGGCGGGGCTATTATTCCGATGATGACCTTGGGTATCCCCGGCAGCTCAACCGCCGCATTGCTGATGAGTGCACTTGTTATTCAAGGCTTTACTCCTGGTTTCACGCTCTTTACAACGCACGCAAACACCACCTATCCTGTGCTCTTCAGTTTCCTTTTGATCAATATTCTTATGTATTTTGCTGGCATGCTCTTTGTTCGTTTCGCCAGCAGAATTGTAGAAATACCGGATGCCATTCTCAATGTCATTGTCATTGTCTTTGTCACCATTGGTGGATATTCCGTGGTAAGCATCGGCAGTGCAACTGAGTTGGTCATGTTGCTCTTTGGCTTTGGACTCATCGGGTACTTCTTCAATATGTGCAAGTACAGCGGCGGAAGCCTCGCCCTTGGTCTTGTTCTTGGCCAATTAACGGAGAAAGGATTCCGCAGAAGTCTGGTAATGGCCAGAGGGCAATGGGTCAAATATATGCTCGGCCGGCCAATCGCGATCGCTCTTATTCTTCTTACAATAATCACCCTGTTTTATCCGAGCATTAAGAAAGCAATCCAGCGTAGGAAACAGGCTGCCAACAGTTAAAAGCAACCGGCAATTTCCGTCGATCTACCGCTTTGTTTTAATGACCATATAACATAATGGAGATGATTTATGATATGACTGACCTACCTATTTCAATACGTGAACGTGCCAAGGCCAGGATCCCCTCTTATGGCTTAACAATCACGCTGCCTGATCCAATGATGATCGAGATGGCATATCGGACAGGCTATGATTTTGCCCGCATTGACGCAGAACACCGCCTGTTCGGAGATCGCCTCCTGCTTGAAATGCTGAATATGGCTCGGCTGCTGAACTTCCCTGTCATAGTCCGTTCAGCCACATTGGATAATGCCACAGCCATTTTAGGTCATGATGCTGCCGGAATTGTTGTGCCCCATTGCGATAATGCGGAAACCGCAAGAGCCGCAGTCGAATTGTGCAAATATGCTCCGCTCGGCCAACGTGGTATGGATAAAGGCGCCAGAAGAATTCGTTATAATGGCATGGAGCGTCTTGAATACATGCAATATGCAAATGACAGGACCGATCTGATAATCCAGATTGAGAGCCGGAAAGGAATAGAAAATCTGGACGAAATCCTTTCCATCGACGGTATTGACATGGTTTGCAGTGGCCGCTCCGATCTCTCTCAGGAATTCGGTGTTCCGGGTCAGCGCGATAATCCCGATGTAATCGCCGCAGAAGACTATATTATTGAAAAAGCCCTTGCCTACGGAAAAGTTCTCTGCCTGGGAGTTGAAAATGTTGAGCGGGCACAATTGCTGGTCAATAAAGGGGTTTTCTGCTTTATGGTCGATAAAGATGAAAACCTGGCTTTCAATGCAATGAAAAACTCTGTAAAAAAATATCACGATAACATAGTTGTAAAGTAGAATAGTCATTATTACTGCGATACTGATCTTATGTTATTTGATTATTTCGAGGTAATAACGAAATGATTCTCAACCAGGAAATGAGAGCGAATCTATCATGTCTTCCAACTGGGAATATTGCTGATAATAATCCGTCTCCGCATCAGGGTGTTATGGATTCGGGGATTAAGCCGCTGGACCCATGTTCGCATATGGTTGGCAGAGCTGTAACGATACAAGCCGTTCCCGGCGACAATCTTGCCCTCCATCAGGCCATTTATGCCGCAGAACCCGGTGATGTGCTTGTAATTGACTGTCAGGGTTATACCGGTGCTGGGCATTTCGGCGATATTATGGCTACTGCCTGCATGGTTCGAGGGATCGCCGGTGTCGTATTGGACGGAAGTTGTCGCGATTCTGAAGACATTAAAAAGCTTGGTTTTCCCATGTTCGTCCGCGGTGTGAATCCGTCCGGAACAGTCAAAGAAACCTTGGCAAAAATCAACGTGCCTGTCCTTGTAGGCGGAATCATGGTACAGCCCGGCGATCTTGTAATTGGCGATTGTGACGGAGTCGTCGTCATACCTCAATCGCTGGAAGACTCCGTGATCGGAAAAGCAATTGAAAAACACAATAAAGAGCTTGAGATCGTCAAAAAACTTGAGGCAGGGCAAACAACTCTGGAAATATACGGCTTTGATAAGCTGATTGCTCAAAAACAAAAGTAATTCACTTTTCATTGGCAAAAATGACCGGGCAGCACGATACTGTCCGGTCTGTTTTTATGGTCTTCTCCGCCTCACGTCGCCCCATCCATGGGGCAGTACTGTTTCAGCACCCCGCTGCTGTTGTAGCCCACGAAGGTGACGTAGTCCCTGTCTCGCTCCGGATTGATGTCGATCAGGCTTTCGCTCGTTCCTCGGACGCCGCTCAGCACATGATAGTACTGCGCCGGATGTTCCTGCGTCGCCGCGGTGCTCCCCTGGAAGCGCACGTACCATAGATTCGTATCAAAGGTGTTGTAGTTGGAATAAGCAGCCAGTGTAATATACCAACACACTTCTCCAAAGGTATTGCCGCAGCAGCCATTCCCTAGTGTGTTGTTCTCACAGCCGTCTCCGAAGCGGTTGTAACATCCGCCGGAAGCCATGGTAATATTCCGGCAGTTGTTACCGAACTCGTTGTCGTAGCAGAGGCCTGTCATCCGGATGGTGTTGCAGCCGTTTCCGATCCGGTTCCGATAACCGTTGACTGTGATGCTCGAAGCCCCCTGTCCTACCACATTATCCGAACTGCCGCTTTCGATATTGACACTGCTACACCCGCTGCCGATCTCATTGTGGTTGCCTTTGATTGTGGTCCAGCCGACCGTCTCCCCGACCGTGTTCCCTTTCGCATTGAGAGAAATTGCCTGGCAGCCCTCCCCGAGGTGGTTGTCCTGCGACTCCCCGCCAATCGCAATGTTGTAACCTTCGGCGCCGAAGCTGTTATCCTTCGCCTTCGGCCCGAGGATCATGTTCTGGCTGGCGTCTCCGATCTGGTTGTTGCTGCACTGATTCGAGAGCGAGATCTTCTGGCAGTCATGTCCGATGATATTCGTATGGCAGCCTGCGCCCATGGTCACATTCTGCATCGTGAGCAGGATTCCAGATGACAGGGGATAGATGACATTGTCATAGACCTCATCGGAGAAGACGCTCGCGTCCACATCCGGCGTACTGGGATCGCAGAAGGTGTAGAAATACGCACTCTGTGTCGGATCGCGCCAAATGCCGTCGATGGACGCTCCGGCAGGACTCCACTGTCCCACCAGGTCCGCGCTGCAGCTAGACGAAGTTACCTTGAACTTTTTTTGTCGGATCTGCTTGAAGTCGTAATAGGCTTCATTCCGGTGCTCGTCCTTCAGGTACCAGACGACGCCTTTTCCGTTTTCCGCATCCGCCCAGCTGAATCGCCCGGTGTCGTTGTCGATACAGTACTTCAGTTCCCACAGTCCCAGATCCGCGAAGGAATCCGCATCGGCGTAATAGCTGTCTCCCTCGTGCAGGCAGGCGCTCGCGTTTTCGTTCAGATGCGACTCCGTATCCGCCGTGACGACAATGTCATAGGGGTGGCTCACGACCTCGCAGTTCTCGCCGACCGCCGTACAGACATAGTCCGTCATATGATAATGCATGCCGGGCACCAGTTCCCCCGCGTCCCGCAGCGCCTTCAGCTCTGCGTAGGTGACGGGGACCGTCATGTCCGTGCTCATCTCTACCGCAGCCCAGGCGCCGTCCGCGACCGCCAGAACTTTGCCGTTGTCCTCCGCGCTCACTGCCGGCAGTTCGATGCCGACATCGCTCTTCGCAGTCTCGGTCACGTTGTTCCCGCGCCGGGTGGCATTCTTCAGTTTTGCAATGTTGTTTGCCATAATCTTTTTCTCCTTCTCTACTGCCCTTTGTCCTTCATGTTCTGCAGGGCGTTTTTAATGACCGCGATATCGATCGTGATGCACGCGAATTTTTCCGCATAGGCATTGTGCAGGTCCAGTTTCTGCTCGATCCCGCTGAGCCGGTTTTCCAGCCGCTCCTCCTTCACCGCGTCGTCGATCGCGTGCTTCTTGCTCTTGCCGATGGCGGCGATGAGGTTTACGATGATGCTCGCTGCCGCGCCGATGAGCGCGGCCTGTACCACATCACTCATCTTTCACATGCCTCCCCTCATACGGGCTTCCTTCCTGCAGTTGTTCCAGGATGATGTTCCACGCCGCGCAGATGGCCGCGCTCAGTGCTGCCGCGATCACCGGGGCCAGCAGCGCCCACAGCACGCTCCATGACTCCGGGAATCCCTGATTCAGGATCACACACAGTTCCGGGATCAGCACCCCGAAAAACGCCTGCACAAAGGTCTTCAAACTCCGAATCATCCAATCTTTCATGACGTCCTCCTCTAATATTTCAGCAGTTCCCGCCAGCTCAGCGGGCCTGCGATTCCGTCTATCATCAGTGAATCTGAGTCCGCCTGAAACTGGCGGAGTTTTTTATCTGTCTCCTTCGTGAACTCTCCGCTTACCGAGCAGCTATATCCGCGCAGGGTCAGTAAGGTCTGCAGCAGTGTCACGTCCAGCCCCTTCATTCCGACACAGATCATCCTGGGCGGCCAAGCCTTCCCCTCTGGGGAAGGGGGACCGCTTGCGGTGGATGAGGTCTCGCCCACAGGCAATGAGGTCCCCGTCGGGACAGAGCTCAGCTTCGCATTTACCCGTAGCCACTTGGCCGAGTTGTACCGTGCGCTCACGTTCTTCACCGCCGGGTTCTCAAACTCCCGGCAGAAGCGGTCCGTCGCTTCATACATGTTGTTGGTCTGCTGAAGAAAACGGTACAGAGAGGCAAAATCCTCCTTCAGCTCCTTCAGCAGGAAGGCGATCTGCAGCTCCAGATCCCCGATGGAACGGTTCTTTGCCTTGGCGTATTCCCACAGTGCCCGCTTCCGGCTCGGGTAGGTCCACTGCGCCAGGCCCCAGCCTTTGGCGTCGGTGGCGAAGCTTTCCTTGGACTTGATACCGCTGTCCACTGCCTCGGCATAGCTTCTGCTCGCAGGATACCCGGTCTGGAAATCTCCCTGCAGTCGGCAGGGCTCCAGATTGCTCTCGCAGTTCAGGTTCCCCATCACCGCCCAGACTGCCTCCTCCGTCAGCCCGCCCGCCTTCAAGCCAAGAAAGATTTTAGTGTAATTTGCAGCCATTCTTTAACCCTTCAACAGTCGTATAACCACATTTCCGCTTGGCAGCCAGTCCATCCCCTTGAAGAAGGTGTATCCCTCATAGACCCGCTCGGTCTCGTCAAACACCCTCACCAGCTCCTGCGTATGCTTCGGATCGGCGAAGACCTGGAACAGCTTTGCCATGTCCGTCTCCCCCGTCTCAAACCGCAGGCTCCCGTCAAAGTCGCTGATGCCGATCCACTCGATCGGAAACGTCATTCCTTCTTTTGTCCGTAAACTTATCATTAACTGTTACTCCATGTCACAAGATTTCCGTATGGGGTTGTGGTCCCTGCGTTGATGCGGTAGCCGTTCAGCCAGAAGTTTGCCGCGTTCAGGGCGCTGAAGTTGGCGCTGCCGGTGAAGTATCCAAAGATCGTGTCGATGTTCGCCTTGTTCGTTCCCACCTGGTCCAGCGTCCCCTGGAAGCTGGTCTTGGCGTAGCTCACCGCGCTGTTGCCGATCACCCGGTTCACTGCCGCCCCGTCCGCCAGCTTCCCGCTCGCCAGTGTCTCATCCGCGATCTTCGCCCCGGTCAGGCTCTTCGCGGCGATGCGCCCCACGTTCAGCGTCCCGGCCGTGATCTTGCTCGC
Organism: Oscillospiraceae bacterium; assembly: GCA_017448455.1. Lineage (GTDB taxonomy): Bacteria > Bacillota > Clostridia > Oscillospirales > Oscillospiraceae > Limivicinus. Next base: position 42,279 of record JAFSLL010000196.1, on the reverse strand, counting down.
GTTGATGCTGTCGATGTTGGCGTTCTGGACGCTCAGTACGCCGTTAACGATGCTGCAGCCGCCGATCTCCCCCGCGTCCGCGTACACCGTCCCGCGCACCGTCAGGCCGTTCTGGTTCACCTGCATCACTTCCACGTTGTTGCTCATCAGGCTGAAGCGGTCCGCGTCCAAATACCAGCCGAAGCTGCTGGCGCTGCCGCCCACCCTACTCACCTTGGCAGAGATCTGCTGTGCCTGTACGGTAAGCTCCGACTCCATGTTCTCCATGCGCCGGGTATACCGTCGCTCCTCCGGGCTCTCGAATTTATAGTCGTGGTCGAGTTCCTCGTCTCCGCCCGCGCCGATCGTCGCCGTGTGCAGGGTCCCGAAGCTCACATCTTCCGAGAACAGCCCGCTCTTCTGCGTGATGATCATCAGGGTGTCCCCCAGCTCCAGCGCCGGGTCGATCACTGCGTCGCTCGCCGTATACGACCGATACACGTATCCCTGCATCTTCGTCAGCAGCGTTGCCGCCATCGCGCTGGTTGCCCAGGGGCAGCGGATCTCGAATACATATCCCGTCGTCGTCCCGGCAAAGACCTCGCTGTCGTCCTCCAGAAGGAATCTTATCCCTGTCACCGCCGGAAAGGCCCGCACCGGGTCGAGCTGGAAGAAGTTATTTCGCAGCACCGCGTCCGCCGTCGTCTTCAGGTTCCAGACACAGACCAGCAGCAGTGTGTTCGTGTCCGTCATCACGAAGCTCCCGCCGTAGAGCGCGGCGATCTGCGCCAGCGTCTCCCGCATCGTGTACTGCGCCGGCATCGGGATCCGGAAGCCTGCGGTCATCAGGACCGTGGTCCGCGGGTCCACCGTCACGCCCATGATCGTCGCAATCTCGCTGACCTCGTCGATGTCCAGTGCCGGCCAGCTCAGCTCCGACCAGGGCTGTGTCCGCTCCGTCGTCAGCATCGCGTCATAGCCGTGCAGGGTGGTGTACCGGTCCGGTGTAGACTGCCGGGAGTCCACGTAATAGAGGCCCTTCTGGATCCATTCGCTCTGCTGTGTCTCATTGCACACGCGCACATAGGGGATGATCTCCGCCTTCCGCGGGATGGTCCCGGTCCCGGCGTTGACGTAAAGCGTCACCTCGATCTCCCCCGCCACCGCGAGCCCCGGCGTCGGCGTTCCCTCTCCGAAGGCCGCCCGGTGCGTCCGCACGCTGATGAGCTTGTTCATCCCGTAGTACACGCCGTCAATCCGCACCCGCACCTCCGTCCAGTGCGTCCCGGCCAGTATTTGGTTGTATAATGCAGATGTGGTCTGGATCTTGAATCACCTCGCCCGAATTATGTATTGCTATTGTGTGGACATTCGTGTATAATGAGGGCAAAGAAACAATGAAAAGAGGGTTTATCATGGCAAAAACCGCAAACCTGTACGCCCGGATTGAACCGGATATTAAAGAACAGGCGGAAGAGATTCTGGATGCCTTGGGTGTTCCTGTTTCTAACGCGATCAATATGTTCTATAAACAGATCATTCTTCAGCGCGGGATTCCGTTTGAAGTGAAGCTTCCCGCTGTCCCGGTCCCTGACATGAGTGTGCTGACGAAGGAACAGCTGAAATCCGAGATTGAAAAAGGCTTTGCCGACGTCGACGCCGGTCGCGTTACTCCCGCCGCTGAAGTCTTTGCTGACCTCCGGAGGGAATACCGTTCATGAGTTATCAGCTCGTATTTACCGACAAAGCAAAGTCTGATTTGCGTAGCATCTATGAGTATATTGCCTTTTCTCTTCAGTCCAGGATCAATGCAGACCGTCAGATTGACCGGATTGAGAAAGAAGTCTCCTCACTCTCCGAAATGCCGGAACGCTACAGAGTTCTTGAACTCGGTTTCTCCCCTGACAGAGAGGTCCGTATCCTCACGGTAGACCATTACTGCATCATCTATCATGTTGCAAAAGAAACCGGCACCGTTCAGGTATTGCGTATTCTCTATGGTGGTCGGGATCTCGAAGTCGAACTGGAGAAGGATCTGTAACCACATCTATTACCCTGCGCCTCTTCGGAGGCGCTTTTTTATCTTTCCACCAGTGGAAACGTCACGCCGTTCCACCATTCTGTCCCGTTCGGCTTCAGCATCAGGTACGTCGCCGGGTTGTTGTTCGAGTACATCGTCTTCGTGACCAGCCCCGACATTGGGTCGTTGTACTGCACCGTCACATACTCGGGGTAGATCGCATTCAGCACGATCTGGAGTTCGGATGCCGTCAGCGGCCGGCAGGTCACATCCATCCGGATCTTCGTCCCGATCCGCCCGCGCTGCATGTTCCCGTCCATCGTCCGCCCCGCCTTCGGGCTCTCGATGTCGTTGCGCTGCCACTTGAGCCCGTTGAAGGCGATGTACGGCCGTCCCGTCGCCGTATTCATAAAGTCCACACCGTTTACCACAAAGGTCATGTTTTTCTCCCCTCATCCGACCGACCGGGAGGTCTGGCGCTGGATTCGGCTCACTTCCCGTGCGATCACATAGGGGTCGTATCCTCCTCCGCTCCCGCTCGCCTGGATTGCCCGGATCAGCTGCTCGCCCATGGCGTAGATGGCCGTCACCACGTCCTCGCTGACGTCCTGGGCGCTCTCCTCCGCGCCCATATCCGCCGCCGTATCCATCCGGAGCCTCGCATACAGCTCATCCGCCACGTTCGCGATCCACTGGGTGTTCCGCTCCAGCGGGATGATGGCTTCCTTCCCCTGCTCCCCGGCGCCGATGAGGGTGGCCCCGTCCACAATGCCGCCCCGGGCATACCAGGCCACGCTCAGATGGGGGATCGCCGTGATGCCCAGCACCGTCGCGATAATGCTGTTGGAGGCCAGTTCCTCCCACTGCACCTGCAGATGCGGCAGCCGGAAGAGGAAGCTGTCCAGCCGCAGTCCGCTCCACCACTGCTTCAGGCCCTGCCAGGCCCCCTGCACGTTCCGGAGGAAGTCGTTCCACTGTCCCCGGAACCCGCTCCACAGCCCTTCCACCACCATCTTCCCGATCTCCGCGAAGACCGTGGACGGGGAATGGATCCCCAGCAGATTCTTCACCGCCTCCACCAGCGGGTCCGTCACATGCTCCTTCACCCAGTTCCCGATGTCCTTGAACTTCTCCGTGATCCCGTCGAAGAAGCCCTGGGCCGTCTGCTCCCCTTCCGCCTTCGGGTCCGTCTTCAGCAGGAAGCGGATTCCCAGCCCGATCACCGCGCCGACGGCGGCCCCCGCCGGTCCCCCTACCGCGAGGCCGATCATGGCCCCCGCCAGGGGCGCCAGCGCCGCCACAATGTTTTTCACCCAGTCTCCGGTGCTCCAGCCGCCGGTGTCGGCAAACACGACACCCTTCAGGAAGAAGCTGACGCCGAATCCGATGGTCGCCCCGATCACCGCGCCCAGGGGTCCCCCCAGCTTCAGGCCGATGCTCGCCCCCGCCAGGGCTCCCATCGCGATCGTCAGGTTTTCCAGCAAGGCGCCGGTCTTCCCGTCGGTGGCAAAGTCGATGCCCTTGATGATTGCAAAGAGGCCGATGCAGATGCTGGCGCCGATGAGCGCCCCCTTCATCCCGCTGGCAAAGAATCCCACAATGCCGCCGGTCAGGCCCAGCAGGGCCATGCTCACCAGATCTCCGATCTCGCCCCTGCTCAGCACCCCGTCGTGGTTGAACACCAGACTGTCAATCAGGAGCCCGATCCCGACCCCCGCGATGGTCCCGAACAGGGCGCCTCCCGCGCCGCCGAAGAGGAAGCCCGTCACGCCTCCCAGCAGCCCGCAGAGGCCCGCCACCGCCTTCTCGGCGATCTGCTCAGGGTTCAGGTCCGACCAGTCGAAGAGCACGTCGTCGATGCTCAGTTTCAGGCTCCCCACCAGCTCCTGCAGCTTCCGCAGCCAGTCCGCGATGGGGGTCTCCTCAAACATCCTTCCGTAGTCCGGCCCCTCGTCCCCGCCTCCGCCGCCGGCAGCGGGCTCCTCCAGCCGGTTGATCTCGTCAAAGCCCATCAGCTGGTTCTTCCATTCCTTCGCCGCCTTCGCGGCCTGTCCCGCCGAGTAGGCCCATTTCTTGTTATAGTCCAGCGCCTGCAGGTAGGTTCCCCGCCCCGCCAGCGCCGCGAAAAGCTGGGTAATGGCGTTGGCCACCGAGGTCACCACGCTCAGCAGCTGCATCAGCTGCGGCGTGATCGCCCGCACAAAGGAGGCCCATGCCGCCCCCAGCTGGTTTGTCATCTTGAAGTTTGCCGAGGCCAGATAGTCGTAGGCAGTGGAGATCTTGATGGCCCCGTCCTCGTGGCTCTCCAGCGCCTCGGAGAAGAAGTAGGCGTTCCTCGTCCCCTCGTCGAAGGTCTCCGTGATGGACTTGATCGCAAAGCGGATCAGCCGGTAGAACCCGATTCTCCCGATGGAGGTCAGGAGCCTCCCCAGCTTCGTCGTGTTCTTGATCGTCTTCGTCAGGTCCCGGTTCACCCGCCCCAGGCCATTGCCTCCCGCGCCGCCGATGGCCCCGGCTAAGCCCCCGCCGCTTCCCTGCAGGCCGTTCAGGGCATTGCCGATGGCGTTGAGTTTTGCTACCGTCCCCCGGTCAATCCGCTTTAGGCTCTTCGCCAGCTTCTCGATCTCTCCGATCACCGGCGACAGGTCCAGGTTCTTTCCCACCCGCTTCAGCCCGCTCAGGGTCTGCTTCAGCTGCGTCAGGGCATCCACGGCCTCCGCCGTACTGCCCCGCACCATAAATTCAATTCCCTGGATGCTCGCAGCCTCCGCCGCCATACTCCTCACCGCCCTTCCGCGCGATCTCCGCGTTAAATTCCGCCGCCCATGCGTTCATATACTCCGTGAACTCCCGGTCCTCCCGCTCCCGCTTCGTCTCCGGCGTCCCGTCCGCCTTCCGCCGGCCGCCCAGGGCGTGGGGTTTCTCCGTATACGCCCGGATTCTCCCCCGGTTGAAGGCCCCCCGCATAACAGGCGCGATGGCGCTCACTGCCTCGTACACATACAGCCCCTGCAGCCAGGCCTCCATGTTCCGCCGCTCCAGCCGCAGCCGGTCCGCCTCCCGGTATGCCTTCACCAGTGCGCAGTCCTGATACCAGAACTCCTCATACCCCATCCCCAGTGCCAGATACTGGGGGAAAATTCGCTCAAACACCCCGGTGTACGTCGTCCCGGACTCCGAACTGTCTCTTACTCCTCCGGGTCCCAGTTCGGAGTCCAGCTCACGTTTCCCGCTTCCTCCTCCGGCTCCTCCAGCAGTGTCTCCAGTGTGTCGTTGTACATGTCGGTCAGCGCCTGGATGAGCTTTTTCTTATCCTTCATCAGGCCGTAGATCGTGTCGATCTTCTCCCGCTTCACGTTCCCGTGATGGGCCAGGAAGGCCCCGGCGAAGAGCTGCGGCAGCACCGTCATGGGTTTCGCGGCGAAGTCATCCGCCACAAAGCCGCCCCGCTCCATCTGCCGCACGCTGTCCCGGGTATACTCCAGCACATACTCCCTGCCCTTGTATTCGAATGTCAGCTGTTTTGCCATGGTCTATGCGCCTCCTCAGGTCCCCGCCGTAAAGTCGATGGCCGTCTCCGGGAACACCGTCACCACCATCTCGAAGGCCGCGTCCACATCCCCGTCGGCCGTTCCTACCGAGACCTTTCCCTTGAAGCTCCACTTGCCGTCCGAGCCTGTCGGCGTTACCTGGCTGCCGGAGCCCGTGCCACCCTTCCAGATCGCAAAGTCATAGCTTGTGTCCGAGGTCTCCATCGTGTGGATCGTGCTGTAGACCGCCATGTCGTAGTTGCAGGTAAACTGCAGGCCGTCCCCCAGCCGCTTGATGCCCGGGATCATGGTCTCCGTGTCGTCCGACAGGGTGGTCACGTCAATCGTGTTTCGCTCCGCCCCCATGGCTGGCACGTTCTTGATATCCACCAGCTTCGTATACTCCGCCGAAGCCGATGCCTTATACATCAGAAACGTCTTGTACGTACTCAGCGCCATTTCTGTTCTCCTTCACTTTCGATATAGATTTCTTCCGTCGGTCTCTCCACGGTACCGCGCCACCATCCGGCAGATCCCCGTGTTCTCCAGGTTCGGTACCGTCAGCTTTGCCGTCCTGCGGAAGTTCCGCTCCATCATCATCCGGTCCACCAGGTCCAGAATTCGTTTGCACTCACTTCTCTTTCCGCTTACCTTTCCGCTGTATACGTTCACCTCATACAGCAGCGTCGTCAGCTTCTCCTCGCCGGAGCTGTCCACGCTCCCCGGTGTCACATAGCTGTCCGCCTCCACAAGTGAGACGTGTGGCAGCCCTGCCGGGCTCCCCGCATATTCTCCCGCCACGCTGATCCCCGGGAATTCCTCCCGCAGCGCCTGGGCGATAGGGGTGTAGAGCTCGTTTTCAATGTCGTTCATTCTGCCTCACTCCCGGAACACCTCCGCCACCACCCTTTTCAGCTCCTGCTCCAGGTCCTTCACCGCTCCGTACAGTGGCATGTTCGGCGGGTTCCCGTAGGTATGGCCGTACATCTTTCCGGTCTTTTTGCTGCTCTTTTTCGCATAGGCTGGGTCATTCGTCGGGAACCACCAGCCCTTCGGGTCGTTCCAGTGCCCCTTCCCCGGCCAGGTCCCCGGCCCGCAGGCACCGAACTCCGGATGTCCGAAGCCCACAAGGCCGCTGCCGAACTCCACAAACAGCACCGCCTCTCCGTCCGCCCGCACCACATATTCATGCTCTCCGACCCGCTCTGTCGAAATTTCATGCTCGTTCTCTCCGGAATAGATGGCCGCCGAGAAGCCCATGGAGGCTCTCAGCGCCCCCATTGCCGCCAGCCGCTCCGCCAGCGCCTCACACTTTTCCTCCAGCCATTTCCGGTATTCGTCCAGCCCCCGGATGAGTTCATCGATGCCGCTCCCGTCGATTCCGATTTCATAAATTCTTTTCACCTTTGCACCTGCCTCTCACCGGCTCTGCACCTTTGAGATGGCGATGCTCACCACGTTCAGGCTCCGGGCAACCCGCCGCACCACATAGTCGTACAGCGGGTCACCCGCCCTGTTGAATTCCGGTACCCCGTCCACAAACAGCACCGTCTGCTCGTCAATTGGACAATTCATATCTTCAGAGACAATAACCTTGTCGTAGCTTTCCAGATTGCCGAACAGCTCCCTGTCTGTCCGCCCAGCCGCCGGCGAAATGTTCGCCCGCATCCTTACCGGGCTGTCATACCGTAACCGGTACTCGGCGGTCTCTTTTCCGTCTTCATCCAGGATCGGCTCTTTTCCCAGATACCGGCAGTACCAGAAGGCCTGCTTGTTGCGCTCCAGGCACTTCATGTCACTACCTCTGCCTTCCCGCAGATGCCGTAGCTCCGCAGCAGGGCGGCCGGGAGATCCGCACTTTCGTATTCCCGGCTCACGCCGTTCTCCCCGTGGCTGATTTCTCCCTCGGCCCCCCGCCGGTTCAGCAGATAGCATGCCGCCTCCACGTGCAGCCCGTCGTACTTCTCCGGCACTGCCGTCACCGTGTCCCCGCATACCATCCGCAGGATCTTCTGCCCGGCGAGATACAGATAGCCCGAGACCGTACTCTCCTCCGTCTCTCCCGTCATGGCCTTCACCATTTCGATTTTCTCCGCGTCCGTCACCGGGCAGTCCTCCTTTCTTATGTTACCTTCATCAGCGCCGTCTCGTTCATGCGCTCAAAGCTTGGCAGCACGATCTCGCTGGCAAAGGTATTCACATTCACCGGATGCTCGTCCAGAATCTGTGTCACCGTCACGCCGGTGTTTACAATCGCCACCTTCGCCTTGCTCTGGCCGCTCTGCAGATCCGCTTCCTCCGGCGTGGTGCCGTACCAGGTGTTCCCCAGGGGTCCCTCTGGCAGCAGGCTCACATAGCCGTCAGGTACAAAGCTGGCAGCCACCCCGCTCTCGTTCTTGTACTGCTTGTCATAGACAATGGGGGTCACCCCTGCCACGTCCTGCATCACCTTCACCACGTCCGCGTCCGAGATGAACCCGATGGTCGCCCCCAGGGTAGTCAGGAAGCGGTTCTTGATGGCATCCGTCTGCCCCAGCAGATTGAAGGTGCTGCTGTTCATCACCGCCATGGTGAGCTCCGTGCCGGTTTTGGTTCGCACTGCCGTCTTGGCCGTCCGGATATCCTCAAAGGGGTTGGCCTTGTCCGTCACGTTCCACTTCCGGTTCCCCGTCAGGGCAAAGTAGTTGCTGGCCTTCCACTCCCCGTCCGGGTCGTAGTTGTAGGTGTAATCCACGTCATTGGCCTTGATGCTGATCCCGGCATCGCCGTTTACCGCGAACAGCAGCTGCATGATCATCCGCTCCGGTACCACGTTGGCGCCGGAGATGAGCTCATTGGCGTCGTCAAACACCCTGCCCATGATCTCCCGCAGATACGGGCTGTCCGTCTCCATAATCCGCAGCAGCTCCTGACGGTCCTTCTCCTTGATCTTGAAGCCCTCCCGGAAGAACGGCATCTCCGTCTCCAGCTTCTGCACGCCGATCCGGTCGCGGAAGGTCGCCTTCGCGTCGAAGGCCGACGGCATCAGGGATACCGGCAGACCCTTGCTACCCTTGATCCAGCTCAGATCCAGTCCCGCCTTCTTTCTGGCCGGGAACAGCGCCGTACCCAGATACGGCGTCTGGTTGGACATGACCTCTTCCCAGACCGCCGCGATGGCCGCCGGGGTAAACAGTTCTCTCAGATCCATGATTCCCTCATCCTCCTCACTTACTCATTCGTTCCGATGCCCGTGCGGAACACCACTGCCGGCAGCGCTGTGTACAGCGCCGCGGCATAGGTCACGCCGCTGTGGGCCTGGGCCTTGTTGGCGTCGATGATGCCCTCCACCACGATGGCAGCGTTGGGGTTTTCCGCCACGTTCACGTCATACAGCAGGATGCCCACGGCCCCCTCGCCGGTGGTGCTTGCGCCTTCTGCCGTCAGCGGGGTGCCCGCCTTTACCACCGTGCCGCTCTCCGGCTCCGCCACCGTAATGGGGATCGCCTGGAAGTCCTTTGACGCCAGAATCTCAATTGTCCCGCCATAGCTCTTTGTCTGAAACTTCATTTTCCTTCTCCTATCTCCTGTAGTTCTTCATAATGTCCCCATAGCTCCGGTCGTTGCCGTACCGGGCCCTGGCCAGCTCCTTCGCCATTTCCACGGCCTTGTCCTTGCCATCCTCACCGCCGGCAGCGCCGCCCGGCTTCGGGGTCTTCGCCATCAGCTCGGCGCGGATCTTCTTCTCCATGGCAGCCCTGTGCTTTTCCCCGTTCTCGAAGACCTTCTGCATGTCTCCCTCGTACATGGCCTCCGCCGTGTCCGCTGCCAACTCCTCGTCATAACCCAGCTTCACATAGCTGGAGGTATACCCCGCAATGGCGTTCTGCCGTCTCAGGGTCTCCAGCTCCTCCTTCATCTGTCGGAGGTTTTCGTCCTCCTCGGCCTTCCGCTTCTCCTCCTCGGTCATCTTCTCCTTCAACTGCTTGCTCAGGCTCGCCGCCTCCGAGGCCTTTTTGTCAAAAGCCTCCTTCGCGACATACCGGCTCAGATCCACCGCCTCCGGAATCTCCAGCTCCATCAGGGCGCTCAGCTTCTCCTCCGCGCTCATCTCCTCGAATCCCGCGATTCCGCTTGTGTCAATCCTTGGCATGTTTTCTTCTTCCGCTCCTTTGGGTTTTATCGCCTTCTCTGGCGTATTTCGGGCTTATACACATCTCCGTGTTCCGGGCTTTTTTAACCTTGCATCTCCGCAAGGGATATTTCCAATGGCCTTCGCCATGCATATCATCGGTTTACATAATATTCTTCTATCATGCCGGTTTCAGCCAACAGCGACACCGCAGATGCGGCTTCTCGGGAAGCTTCTCAATCTCCCAGACTGTCCCGTTCAGCGCCTCACACTGCCCGCAGACACGGTCATCGCCATAGATCATCCAGCGCACCTTCTGTACACCTGCGTCCTTCATCGCCCGTGTGGCCGCTTCATCCGCAATGATGTCCACATAGAACCCCGTCTGTGCCGACCAGTACCGCAGCGCCTTCTCCATCTGGATCTGCTTCTGCGCCTTCGTCGGGGAGGAGAGGATCGCCTCCTTCGCCCGGTCCCGTTTCCGGATTGCCTCCGTCTCATACCGGTACCCCGTCAGGGGGTTCACTTCCCCCAGCAGGCTGGTCAGCGCCAGCTCCACCATTTCATCCAGCTCGTCTTCCTCCGGCGGCTTCCCCTTCAGATAAATCCAGATCTCCTCATACCGTTCCCGGTACAGCTTCTTCAGCGCCCGCCGGTTGTCCCGGTCCAGCGTCTCATACAGGACGTCCAGCTCTGTCATCAGGTTCAGCTCGTCGAATTTCCCGCTCCGGATCTTCGCCTCCACGGCTTCAACCCGCCGCAACGCCCGCCGGTTCAATCCCCGCATCGTCTCATCCGCCAGCCGGTACGGCTCCGGGAAGTCTCTCATCCGCTATCTCTCCTCGCTGCCTTCTCCTCTGGAGAAGGGTGACCGCTTGCGGTGGATGAGGTCCTTCGTCCCCCGTCTCCGCCCGTGGGCGACTGTTCTTCGCTCTTCGTCCGCTCCTTCGCTCGCACTCGCTCCCGGTCTATCTCCGCGTCCAGCGCCTCCATGCGCTTCTCCTCCTGCTCTGTGTGCCAGGCCATGCCGCGCCGGTAGGCCGCCGTCTTGTCACCGAAGATGTCCCCGAAGGCGTTGTATACGTCCATCGGGTGCATAAAGCTGTTCCCAAGCCCCTCGCTCATGCACTGGAAGCGGCTCTGCAGGTTGTTCAGGCTCTTTCGTGCGAAGTTCACCCCGATGTCCTTCAGCTCCAGACCCAGCTGGCAGTCTCCCTCCTTCCGGGCCGCGCAGATGTTCAGCGCCACCCGCAGGAAGCGCCGCTCCGACCGGGTGAACAGCTTCTCCGTGTCCTTGGCCCGGCTCTCCGCCTCGCTCCAACCGTCCCGGAAGATTACCGCCTGCCCCGTGTCGCTGGTCGAGCTTCCGCCGTTTCGGTTCGGCATCCCGCAGATCGTGAGATACGCCTCCGTCAGGTCGTCCACCCGCTGCTGCACGCCGCTCTGGTTCAGCTCGCTGGCCACCCGGTAGACCTTCGCCTCCATCCCCTGCACCACGGTCTTGATCTTCACGGCCTTCCCGCCCAGGGAAAGCTGGGAATAATCCCCATCCTCAATCTCGCAGTTCTGGAAAACGTCGAATCCGTTGACAAAGTCCTGAACGGAATCCACCGCGTCGCTCTCCAGCCGGTTGATGTTGTTCAGGATCGGGATCACGGTCTCGAAGGCGCCCATCCGTGCGCTGTTGTTTTCATACTCCACCAGGGGCACGTCCCCCAGCAGGTGGCCGTAGCTTCCGCCTTCCTCGTCTTCCACTGCGCCGATCTCCCGGACAGCCTCCCGGGTCACCTCAAACACGCGGTTTTTGGTGTATACCGTGGCGTACTGCCGCTCCTTCTCGTCCACCTGCAGTACCACCCCCGCCATGGGCCGCTCCCCGATTCGGGCGCTATAGATGACGAAAGCCTCCCGCGGGTCCAGGGTGTAGATGCAGAAGGGTGCGCCGTCTTGATCGTTCTCCGCGTCCGGCAGTATCAGCCGCTCCGCCACGCCGCAGATGTGCATCCAGTCCACAATCTCCTTGTCCTTGGATTCCTTGTCCTCCGCCCGCATCAGCTCGTTCAGCCGCTCCACCTTCTCCGACACCGCGTCCTCTCCGCCGTGGGAGATGTACTGGATCGGCTCATTCAGCAGGTACGCCGTCTTGAAGGTCACAATCTCATTGGCCCGGTTCACCGTCACAATGTTGTTGATGCTCTCCCGGACAAACTTCTCCTTGAACTGGATGTCCTGGCTGCCCTTGTAGTATTCCCAGAGGTAGGTGATCTCCCCGCAGTTCAGGCTGTGCACCGTCAGGGCCTTTTCCAGCACCTCCCGCACATTCTCCAGGGTAATCTCCCTCACCGCCGTCCGGATCTTTCTCCGCCCCGTCAGGCCCTTCGCCGGCAGCCGCAGGATTTCTTTAACCGTGTAGTTTTCCAGTGTCATGCTTTTCTCCAACAAAAAAAGAGCGACCAAACCACAAATTTCTCCATGGTTCAGCCACTCTCGGCTCTCCCGCCGGAACTCTCTCCGGCGCGATCGTTCTTTATTTTGCTTCTTCCCTGCGTACCCGTAGGATCTTGATCTTCCCGTCCTTCAGCGGAACCACCTCTGCCCGATCCCCGCGGTTCACTGCCCGCTCAATCGCGCCGATCTGCTCCCGCGTCAGGCGGTATGTCTTTGTGTCGTCCATCCGCACCTCTCAGGAATGGATCACCCTCCGGCAGTTCCCCGCCGCTTTTTTCTATCTGCAAATATTGTATCCGATTCCTCTGTGCCTGTCAACATTCCTGACACAAACCGGCCCATATCTGCCCGAAAACCGATGATATTGAATACAGATGTTTTATATTGCATAGAGGCAATAACAATGCGCCCCCGAAGAGGCGCATATGAGATTGGTTTCTTGCAATCATGTAATGTATCAGGAGCGCCATCCCCCTTGACAAATTCTTACAGGTGGAAGGCGATCGGGAAGGCGCTCCTCTCCACCATGGGGACCGGTTCTTCGGGATGCCGGTTGTACAGCGGGATATAGATGCCTTCCGGCGAGATACCCTGAACGCTGCTCCCTTTCCAGCTAACTCGATATACCGTCTCAAGCACCGGTTCTTCGGTCTCCCACTCATCCATTTTGAAACAGAGTTCCAGCTCCTCTCCGGCTGGAAGCGCTACCGACAGATACCCGTTGGCAAGCGAGAGAGTCGTCGGCTGCCCGCTGATTGTTCCCCGCAGGGATTCCCGCTGAATCCAGGACGGAGTCCTGACTTCCAGTGTGGTGTCATATGCGCAAGTAACCGTGATCCTCCCAGCGTCCGGCAGCCAGCTGCGGATCTGGATCTGTTCATCCATATAGTTGATTAGCAGCTGCAGACGCGTCACATCATCGTCGCGCTCGACTGTGTGCGTCCAGGCGTTGAAGCAGCCCCGCACGCCCTGAGCGCAGCAGCACAGATATAGATCCCAGTTGTGCATGACCTTGGAGAGCAGATCGTTCGGCTCCGACCACCCGGCAAAGCCCCCGACAAATGGCAGAAGCAGCTTCTCATCGGGCGTTGGCACACCACTGCGCTCCCTTGCTTTCAGAATCTGGTCAAGCGAGGTTACCTGGCTCTCAACGAGCTGGTTGCGCAGGATGCGCTCTGCGGTTTCCCAGTATTCTGGATACCCGCTTTTCGCCAGCCAGATGGCGCTCTCCATCATATCCACGACTGCGCAGGTCTCACAGCCGTGCGCGCGCTCTCTGACCAGGCGTTCCGGGTACCAACCAAACCCCGTGCCATAGCTCAGGGCCTTGTCGTAGACCTTTTTTCCCCAGGCCAGCACCTCGGCATCCCCGAAGGTAAAGGCATAGCGGATCACGCCGAGAATGGTGACCGCCCTGCTGTGAAAGTGCCCCTCGCGGAACTCCATACCCGTCGCAAACGAGCCGTCGGGCAGGAAGGCGCTGCTGTGATGCATAATATGGTTCACAAACATCCTCGCCAGTTCTGCGGCCTTCTCGTTTTTCGTCAGTTCCCACGCGCGGCACAGCCCGAACAGGAGCCGGCCGTTCGTATTCGCAGGGTCCGTCCCGTAGCCGAGGATTTTCCAGTCCCCGCGGAACCAGCCCCCGGGCAGGTATTCCACCGCCGGAAAGTACCAGAAGTCCTCCCGCTTGACGCTGATCTCATACAGGCCGTCGATGAGGCCTCGCAGCAGCTCTTCCGCTTCCGCTGACTGTCTCTCCAGGCACAGGCTGAGCAGCGCATTGATAACGGAACGCTGGTAATGCATGTTCGCCTGTTCAGAGGTCCATTCATTCTCAGGGGTATAGTGCAGTCCGTCGGCGCCGAAGCCTTTCTTCAGCGATTCAAAAAGGCCGTCCACAACGCCGTCTGCCTCCCCGCTGCCGGTCAACGCCCTCCCGAGAAGCAGCGCATCGATCACGCGAGCTGTGTGGTCGCTCCAGTCAAAGCAGGTATGCTCCATCTTCGGCGGATCGGACATCACGTCAAAGAGGCAGAACGGAAGCCCGGATTCCGGGTCAATAATGCTGCTCAGGCTGTGCATGGCCAGAGCAGCCCTCTCCGGCAGATAAAGCGTTGCGGGGAAGACTGCCTTCCTCATGCCAAAGCCCCCGCGTCCTGCAGAAAACTCACCACCCGGCGGATACCGAGCTCGGGGCTCGACAGCACCCGTTGCCTCTGCTCCGGCGGAAGGCTGCTGACGGCCGTAGCCATGGAGGCCTGCGCCAAGACGACGAGATCACAGCTCTCGAGCAGGCTGACGACGGTTTCCCTGACGATCGTGTCATGCGTCGCGACATCCCCCGCCGAAAAAGCTTCAAAGGCGCCGTTGCAAAGACCTTCCACGACGGTAATTTTTTTCCCTGCCTCCCAGATCTTCTTTTCAAGCTGGCGGCAGGAAGGGTTCAGAGTCGTGCGCAGCGAGGCGGCAACCCCGATCTTCCGGTCGGCGATGCGAACCGCTTCCTCCATCATGGGTTCGTCGATTTTAAACAGTGGGATGTTCACGAGCGGACGCGCGACGTCTATCGCCTCCGAGATACTCGAACAGGTCAGCAGCATTGCGTCCGCGCCTATGTCCTCCGCGATGCGGCAATAATCACACATACGGGCAAAAATGGAGGTCGGGACGACGTTCCCGTTTTTCGCAATGCTCGATACGATCGTGTCGTCTACAAGATTGCAAATCTGGATCTCCGGATCCAGTTTTTTTACGATATCCACCAGCCGCGGCACAAGGCCGACGCCGGTTGACAGCAGAACAAGCTTTTTCATGATTATGATCCCTTCCGTGTGTAACGGAAGCATTGAATGGGGTCGCTTTTATGAATTGTCCCGATTCATCTCCAGCTGTTTTTTCCAGTGTGCAAGGCTGGCTTTCACAGCGGACCGAACCTGAGCCTTATCATCAGTCTTCAATGCTTCGATGATTTTTTTATGGTTCTGATACCCATAGCCACCGGCTTCGTTGCTCAGGATGCTGTCGTTGATTGAAGAGAAGAACAGCGTGTAAATGGTCTCCCCGATCTTGATGATCAGGTCATTCCTAGTCATGCGGATCAGTGCGGAATGAAACTCATAGTCCAGATGGCTGATTTCTCTGCTGTCCGCGTGTCCGGCTATGGCAATGCGCATCTGCTTATTGATGCTCTCGAGGAGCTCAATATCCTTGTCTTCTTTCTTTTCCAGCGCGAGTTCCACCAGCGCGGTTTCCAGAAATACACGCAGCTCAATCAGCTCCTGCGGCGTCTTCTGTGCGAACGCCAGCTGGATGATCAGAGGGTTGAGAACGGAGTCCGAGATCGTGGAGCGGATAAAGGTGCCCTCTCCGCGCCGGATCTCGATGATATCCAGGGATGACAGCATCTTGACCGCCTCGCGCACCGAGTTCCGGCTGACGCAGAGCTGCGAGGAAAACTCCATCTCCGTTGGGAGCTTGTCCCCCGGATGAAGCTCTCCCTCCAGGAGCTTTTTGATCACCAGATCCTTGATGGATGTCGAGACGTTGGTCTTGTCAAATCGCTGTATATCTTCGCTGCTGAAAATTTGTTTCATTGCTTTTTCCCACCATGTACATCATAAATTGGAAGCATTGCTTCCATATTATGACAGCATTAAAAATGATTTGCAAGCATTAATCGCCCGCTGCAAACGCACCTGTCAGTCTCTGAAGACAGCGGATTCCCTGCTCCACCCAGCGCGCCTCCTGCGCCAGCGTCTCTGTGAGTGTTTCGAGCTCCGGCGGCCACTGTTCCAGAATGACAGTGTAATTCTTCGCCGCGCGTTCTGTCTTTGCCAGCAGCCCGGGGATATCTACAATGCCACAGCCGGCTGGGACACCCTCCACGACAAAGCCGAAGGTCGAAGGTAGCCGCCTGGCGGCGACGTCCTTGATATGCACGCAACAGATCCGGGTGCCCAGTTCCATAACATACTGCTCCGGCGTCTCCCCGCGCGCCAGATTGTTGGCCGTGTCCAGGCAAAGCCCGTAATACTCTTCTGGCAGTGCCTGCAGGACCTGCGCGTAGTCGGTCAGAGAATAGCGCTCGTAGTTTTCCACTGCCAGCATGAGCCCCGCTTCTTCCAGGACAGGCTGCAGCCGCAACAGGCGTATAATCAGTTCTTCCACATTCAGGCCCGCGGGCAGTAGCGCGCGGAGGATCCTGGCACGCAGCTTCGAGCCAATGGCAGCCCAGGCCTCGATCTCCTCTGCCCCGATCCCGCTTGTACCGACTTCTACGGCGATGCCGTTTTCCGCGCAAAAGTGTGCGAGCTCCACCAGTTCCGTGTCAGAGCAATCCGTCAGCGGAAGGTTGTCGCAGATCTGCAACGTGTTCACGCCCAAAAGCGCGGTTCGCTCCGCCAGCATTAGCGGTGTCACGCGCTCCGCCAGCCCTGCCTGCGCGGCCCGGATCGCCTGTGGATAGCTGTAACTGCCGATTCCGATCCCGATCATGGCGCTCCCTTCTTTTTACCCCGGATCTCCCGGACCACGAAAGCAGTGAGCGTCGCCGCGGTAAGCAGGATGAAGACCAGTGAGATCGGCCTAGTGACCAGGGGTGTCAGACTGCCGTTGCTCAGCGTCAGGGCGATGCGCAGATTCTTCTCCAGCAGCGGCCCCAGAATAGCCGCGATGATCATGGGAGTGAGCGGAAAACCCGTCTTGATGGCACCATAGGCGAACAGGCCCGCAAAAAACGCAATCCAGACATCGTCCATGTTGTGATAGATGTTATACGCACCGAGGAGCCCCGCTACCATGATGATCGGGATCAGGATGATCTTGGACACCGACATGAGCCGGGTAAACAGCCGGATCCCGAAGGAAAAGAGCACCAGCAGCATCAGCGCGTTAGCCAACAGCAGAGCTGCGTAAATGAAATAGACCATTGCCGGGTTGCTGGCGAAGAAGGTTGGTCCCACCTGATACCCGTGTAGCATCAGCCCACTGATCA
The DNA here is from genome assembly GCA_017448455.1 of Oscillospiraceae bacterium. Lineage (GTDB taxonomy): Bacteria > Bacillota > Clostridia > Oscillospirales > Oscillospiraceae > Limivicinus. The sequence continues at coordinate 25,195 of JAFSLL010000196.1, read as the reverse complement.
GAATGACGACCGGGATATCCCCCGGGATGCCCAATGCTAGCGCTGGCACCAGTGCGCCGCCGATCGTGGCGTTGTTGCAGGCCTCGCTCGCCACGATGCCCTCCGGCGCTCCCTGGCCGAAATCCTGCGGTGTTTTGGAAAGCTTCTTGACCTGGTCGTACGCCAGGAACGGTGCGACCGACGCGCCGATGCCGGGCAGGATGCCGATCAGTATGCCGATAACCGAGGAAATGATTATGGCCTTCCATTGTTTAAGCACCTTCCACAGCTGTGCGATGAGATCGTCCAGCCGGGAGGGCGGGCAGATGCTCCCCTCCTTCAGGTTCTCCGTCTCCTCCAGCGCCCGGGACACCACATAGACCCCGGACAGCAGCGGGACCGTCTGGAATCCAGTGTCGAGCGCGCGAACCCCGAAGGTAAGCCGCTGAACGCCGTGCAGCGGATCCAGTCCGACCACCGAGATGATCAGCCCAATCAGCATCATGATCATGCTCTTGAGGATGCTGTCCCCCGACACCCCGATAATCACCGTGAAGCCGAAGAGAATGATGGCGCTGTATTCGAAGGAGCCGATCATCAGCGCGGCTTTGGAGAGCTGCGGAGTCAGGAACGCCAGCGCCAGCCAACCGAGGAGACCTCCGTAGAAGCTGGAGGCAGAGGCGATACCAAGCGCCCGTCCGCTCTCACCCCGCTTCGACATCGGATGCCCGTCGAGCGTAGTCGCGATGGACGCCGCCGTGCCCGGAATCCCTATGGTGATCGCAGAGATCAGGCCGCCGGTGATCCCGCCGACATACGCACCCATCAGCAGACCGATGCCCCCGGAGGGACTCATACTGTAAGTAAGCGGAAGAATCAGCACCATCGCCAGGGTGGCGTTTAGTCCGGGGATCGCACCGAACATCAGCCCCAGCACGGTACCCGCTAGTAGTAAGGCGAGCGTGTCCCACTGGCAGGCCGAGGCGATTCCGCCGAGAATATAAGAAAAGACACTATCCATCTTGCATCACCAGAGTATTCCCTTGGACGGGAAGTATATGTGCATGTATCGGTGCGCGAAGGCCAGAACGCCGAGGATGATCAGCGCCATGGGGATTCCGATCTTGAGCGTTCTTTTCAGCCAAGTCTCCCGTTCCGAGAAATAGCAGAGTCCTCCGACCGCAGCTAGCACATATACCGCCGTCGAAACATAGAACCCGATAAAAGCCAGCCCGAAAACATAGAGCAGGGACAGCGCCGCCATATAGCCCACGGAAACAACAGCACGGTTCGCCGCAAGGGCTCTCTGCCCGGAAGGCGGCTCTTCTCCCTTCTCCGCACTTCCCTTTTCCCGGCGCTCCCTGCGGCCGGCGAGGATCTCCTGGATCAGTTCGCCCCCGGCAACCAGAATCAGCAGAACGGAAAGCACGCGCGGAAATACGGCTGGCCCCATGGGCTCCACCCACAGGGGGCGGATCTTCGCCGACTCCAGAAGCAGCGCAACGCCAAGAAGCGCGCACGCCGCCGAAAAGATCACAGACTTTCGCATAGGCTCTCCTTTGGAACCGGGGGCCTCTTCACAAGCATGCGAAAAGGCCCCTGCTTTGAAACTCGTACAGATGGAATCAGCCGGCGGACTTCTGCAGATCCGCCGCAATGGCGTTGTAGGTCTCCGCATCCGCGGTGAAGACTTCCTTCACCTCATCCGCGGTTCTGTAGACGGCAATGGCAGAGTTTTCCGCGATGAATGCCTGCCACTCCTCGGTGTTGTATATCGTCTGCAGGAAGTTTTCCAGATATGCGACGACATCGTCGGGCGTGTTCTTCGGCGCCCAGACGACCATTCTCAGCGCACCGTCTGTTGTCGAGGGCATCTCATAGCCGCACTCCGCGAAAGTGGGTACATCCGGCAGCGCCTCGAGCCGGTTGTTCGTCACGACGGACAGGATGCGATACAGGCCGTCCTTCGTGCTGGGAACGGTATCCATCGTGATACCAGGCATCACGTCGATCTCACCATTGAGCAGTGCGGTCTTGACAGCGGAACCGCCTTCATAGTACACATAGTGCACATCCAGATTCATGCCCTGCGCCGCGAAAGCGCTGATAATATTCTGGAAGGCAAAGGCCTGCGGGGAGTTGATCCCCGGGAAGCCGAACTTCACCTCGCCGGGCTTCTCCAGGATCTCGTTGACCAGATCCTGCATGGTGGCCCATCTGCTCTCGGCAAGCACCGCGAAGGTCAGCGGGGTCTCCAGAATCTGCGCAATCGGGCGGAGCCCGTTCTGCCACTGGAGTTCATCCTCCAGCTGGCCGAGGGCAGCCGCCGTCACCATGGCGTTGTGGTGAACCAGCAGCGTATAGCCGTTCGGATCCGACTTCACAACGCTGGAAATACCGTTCTTGGTACCTGCGCCGGAGATGTTGGACACGATCACGGATACGCCCGTCAGATTCTGCTGTTCGTTGATCGAGGCGATCAGTCTCGCACAGCGATCGTTCGCGCCACCCGCGTCATAGGGAATTACCAAGGTAATCTCTTTAGAGGGATAGGGATCTGCCTGTTTTTCAGCGCTTTGCGCGCCGCAGCCAACCAGCACCGACAGCATCAGTGCAAGAGCCAGCAGCCAAACAACCTGTTTTTTCATCTTAAGTCCACCTTTCTTTTAGTTTGTAGTATGTAGTACGTTCTACCTGCTATCAATGTATCATAGGAGAGAAGAAATGTCAACCATCCTTTTTCGAAAAAAATGCGCCGCCGAATTCGACTTTTTTCTACCACACTCTCTTCACCACCTCCGCCCGGTTCCCGTTCAGATTGCGGAATTCATTCTCCGCCAGGCTCAGCATGTCCGGCGCATCGTCGTGCGGCACCTTTCCCGAGCGGGTGTAGGTGGTCAGCTCCCGGAGGAAGAGCGCGTACTGGCTGTTTCGCTGGTAGGTGGAGGCATCCTTGAAGTAGAAGTGCTTCAGGATGCCGTCCGAGGCATACTCAATCCGCGTCTGCTTGTTGCTGATGGTCCGCTTCGTCCGGATGCTGCACTTCCCGCCGTATTCCTTTACCAGCGCCTCCACATCCCGGGCGAAGTACTCCCCCGCGTTATTGCTCTCAAATACCGCCATCCCGGCCCCGTGCTCGACGATCTTCTTCGCGCACTGGGGCTTTGTGATTTCCGGAGCCGAATTGTCGAAGACCACATCGTCCAGGAACACGTCTTCCCCGTAGATTTTGAAGATCCCCATCGCCGTGCTGTCCGCTCCCCGCTCCGCCGTGTCGCAGATCGCCACCACCGCATCCGGGTCCCGATCCGGCGGCAGCGCAAAGTAGCGGTTCAGGCTCTTCTCCGGGAACAGCAGTCCTTTCGCCTCAAAAGGCTGCTGCTGGAACTCGCTTTCAAACTGCTCCGCGCTCAGGAGCTCCCGCTGCTCCCGGAAGTACCCTGTTGTGAACACCCATCGCTCCAGCTTTGGATTGTAGTATTCGTAGTTGCTTTCGTCCGTCACCGGGTCCAGTGCCGGGATCTCAATCGCCTTCCAGGCCCAGCCCATCTTCCGGGCGTATTCCTGGATCCGTCCGATGGGGTCATACAGCGAGTACCGTGTCCCCGTGAAGATCATCGGGCACTCGATGGCTCTGCCCATGATGTCCCCTGAGATGACCTCCCACTTGGCGTCCAGCCGTTCCCGGTTCTTGGCCTCCTCCCTGCCCTCCACGCAGTCGTCCATGTAAAGAACATTCGTCGCCTCCGAGAGGCCCACCTGCCTCGCATCAATGGATCGGCACATCACCGTCGGGAACCGGGACTTCTCATTCAGGTTGATGATCTTCGTGTCCGCGTTCGTCTGCACCAGCCTGCACTCCGGGAACACGTCGTAATACGCGTAGGGGCTGTCCTCCTGCAGGTATTCCAGGCATCCGGTGTAGAAGGACTTCACCAGGTCATCCCCCGTCCCCTCCATCAGGGTCGACCGGTCCGGATGCTTCCCCGACAGCCAGTTGACGTAGTTGATTCCCGTCTGGCTCTTCCCCGCCCGCTTCGGCAGGCTGATGGTCAACAGCTTCAGCTTCCCGTCATAGGCCGCCTGATAGGCCTGCACAATGGGGAGCAGATAGTGCCGCCGCGGGGCGTAGAACTGCTGGCTGGGGTCCCGCCGGCACTCCACATACCGCAGGAAGCAGTCGAAGCTGAGCTGCGCGTCAAACAGCAGCGCCTTCCGGTACAGCTCCAGCCCCTGCGCGTCTCCCCCGTTTTTTACAAACCTCGAGGCATATTTCCGGATCTCGCCCGTGTGTTCATGGTCCTCCAGCGCCCGCGCATACTCAAACGCATCCTGCAGCGCCGGCAGATCCTTCGCCCCCCGCTCAATCAGGTTTTTCTCAAATTCCTTCTGTTTCTCTGTCATCATAATAAAAGAGAGACCGTCCTTTCCTTCGGATAGTCCCTCTCGACTGCCGCGCCTGTACGCTTACAGGCGCCTTTTTAGATGTGATATAGGTTATTAGCTATTAACCGCAATCGTATAGCTGTAGCTGTCCACTTTCAGTGTGATTGTAATCGGCTCTTTGCTGTTGGCCACTTCATCAGGAACCTCAAAGAGATAGTGCAAATAATCATTGGTCAGGGGTTCCACATATGTAATGTTGTTATAAGAGAAGGTGCCGCGGCTATCCTGCTCAATGATATCAAAAGCATTATAGTTGTATTTCTCATTATAGGTCAGGGTTGCGCTGATCAGTTTATCCGCAAGGACAGCTCTGTCCGTAAAACTTTTATATCTTACACAGAGATCAATAAACTGCTTTCCAGCCCCGGCTGTAAAGTACAAACAATAGTCATAGGGTTTTGCAGGATAAACATCTCTTGCAATATTAATTGACTCGGGGCTGATCTCGCAGACATCTTCGATATATGCAATATCATGGAGCTTCAGCTCACAGTCCTTCTCCGTAATGGCATTTTCACTCGGCTGTATGAGCTTTCCAGTTTCGCCTTCTCTAACAACACAATGGCATTTTTGACCGCCAATATCCAACACGGCAATCAGTTCTCCATTACTTTTTGCTGCCTCATCCGGTATGCTCGCGAGAAAATGCAGGTATTCTGTTGTCAATGGTGAGATAGGCGTGATATTGGAGTACGTCAAACTGCCGCGACTCTGCTCCTCTATCACAATATAGGTGCCATAGTAATACTCCCCGGCATAAATTACATATGCTGATCCAACTTTGTCTGCCATAATGTCTGTCGTATTCAGGTTTTTATAGGAAATGCAGATATCGACATATTGCTCCCCGGCCTCTGCTTCAAAATAGACATAGTAGCTCACAGGACGAGGCGGATCAACGCGCTTGATAACATTTGTGTAATCAATGGAGAATTCGCACACATCTTCTACCTGAACCGTTTCCTTATCTTCAATCACAGGAACGCCATGGTCAACAAGAAGCTGGCTGGTAGACGGTTGTTCATCCAGATTCTCTTCTGTTGCCTCAATTTGTTCTGCATTTCTATCGGGTACGTCTTTCTCGGCAAAGGCAAAAGAACCGAGGCAAAGGGTAAATACAAGAACAATTGCGATAAAGGAAATCAAACGTCGCATTATAAACACCCTTTCTTTGATAGATACTTATAATATAACATATTGGTTGATGAGATATCTACATTATTCGTGTCCTTTATGTTTCAACACCGAACTGCATTGTATCCTGCACTCTGTGCGCAATGGTCATTCTCTAAGGTCGTTCGAGTTCAGTGAGGAAATATAATTTCCATCAAGGCCATAAAAGTTTATTACGACGTTCTCCGGTGTCTTCCCAGCAAGTATTCCATAATATCCGCTGTAAAAAAACAGCGCATAAGCTGTGATGCCCTCATAGATGCCAACTTGATTTGTACTCAAATAAACGTCATATACCGTCAGATCTTCATTATAATTGATATCTGTAAAAGCGAGTTGTCCATCTGAGATCAGGTCTGCCAGCCCTGCGTCTATCGTTTCCATAAAGCTATCTAGCATCGCTTTATGCTGTCCCTTGGTCATCATATAAGTGACAGATCCATCTTCGTTCAAATGCCCCGAAATATATGCGGGCCCTGCCCGGGAATCGATCTCTTCCTGTGTTATATTCTCATTCAAAAACTCTGGTGGAAGTGTTATGGTCGCCGTAAGAAGACCATTTTCTATTTTAACCTGTCCCAGAGCAGCCAGGTTGTCCCACGCTTCATCCTCCCCATTACTCGAGACAGATTGCGAGCTTCCAGCCTCGATTTCCAGTTCGTCAATTCTCGCGACGACGGCAGCGCTGGCAACAGGTGTAATAGATTCCATATTGTACAGTTCGACCACGATTTCTGCCTGCTTATTCACATCATCAACTGGAATCGGGCAATATACGTTTATGGTTTCACCGTCTTTAATCTCTGTATTGGCAGAATCCCAGTCATAATTATTCAAAAGAAATATCTGATCTCTATGAACCGCTGCACCGTCCTGATAACAGTTTATGTTTGCAACCGAATTAAATGCTGCAGGTTCTGCATTCTCGTTGGTAAACTGCATTTTTACGGCTAAAATGACATTACCGCTCTGATCATTTGTTTTGGTCGCGGATATGATCTTGACTGTGTATCCGTTTGCTTTTGCCGTATTATATTCTGTTTCTGCCGATTCTTCAGTTTTTTCCTCCACCTGCTCCGCTGGCAGGTCGTTTTGTTTTTCCTGGCCGCATGCGCCTAAAGTCATAATCATAGCAATGGCAAGGAGTATACATATTAGCTTCTTCATATTTTCCCTTCTTTCATATGTTTATTGTCAAATACATACCCTTTTTTGTGTCTTGTGTCCAGGAATTACTTCTAACCACCCTCATGCCGTCTTCACCATCGCGTACCAGGTGGATCTCCCGATCCCCAGCCGCTCGCAGCAGTCTGCAACGGTCAATGCTTCTGGAAGATTATTTTTCCCGTTTTTTCTTGCTTGTATTGGGATTTCGTTTTCCCTTTAAAGACTCCTTAGCTATCTCATACACAACAGTAGCCTGTTCATCTCGATTTGCACCAACAAACAGATCCGATTTCCAGCGAACTTCCAGCGTTGTTCGTCCTTTGCCCGTCCAGTAATGCTGCCAGTGTGCTCTTCGCACATGTGGCCGTCTCTTTTTCCCGGGTTTCCGCGGTTGATCCTCTTTATTCTCAGCATCGTCAGGATCTGTGCTATCTTCTTCGGTATTGACTGTGTCTTCGCTCGAATCCGTGTTATCTCTGAATCTTCGATATACAATTTCCGCGTATTCGGTGCCAACGTCATAAAGCCTAACTGCCGGAGAAGCCTCTGTTTTGCCAGTGGATGGAATCTTCTTTTTCTTTTTATGGGGCTTTACTGGTTTGATGTCGGCATTCTTTGAAGCTAGGTAATACATTAAGTGAACAACAGTGCTAAGGGCTTTCTGCTCAGCCGGTATAAGATCGTTAGCAAGCTGTTCACTCATCGGGTGGTCATGTAATATCTGTTTCTTGAATGCAGCCTTCCATGCCAGAAATTCTGGCGTTTCGAAAACCTGTGATATTTTCATACCATCGGTAATCAAAAAGGCAATTTCTGTTCCGGGTAGTACTCGTGAAGGCACTTTCCTGTTGCGGTTCATGGAATTACACAGCATCCACATCTGTCCGGGCTGTCTTTCAAGATGCACATATAGCCCGGCAATTTCCTCTTCAAGCATGGGGAGTACTTCTTCCGGAAAGAAGAATAACATGTCTCTGTATGGCAGGTGATCGAGCAGGGAAATATATAGGCTTGTATCCTCTGTTCGTGCCATATCTTCAACAAACACACGCTCAAACGAATATACTGCTTTCGTCCGCTGCCATGCTTTCAAGCTTAAGAAAAGTGGGATCATCCCCGCCTGCATTCTCGATCCTGTAGCCCTTACAATTCTCCTGTCGATGTCTTTCTGCCACTCTTTTGACTCCATAAGGGTATCAAGATATTCTGAATCCGCTGCGGACCATTGTACCAGCCTCGAAACCCCCTGATATATCTCAAATGTCTGATCTAACAGGATTTGTAAGGAGTCTCTGTCTCTTTGGCTCATCCCATACCTCCATCAAAACGCTCTTTCTGAATGACTGGACTTCAGTCCTTCAAAATCGGCTCATGCTGTCCCTGCACCCAGTCTCCGCCCTTTCCGTAGCGATACATCCCGCGGTACATAGGCTCATTCTCCAGAATCACCTGGATCGTGCTGATGCTGAACTTCGTCCCGCTGCGGTTCGTCTTTCCCTCTGCGTTCAGCTTATCGCAGATCCGCTGGAAAGTCTCTCCGGATTTCTTCGCGCTGATCACATAACGGACAACCTCCGCCTCTTCCGGAACAATGACCAGGTTCCCGTCCACCGGACGATATCCATAGGGAGGTCTCCCTCCGCTGTAGCCGCCTCGGGCGGCTTTTATTTTTCTCCCGCCGCTCGTGCGCTTGTTGATGTTCATGCGCTCCTGCTCCGCGACGAACAGCATCAGCGAACGATAGACATTTCCAAGTCCTGTCCCGTCATCGACAAACGGCTCTGAGGCGCTGACCAGCTCAATGCCCTTCTTCTCCAGCAGCATCATGTAATAGAAGTACAGCTTGATATCCCGCGCCATGCGGTCACTCTTGGCAACCACGACTGTCGTAACCGGAGGATTCCGGAGTTCGCCAAACAGCAGCTCATCCAGCGCCGGCCGGCTCTCCTTGACCCCGCTCTCACCCTCGTCAATATACCAGTCGGAGATCTGCATGTCATGCTCCGCGCAGTATTTCATGATGATCTCTTTCTGCGAATCAATGCCGCATTTCTCCTCCTGCGCCTGTCCGTCTGTACTGACCCTGCAATAGGCAACCACATTCTTCATTGTGCCACACTCCTCTTCTGGAACTGATCTCAGTATATATCATATACGATTATTTGTCAACATTTACCGTAATTCTTTTTTCTTTTTGCGGGCATTTCGGGGGTCACCCGCCGCGCCTCCCTGGCTGCAGATCCCCCGCCGGTATCCTCCCGCCCTGCCTCCGCCCTCCGGCTCCTCTCCGGATGGCCTTCTCCCCGCTCCCCGCCTGCCCTGCCGCCATTCCACCCGGGATCCTGTCTTCCGTCTCCCGCTCCTCCGCCCTCCGCCTCCGCTTCCCGCCCGCTCCCGGCCGCCTGCCGTGTATGAACATTCCGTGAATTTACGATTAATCATGAATTTCCTATTGAATAATTACGGTTATTCCTTTACAATAGTTATCGTAAATTCTATTTCATAGGAGGTTTCAGTCATGGCAATCATCAGAGAATACCGCCCCCGCCTTGAGGAAAACGGCCTCATGGTCATGCACAGCGCCGGCATTTACAATACCAATTCCACCCGCATTAAGAACACCCGGCAGGCCGCCGACGTCATCGGCGAAACAATCGGCCTCAATACTGCCGGCTCCGTTATCGGCATGTTCAAGACATCCTCCGGCAGTGTAAACGCCTGCCATTTCGACGTGGCCGGGATCTGCCGGAAAGCCCTCCTCCTCAATGCCGTTTCCATCATTCTTGCGCATAATCACCCGGGCGGCTCCTGCCTGCCCTCTCCGGAGGACATGAACGCGACAGAGGCCGTACAGAACGCCTGCAAAATCATCGGCATTCATTTCCTTGATCATATCATTATTCCGGCATTTTCCTCCAATTACTATTCTTTCCGGGAGGAGGGTGACATCTGATGTATAAACTCGAAACCCTGAATAAAGTAATCGCTGATATGAACGCCTGCCGCCGGAAATATGAGGCCGTCCCCGTCTCCGCTATTCCTCTCTGTATCTCCGCCGGAAATCGCAAAATAGGCCGTGTTATGAATGTCTCCCTGCCGCCCGTTCTCACCTGTCCGAACTGCAGGGAATGCCGTCATTTTTGCTATGACATCAAGGCGTGCGTTCAGTATCCGGAAACCGTCATTGATGCCAGGATCCGGAATTACATGGTTTTCAAGAAAGACATTGACGAATATTTCCGCCGGATCGATGCCGCCCTCTCCCGCCGGAAGAAGAATAAATATTTCCGGTGGCACGTCTCCGGCGACATCCTCAGCCTTGACTATTTTTCCCGCATGGTAGAAACCGCCCGCCGGCATCCGGATTTCAAATTCTGGACCTATACCAAAAACTATACCGTCGTGAATGAATACTGCCGCCTCTATGGCCGGGACAGCATCCCGGGCAACTTCTCCGTCATGTTCTCAGAATGGGACGACATGCCGCTTGACAATCCCTATGTGTTCCCCGTCTTCTCCTGCCGCCTGAAAGCAGGCAACAAAAATCACCCGGCGGATTATTTCGAATCCCTGTACAGATGCCCGGGCAACTGTGATGTCTGCAAGGCCGCCGGGCGGGGATGCCTTGCCGGTGAAAACACGTTCGCCGATGAGCATTAACCGCCATGAAACTCCTGATTCTCATCGGCCTGTTCTTCCTGCTGGATGCTTTCCTTGTCTCCCTTGAAAAACTCCTCTCCCGCCGGCGGCAGGCGGAGGCCCTCCGTCAGAAAGCCACAGCCGCCCGGCAGCAGAAAGCTGCCCGGCAGCAGAAAGCACAGTATGAGCAGCAGCTCAATCTACAACAATACGATTCCCTCTGCATGAGCATTTCACAGCTGCAGGCCCGCTATGCCTCCCTTGAACGGATCCGGGCCGGGCCCTCCCTCACAGACCGGCAGAAACTCCAGCTGGACAGCCAGCTTTTTACCACCTCTCAGCGCATCGAATCCCTGTCCCTCAGAAAAGCCAGACTCTATTTCAAAATTCAAACAGGAGGATAATTCATGAAAATCTACCAGCACGCCCGGGACGTCTTCCAGCAGTATTTCCGCCCGGAGATCTCCCGCCTTGACTATGAAACCGTCCAGCGTCTTTTCTCCATCGACGATTACGAATATTTTACCTATATCGTCATAGAGGACACCATCTTCACAACAGAGGACTTCCAATTCATCAGCAAGGACACCCTCCCGGAATTCTTCCAAAAATCCCTTGCATATCTCCGACAGGAATAAAACTCCATACCAAGCAAAACCGCCGGCGGGAATTCTCCCGCCGGTTTCCTCATGTCCATATATCCCGGCCCGATCTCCGCCGTTCTCCTGTCTCTTCCGGGCATTCACCGCCGGTCTGCCGTCCTCCCGGTCTCCGGGCCTCCTGCTGGCTCCTCCGGCCCGCAATCTCCTCCGGGCGTTCTCTCCGTCTCCGGGCGTTCTGCCCTGCCTGCAGCCTGCCTGCCACCTCTCCGGGCATTCCCCGCCGGATCCTCCGTCCCGGGCCTCTTTCTGCCCTCTCTCCGGGCGTTCTGCCCTGCCTGCAGCTTTCCTGCCCATCTGCCCGGCCACTTCACCCGCCGCGCCCACAAGCGCACCCGTCCGCAACCGAGCACAATTTTCCGAAAAACCGCTTTCTGCGCCCTTCCGCGCTTTCTGCGTGTTCCGCTCCCTTAAGATGCCTCTTTCTGCCCTTAAGATCGCGCTTTCTGCGCCATATACGATACCGTCCTGCGCCTCCCACTCCCTTAAGATGACGCTTTCTGTCCTTAAGATAGGCTCTTGGCCCAGGCACCATTCTTCATACGTTATTCTCCCTGGCAGCAGTTCTGCATCCTTTAGCCGTCTGCTTCTTTCCTCTCCTCTTCTTCCATCTTCTCCAGCGCCCTTAGCAGCACAATCAGAAAAGGCGTCGGTTTGCGGGCTATTTCCGCTTTCACCTGTTCGATTAATTCCGAAGTCGAAGAAGTTTCCCCCATCTCAGTAAAACTCATATTCCGATCGACCGATGGTTCGGCCGCTTTCTCGTTCATAGCCATTGATTGCTCCTTCCGGTGCCATTTTTTCCTGGCTCCCAGAATACCGCAAAAACTTTTCCCCGTCAACCGATACCAGCCCCTTGAGTCTTCTTTCTGCGCCTCCCGCGCTCCAACGCCTTAAGATTGCCGCCCCGTGCTTTCTGCTCCCTTTAAGATAAACGCTGCGCCCGTCACTCCTCCGGAAGCTCCCGGTATTTCTTCTCAATTTCCTCCGCGTCAATCGTCTCACCCAAGGGTGCCTGCGGCGTTACGATCACATCCTGCACATCCTTCATCTGGAAAGCATTCTTCCCGATAAAGATCCAGCTCGCCGGATTACACTTCCCGTTCTGCCCGTAATCCCACCACATCTCCTCGAGAATATCCACCGCCCTTTTTATCACCGGGGAGTGCGTCCCCCCTCTATATTCTCCTCTCCTCCAGCTATTAACCGTTGTGGCATCGACTCCCAGCCAGTTGCCAAGCCCTTTAATATTGGGCTTTCGGTCGTTCTGCTCACAAAAATCAAAATAGAGATTGATGCGGTCCTCCACCTGCTTAGGATCTGAGATATCAATCGGCGGCAGTGTCTGAGATACTCGCGCAAGGCGGAGGAAACGCGCGTTATCTCCTGGTTCGGCGTGCTCCTCCCCATAGTTTGCCAGATCTGGACGATTGCGATGCTTCTTCTGCACAATATCCGTTACGGTATCGTTGATGTCTGTGGACAAAGCCTTGTTCTTTTCTTTCTGCGTATTCATCACCTTCTGTCTTTTCCTGAATTCAGAACGGGAGATCTCCGAATGGATCAGCATCGTCTGAAAGTGTTTTCTCCCATCCGTATATCTTTTCTTTCTGCTCACCCGGCGTAACACCGGTGATTCGCTTTGTCATCGGAGAATAGTTCACCCTGATCGCATTTTCATTCTTTGTCCGGAGCGTGCCCATAATCCGATTCTTGGTAACCTTGATCAGGCTGTCGCAGTCATACGCGGCAGGCTCACATCGGGAATACTTCAGCACAATATCCGCCTTGTTCGTAATATCCGACGAACCCGAAACCAGATCATTATCATCCGCCGTATCATTCGCGCCGGCCTTTCTGGGATGCGCAACCAGGACAATCACAATGTTGTACTTCATCGCAATCTGCTTCAGCCGTCCGACGAACCGAGATTGTGCCTGGTAAATACTCTGGTTTTCTGCGACCGTTTCCATCGCCGTCATGAGATTGTCGATGCAGACCAGCTGCACATTGTATTGCTGAATTGCCTTCTCGACGCTGCCGAGGAGCAGTTCGTTCTCATCCCTATCCCCAATGTAGTTGTTGTCGAAGATATACGCCCGGTCATCATACCACTGCGTAATGCTCCTTCTGACCTCCTCCGACAGCAGATAGCCAATCCCGCCGAAATCATCCTGATACGGCAGCAGATGCTTCGATCCCGCCAGCTGGAAATCCAGACAGCGCTTAAACTGTGAATCCGTCAGCTCCCCGGAATACACAAACACTGTCCGCCCTTGATTCAGCGCTTCTGCGACCAACTGCGACATAAACGTTGACTTACCCTCACCCCGTTTCCCCGTCAGAACCACCAGCTGCCCCAAGGCCATGCCGCGAATAACAAAATCCAGATCCGGGATCCCTGTCCGTATGGTCTGCATCGTGTAGATATCGATCTCCGTGACCTCAGACAGCTTCTTCACCGCGTCAAGCTTTGGTACCCGTGCGTTCTCCACGCAAAACCGAACCGCCTCCGGTCCAAACCTCCGCAGGATATCATTGGCGTCCTTCTCTCCGAGATAATCCTCCGGCCTAACGCACTTGAGAATAATTTCCCGCGGCAGCCGTGCTGACAGTCCATCAATCAGGGAGATCTTTCCCCGCTCATAGTCGCCGAAAACAATAATCTCCTGAAACTGGACCAGCCACCGGTAGTTGTTGGAAAGCCAGGTAAACCCATTCGCTCCCGTCGGCACGGATACCGCATTCTCTATCCCTGCTTCCGCAACCGACAGGCTGTCGATCTGCCCTTCCGTAATCACCAGCGGTTTCGCAAAGTCCCGGCACTGATCCATCCCGAACAGAATCGGCATTGTGTCCTTCTCGAACCATTCCTTGGCCTTATCCCGCTCCCGGTTGAAGTTCATCTTCCGGTACTTCACCGAAACCAGCCTGCCGGTTTCATCGTAAAAGGGAAACACCAGCACATTCCGGTTATCCTTCTGCACCGTGATGTGGTAGCGACGTGTGACCTCCTCGCTGATTCCCCGGCCCTTCAGATACCGCACCGCTTCATCCTTCGACTCCGGCTTCTTCTGCTGCAGCTGCCGGTAAACCTTCGGCGGCTCAAAATCCAGCCGGTACCCAAAGTCCCGGCACAGCTGCACGAAATGTCCCTGCCGGCTGCAGCTCGCCCGGAGGCATTTAAACATCCCGCCCGCCAGGTTGACCGCAAACGTCCATTCATCTTTATGAGCCCCGCCATCGCAATACGGGCAGTACCGAAACTCGAGCTCGTCACCCTTCTGCCGGGTCTCGCAGTTCTGCGCAGCGGCAAAGTCGAAAACGTCGCTCTGTTTCAGTTCATAGCTCATGAGGCAGCGTCATCTCCATTCTCTTCTGGCCGATCCAGCCAGTCCTCATAGGTCCCGAACTTTCCCCAGTATTCCTTCGGAATCCGATACTCCCACTCCCGCGGGATATAGTTTCCGTCTTTGTCCGTGACCGCCCGGCACGCGGTTTTTCTCTTTTCTTTTTCCGCCGTAGGCGGAAAATCTATATTCTTATCTCTTTTATTGTTGTTGATCGCTTGTTGCTGGCCTGTTGATTTTCTTCTCTGGATTTTCTTCCTCGACTGATACTGATCATACTTCGTGATCGTGATCACCGTGAATCTGGAATTGGACTCCGTTGTGATCTCTCCGGTGGACTTCAGATGGTCAAGGGCAGTCCGCACCGATTGCACGGACTGCCCGCTGATCCTTGACAGACTGTCATAGCTGGTCGCCAATTGGCCCCGGTGAATAACAGTATTCTCAAAACCATAATCATCGATATTGGCCAGAAGCAGCAGGATCACAAAAATCTGAAAGGTCTTCGGATATTTCAGCCATCTCCAGTCCAGCATCTTGTAATAGAGCTTCAGCCAGGCGTTTTCGTTCATCGCTCCGTGGCTCCTTCAAACTGCGTGCGTTTCCGGCAGATACAGATCATAGTCGTGGATCGTAAACACGCTGAAGCAGCCATGGGACTTGGGCGATATATCGCCTGCTTCCGTCAGACAGATCAGCGCAAGCTGAACCACGCTCCTCGGCAGCCCTGTTTTCTCCGCGATCACCTCCATACTCGTCACCGCCTGCCCCGCATAAACCGGTAAGCCCATGCAAAACCCATCACTGATATTCGCAGTCATCAGCAGGTACAGGAACACCATCAAAGCCCCCGGCTTCCTATACCACTTTCTGTCTATCAGCTCACTGCTGATGCATAAATAAGATTCCTTTTCCGGCATCTTCTGTCCTCCTTCTTGTTTTCAAATACAACAATATCCAGCACTATTCGTCCACCATCCTCTCCAGCATTTCCCTGGCTTCCCGGTAAAGAATATCGTGGATCAGCTTCCCGGAAGTCTCGGACTTGCACATGATCAGCTGACAGTCATACCTCGCCAGCCACGCCAGCATGGACGCCGTCAGGGACTGCGGGCTCATCCGCGACCGGTAGTGCCCGCTGTATGCCTGCTCCCAGCTGGAATTCTCCAGCAGGATATACAGCTTCACCCCCTGCTTCTTCGCCCGCTCAAACTCCCGGGTGAATCGTCCCCTGCCCTGCGTATAGCACGCGCACAGCTCCGAGAACCCCAGTTTCCGCTCCACCGCACAATGGCCAGCCAGCGACAGCGCTTTCCCGCCCGGCAGGTATACCACTGCGCTGTAATCGCCCACCTCCAGTTTCTCCCGCCTGTACGGGCATCCAAACTGCCGGTACCGGATCATGGCCCGGTCCGTGGGCTGCTCTCTGGTGTCAATCAGCACCGTAAATGTCCGCATGACACTCTCAATCTCCGACGGATGCAGGATTCCTCACCTCTTCTGCCGTCTCCCTTTCGGGCCTGCCGTGTCTTTCAACAGCAGGCCTCTCTCACGCTTTCCTCAGAAGGGCAGATCCCCGTCCTCGGCCTCCTCCGGTTCCGCATAGAATCCGGAGCTCGTAACCGGATGGTTCTTCAGCGGCTTATCTTTCGGAAGCTTAAACTCCCCTGCCCGCAGCGCATCCACCGAGACCGCGCCCGCGGCTTCCGTAGTCCAACCGGTTCTGCCGTTATACTCCCACTCCTTATTGCGGAACAGCACGCCCAGCTGCTTTCCCTTGAGCTTCTTCTCCTCCCAGTCCCAGACATAACCGGGGTTGGACTCCTGCACCGCCCAGATGAAGTTCCCGAAAATCCGCTTCGTCCAGCCGTCCTGCTCGCTGCCGTCATCCTTCGGCAGGGAGATCCGGTAGACCCCGCGCCACTTTCTGTCCTCCCGATCGTTGTTGTCATAATCCCGGCGGAAGAACCCGGCATACTTTCCCTCGGTCACGTCGATGGCCAGCACCAGGGAGGAATATTCGCCTCCCCGATACTCCTCCACCTTGGCGGACTTAATCTCGCAGACATACCCGCCTACCGGCAGAATCTCCCTTGCGCCGCCGGCCTTCTTTGCCTCAAAACCTTCAAATCTCTTCATAACAGTATTTCGTCTCCTTCATTTTGTTCTCAACATTCTTTTTCATTTTCCATTTTGTGAAAATCCCTATTTCACCTGAATATGGTTCCGCGTTTCCAGATGTGCGTGATCCACGGACAGCCCGGCCTTCAGCGCCATCTTAATATCCGTCTTACTGGGCTCCGGCGCCCGGTAGTGTAGCAGCGACGGGAAGTTGTCCTTCGCCCAGTCCACAAAGCCCTCCTCAACCACAACCTCGTCAGACCTGCGGTAGCTGATTCGGACCGCGTCCTTCTCAAAACGCTCCCCCTGCAGCAGATGCGCAAGCCACCGCTTCAGCCGCTCCGAAGCCTTCTCTGCCCGGGCCTGCCGTTCCGCCAGCTTCATCTTCTCCGCCTTGATTGCCGCGGCCTCTGCCGCCCGATTGATATACGCGTTGCGCAGCTCCACAATCTTCTCCTCAAAATCCATCTGCAGCTGTTCAACCGCCGCCTGCATCTCCTCCTCCGAAACGCTGATCTCGCCCGTCTCCGGATCGGCAAACGACTCCATCAGCCTCTCCAGCTGCTCACTGATTGGATAAATCATCAACAAAATCCTCCTTCCTCCTCACAGCTCCCAGTACTTCCGGATAGCGCTGTCCACCATCTTCAGATCGTTGGGGATCTTGACCGACGGGAACATCCCTTCCGGGCTCTTGCACGTGCTGAACCCATCGGACTGGGTAATGAAGGAATGCTCCGCCCCTTCCACCGCCGTCATCAGCACGACGTCAAAACAGCCCTCCAGGGTCAGATACTGGTCGATCATCTTCCCGACGGTCTTGGCCTTGATCTTCCCCGTATTGCCGTCCTGCTCCGTGTGATGCAGGAAGTAGACAATCACATCCTCCGGCAGTCTGTGGTTTACATCATGAATCAGGTTTCGAAACGCCAGCGCCATATCCGTGTACTTCTGGTACCCGGTATCCTTCGCCCGGTCAAACAGCTCATTCACCAGAAGATACTGGCTGTCGTCGATCACATAGCGCTTCAATTTGGGATTTGCAAAAATCTTCTGAATGTCCTTATACGTGGCATGCTTCACCATGCCGTAATTTCCCCGAAACGGCAGCCGGCCCTTCTCCACGGAAAAGATCCCGACTTCCTTTGGGTCAAATGTCTTCAGCGAGTAGGTCTTCCCGCTGCCGGTCTCCCCCATGATCAGAACCGGTACGCCCATGTTCTACCCCTCCTTCATTCTGCACCCGTATACCGCCTCCACAAAGGCGTCCGCCGCTTCCACTGTCCTGCGTTCCCTATACATTCTCGCCGCGTATTCGATCGCCTGCCACATCCCGGCATTGTGCCGCAGGACCCTGTCGGCAAACAACAGACGCTCCCGATCCAGCCGGTACTGACGCTTCAGTCTGTCTCCGGCCGCCATCCCCTGTTCCGCCGTCATCGTTCCCGCCCGATAGCCCTGATACAGCTCCCGCAGCGCATACCAGAGGCACCGCTCAGGACTTTGCAGCGGCTGCTCCGGCATCACGCCCCAATACGCGTAGCGTTTGATTTCCTCTTCCCTCATGCCGATCTTGCCATTCTTTCCCGGCGCCGCTCCTCCAGCTCCGCGTCATATTTCCGCATACAGCTGTAGGTATGAAAATACAGTTTGCCTCCCGTCTCTCCCCTCGGCCGACGTCTCTTATATACCCAGGCCTCCGGCAGGGATACATAGAAGCTTCTTCCGCAGACCGGGCAGGTCTTGAAAAACGCCCTGTAAAACCGGACATCGATCTCCGGCGTTTTCCCGCAGTAGATACTGGTCAGCTCATCCAATTCCCACAGCGGGCTCAGATCCATATCGTTTCCCATCATTTTCTCTCCCTTTCTCCTCCGCTGCTGCCGCGATCTTCGGCCTCCGCATGGTCACCATCATCCGCTTCGGGTGATCAAACGCAGCGGGGAACTCCTTCAGCCCAGTATCCAGCTCCTTCTCCGGAACCGGGCTTCCGTTCACCCGGACCGTCCCCGGCACCCAGGCAAAATTCCACATCTCCAGAATGTTCCGGACACTTTTGCCCGTCAGGAAGTCCCAGTTGACCGTGCGGTTTCCGTCCATGATCATCACATTGATATACTTGTTCATTCCGTCCTCCTGCCCTTCACAGTTTCAGCGCGTGCTCGTCCACAATGACCAGCTTGGCATGGATCCCCAGCCTGCGCAGCACCGCCCGTCTCACATCCGGCGGCCACTCCTCCGGCGGTTTCAAGGAAGCCAGCCTCCTCATGCTGTCATTGGTGATTCCGGCCACATCCGCCAGATCACCCCAGGTCAGTTCCAGAGAATCCTTCCGCTCCAGAATCGCCGCCTTCAGCCAGTCCACAGGCGGGTACTTCGGCTCACCCAGTTTTGTTCTCGGCATTTCTCATCCCTCCCTTGCAATCTTAAGATTTCTTCATGTACCTAGTCCAATTTTTGGGACTCGGTTTCTGATATAATCAGAGTATCCTCCAGAGAGTTCAATTGATCACTTTTGTGCACCTCCCCCAAGCCAAAGCATTTTATCTTTCTTTCTCAGCACCCAGGCGTTTTCCACCACCTCCCCTCAGAAAGACACAAAAGAAAACTTTTTGTGATAATTTGTTGACTTTTGTGATTTTTCATGCTATAGTAAAAACGCTTCATCAAGCAAACGTGAATGCTCACTTAAATCAGCGTGCTTTAATTATATATTCACCCTTGTGCATAGTCAAGGCCGTTTTGATCATTTAAGTGAACTTTTGGCACCTTGAACAAATACGGGGAGGTATTTTTGTGTTTTATGACAAATTCGCAGAGCTCTGCAAGATGAAAGGGGTTTCCGTGACCAAAGCAGTAGAAGAGATTGGGTTCGCGCGTTCGCTGGCATCGCGCTGGAAGAAGTATGGTGCCACACCCAGAGGCACTACTCTGAAGAAAATTGCCGCATACTTCGGTGTTACCGAGAGCTACCTTCTGGAGGATGAGGACTCCGTAAGAACGGTTGATGACGATCTCCGCTTTGCCCTGTTCCGCGGGGCAGATGTGGAGATCACGGATGAAATGTTCGACGAAGTAAAGCGTTTTGCTGAATTTGTCGTCATGCGTGAAAAAGAGAAGAAAAAGAAGGGATAAGGTTGGTTGAAATCTATGAGTGGGCAGATGAACTCGGTGCCTCCATCTTCACCGGGATTCTGCCGGAGAATGAATCCATTGCGCTTCCCGGCGGTTATGTGGGTCTCGACTACACTCTCATCGAGGACCCGCCCAGGGAACGCTGCTGCGCCGGCCACGAGCTGGGCCATATCGCGAAGAGAGCCTTTTACCGGCGCACCGATCCGCCATTTTACAAACGCCGCTGTGAGAAGCAGGCCGACCGGGCTTTTATAAAGCGCATCATTACAAAAGAAAAAATCCGTGAAGCCCTTCGTTCCGGCTGCACGGAAACCTGGCAGGTCGCGGAATATCTGAATATCACCGAAGAGTACGCCTACAAGGCCATGTACTATTATAAGAATGGCAACATGAACTACGACCGCCCGGGTTATTGACTGCGCATAGCTGCCATTTCCTGCCGCCCGGCAGCACTAGCGTCTGGAGAAGCGCCTCCCGATGCCTTGTACTTTATAATCCCGAGAAAACTGCAGGCTGCTGCAAACGGGTAAAGAATTTTAAGACTGGAGGTTCAATGAAAGTACCGAATCCTATGCAGCTCCCTTCCGGCAGCTGGAATATCCGAATGCGCCTAAATGGTCAGGAGGTCTCTATCACGTCACCAACCAGGACAGAATGTATCCGAAAGGCTGAGAAAATAAAAGCTGACTATAAAGCGGGTACGTGTGAGCATCAGAAGCTTCCCAATGACACGACACTTGCCCAGGCAATGCTACAGTATATTTTGAAATATGAGGCCACCCTTTCCCCTTCCACGCTCAGGCAGTATAAAAGCTACCAGAAAACCCGTTTTCCAGACTACCGGGATCTCAAACTCAAAGACATAGACTGGCAGGAAATGATAGACGAAGAGCTTCGTCTCAAAAGCGCCAAGACCGTCCGCAATGCCTGGGCATTGGTATCCTCTTCCCTGAAAATGATCCATTACCCCATTCCGAGCGTCAGACTGGCACCTCCGGAAGAAGCCGTTGTAAATTTCCTGCAGCCGGATGAAATCACGAAATTCTGCGCCTGTTTGAAAGGCAAAAATTATGAGATCGCGCTTTTATTGGGGCTGCACGGGCTGAGACTCTCTGAAGCAAGGGCATTGGACTGGAAAAATGTCGACTTGAAAAGGAACTATATTACGGTCAAGGGGGCAATCGTACGGGGTGAAGATGGGGATGTACTAAAAAAGCAAAACAAGAACCGCACCTCCACCAGGTCTGTTCCGATCATGATCCCGCAGCTCCATGATGCTTTGGCTGCCGTTGAGAATAAAAACGGGCCAGTCGTAATTCAGACATCCAATGTTCTGCTGGATGACACAAAACGGGTTTGTAATCAAGCGGGAGTCACCGAGTGCACGTTCCACGATCTTCGGAGATCCTTTGCCAGCCTCTGTTATTATCTGAAAATTCCCGAAAAACAGATTCAGGCCTGGGGAGGCTGGAAAAATACCGAAGTTCTGCAAAAAGTCTATATTAAGCTCACTAATATTGGGATAAACGAATCCAAAGATGTGTTCACTCGATACTTCTCAGAAAATAAGGACAGTTTTTAATCAAACAGATTTTGGCAAAAAAATGCCGGAAAATAAGCGTTGTAATCCTATACAGCCCACTGTTTTCCGGCATTTTCTCTATTTATTTCATCGGCATTTTATCGGCAAAATGATTTTCACGTTTGTGAAACTCAGGTCACAAGCATGTAATATTGCACAAATTTATGACTCTGTTTTTGTGCATTTTGCTCATCTCAATCAATGAAAAAAGCCAGATGACCTCTGGCTTTTCTCATTTTTGACTGTTTTTGGTGCCGGTGGTGGGACTCGAACCCACACGGTGTTGCCACCAACGGATTTTGAGTCCGTCACGTCTACCATTCCATCACACCGGCGATTATTCCTTTTTTGGAAATCGCCGCAAGACCATAGCCTGCGGCGATTGGAGCTGGATGGGGGATTCGAACCCCCGACCTCATGATTACGAATCAGGCGCTCTACCGGCTGAGCTAATCCAGCATTCTGCTTAAAGCCTTGACATATTACCACATGTCACCGGTTTCGTCAATAGCTTTCTTGTACTGTTTTCGGTGTCCTGCCGCTCCGGCTGAGGTGACATAATTTACCGTTTTCATCATCCATTAGAAAAAGTTATCAACATTTTGAACAGGGTTTTCGACAGGCAAAACCCGCATGGCTGCGGCAAATTCTGTCATTTTGAACCGAAATGATTCGTTCAAATTTTTCAAGAATTTACAAATTGGTATCGCGGAGTGGTTTCCATAACATTCCGGTTACAGGTAACCCTCCTCGCGAAGAGAGCAGTAATCGCTGCCGGCGATGATCAGATGATCGAGCAGATGAACCCCGACCGTCTTCAGCGCCTCATTGGCAGAATTGGTCGCGTCGATGTCTTCGGCGGAGGGCATCAGAGACCCGCCGGGATGGTTGTGGGCGAGAATGACAGAGACTGCCTTGGTGCTGATGGCGTTTTCAGCGATCTTGCGCATGGAAAAGTGGACGGCGTTGACGTCGCCGCTGCTGATCTCCACGTTTTTCAGAAGTCTGCCCGCCGCGTTCAGGCACAGCAGACGGATGCTCTCGTCCGAGCGGTTCCGGAACGAGGCGCAGAGTACGCGTCCGGCATCGCCCGTACTGCGGATATATGTCTGGTCTTCTGCCCTGGAGGCGAGTCTGCGCCGCTCCAGCTGGGGCAGCATGCTCAGCAGGATGGCGGCATTGGGGGAAAGCCCTGCGGCCTCCAGATCATTCAGAGAAGCCTCCAGAACGGCATGGAGACTGCCAAAGCGCCGAAGCAGGGCCTTGGCAAGGGCTTTGGTATCCTTGCGGGGAACGGCATAAAACAGGAGCAGTTCCAGGACCTCATAGTCCTCGAAGCTGTCCAGTCCTGTCCGCAGATAGTGAGTCCTCACCCGTTCGCGGTGACCCTTCCGGTCCGCTTTCAGGCGCTCTTCCTCTGTCATCGCTTTCTCTGCTTCTGCCATGCTACTCCCTCCGTCAGCCAGGATAATTCTGTGAGACGTCCATGCTCGCATAGGCGTTCAGGTCCGCGCCTGCACGCGTGCCCGCAAGATACTCATAATATGCCTGGGCACCGATCATGGCGCCGTTGTCTCCGCAGAGTCGCATCGGCGGGATGAAGAGGCGGATTCCCTGCTCCTCCGCCGCGCGCTGAAAGTCCGCGCGGATGCGGGAGTTGGCCGCGACACCGCCAGCAACGGCGAGCTGGCCGTAGCCGCATTCTCTGACCGCCTGCATGGTGCGCGGCACCAGACTTTCACTCACAGCACGGGTGAAGGAGGCCGCAAGAGAGGCGCGGTCCAGTTCCTCCCCGGTCTGTTCGGCGTGATGGGCCAGGTTGATGACTGCGGTCTTGAGCCCGGAGAAACTCATGTCGTAAGGCTTGCCGGCCACATTTCCGACAGGGAAGGCATACCTGCGGTCGTCGCCGCCCTTTGAGAGCTCATCGATCGGCTTTCCGCCGGGATAAGGCAGGCCGAGAACGCGCGCGGTCTTGTCGAAGCACTCCCCTGCCGCGTCATCATGGGTAGCGCCGAGAATGTGCATATCGGTATAATCCCGCACGTCAATGATCAGGGTATTGCCGCCGGAGATGGCAAGGCATACAAAGGGCGGCTCCAGCTCCGGGAAAGCGAGATAGTTGGCCGCGATGTGGCCCCGGATGTGATGCACCGGAATCAGGGGAACATTCAGCGTCGCGGCAACCGCTTTGGCGAAGTTTACACCGACCAGCACCGCGCCGATCAGACCGGGAGCATAGGACACGGCAACGGCGTCAATCTCCGAACGGGCAATGCCGGCGGATTCCAGCGCGCGCTCCGTCAGGAGAGAGATGGACTCCACATGGCTGCGGGAGGCAATCTCCGGCACAACACCGCCGTATACCGCGTGGAGCTTGGCCTGGGAAAAGATCTGATCGCTGAGGATCTTCCGTCCGTCCTCCACGACCGCAACGGCGGTCTCATCGCAGGTTGATTCAAAGGCAAGGATCTTCATATCGTTTCAGTCAGCCATTTCGTCATCAAAACGGCATCCTCCTTCGGGTCGGAATAATAGCCGGGGCGCAGCCCGACACGGGCATAGCCGTGCTTTTCATAGAGGCGCAAGGCGGGGTCGTTGCCGCTGCGAACCTCCAGCGTCAGAAAGCTGAGCCCCTGCCCGGCGGCGGTCTCTTCCAGGCGGGCGAGCAGCGCATCCGCGACACCGCGGCGTCTCGCGCGGCAGCGGACAGCAACGTTGCCGATATAGCCCTCATCCAGAACCGTCTGCACCCAGACGGAGCCGTGAAGCTCCCCTTCCGCTTCCGCAGCGAGGAAAAGCACCGCGGGATCGCAGAGAAGCGCGGAGAGCTGTTCCGCCGTCAGCGGATGAGAGAAGCAGTCCCGCTCGATTTCGGACAGGGCACGCAGGATTCCTTCCGGCTGCTCCCCGGTGAGACGGATGATACGCGGACACATGGCTCAGTGCGCCTCCGCCCAGGTCCGTCCTGCCTTGGCCTCCACCGTAAGCGGGACAGACAGCTGAACCACGTTTTCCATCTCCTCCTTCAGGAGACTCTTTACCTGCTCGGCCTCTGCCTCCGGGCACTCGACAATCAGCTCATCGTGCACCTGCAGAACCAGTCTGGCCCGCAGGTCTTCCCGGTGCAGTCTGTCCCGCACGTGGATCATGGCGAGCTTGATGATATCGGCAGCAGTGCCCTGGATCGGCATGTTCAGGGCAACACGCTCACCGAAAGCGCGCATGTTGTAATTGGAGCTTTTTAGTTCCGGCAGGTCGCGGCGGCGGTTCCAGAGCGTGCTGACACAGCCGTCACGCTTTGCCTGTTCCACGATGGCATGCATATACTCCCGCACACCGCTGTAACGTTCGAGATAAGCGTCCATGTAGGCCCTCGCCTCCGCAGGGCGGACGCCGATATCCTGTGCGAGAGAGAAGGCGGAAATGCCGTAAACGATCCCGAAGTTGACCGCCTTGGCACGGCTGCGGAGCGTATGGGAAACCTCCTCCAGAGGGACGTTGAACACTTTGGACGCTGTGACCGTGTGGAAGTCCTCTCCGGAGAGAAAAGCCTCCTGCATGGCATGATCGTCGGAAATATGCGCAAGCAGGCGCAGTTCGATCTGGCTGTAGTCGGCGTCTACCAGAACACTGCCGGCGGGGGCGGCGAACATCGTGCGGATCTGGGCACCGAGCTCCTTGCGGACCGGAATGTTCTGCAGGTTCGGTTCGGTGGAAGAGAGTCGGCCTGTCGCCGTAACCGTCATCTGGAAGCTGGTATGGATTCTGCCGTCCGAGGCAATGACCTTGAGCAGGCCTTCCGCGTAGGTGCTTTTCAGCTTGGTGAGTGTACGGTAATCCAGCACCTTGTCGACAATGGGATGTCTGTCCCGGATCTTCTCCAGGGCGTCGACATTGGTGCTCCAACCGGTCTTTGTTTTCTTTCCTGCCGGCAGCTGCAG
>JAFSLL010000195.1 GCA_017448455.1 Oscillospiraceae bacterium | reverse complement strand
TGTAATACCCTCGTCGGCGTAGATGCCCGCCAGCGTCCATTCCGGATTCGATTGAATCAACTGCGTATAGGTCCTTACCTGCCCATCAAAGCTGGTCCGCTGATCTTCCGTATCCGTGGATACCCGGCAGTAGGCTGCTACACGGAGCTTTTCCGGTGTTTTCCTGTTGACCTCTTTGACAGGCTCCAGGATAATCTTTTCTATTTTACTCATTCCTTTGAACTCCTTTCTGCTGGGCCTCCCCAAGCGTTCTGCTGTAGGTTATCCCTCGGTGTAGTGCATATTCGCTCTTTATCCGCCCATAGTCAAGTGAATGAGCGAAAGTAAATTGATAAAGATTTGTGTCTGAAATGACTATAGAAAAAAGCCCTCCGATGCTGCGTCAGAAGGCTTGTCGTGTCTTATTTGACTTCCTGTTTTCGCCGTGCTTCTTCTGTGAGTGCCGGGTAGCGGTCTGGGTAGCGTAGCAAATATCCATCCCATAGAATGGCCTTATGCCGGGGATGTTGCGAATCCCTAAGTACCCCCGATGGCAGCGTCGTTACCAGGCCGCACTTCCATGTGATCGTAACCGTTCGGTCGTCCACAGCTTTTGCAGTGGCTTCTTCCATGAGCGCCAGATCTGAAGCTGTATAGCTATGCTGGCCCAGCGTTATATCTGCAATCAGGTCATCCAGCCACCAATATTCAATGGCTTCGAAAGCCGGGTGCTCCTCCTTCACTTTCAGAAGTTTCTCCGCCTCTGCCGCTTTACGCTTGCTCTTCTGCCCCGTAATCTTCCGCACCGCTGCAAGGTCCAGGTCATTGTAGGCCGCGAGGACCGCCTTCTTCAGTGGGAGCGCCATGATCACAAATTCCCGGCAGGCACCTTCTCCTTCACAGCAAAAATGAGTATCAACGTTTTGGATTTCCAATCTTCGGTGTTTCAGTACATGGCCACAGTAGGGACATCGGAGGTAGCTTGCAAAGGGATAATTGGAAGGCGTAGACTTCTTCCGCAGCTCCAGGATTACATTGCAGCGGTCGAACTGACTGCGAGGGATAATCGCCTCATGGTGATTTTTGATGAGCTTGCTCCTAAGCTGGCCTTCATTTCGATACACGCGGTAATCCATGAAGCTCTTCTTGTAGTACTTCTGGGTCAGCAGATCGCCAGCGTACTTTTCATTTGCGATCATGTAATGGATGCGGGACTGGTCCCATTCCTTATTCTGCCCGTCCGGCATCGGGTATCCCTTCTCCTTCAGCATCCGGCAGATGGTTGGTACGGAGGTACCATGCTCGTATTCATTGAAGATCAGGCGTACAGCTTCCGCCTGCTCGGGTACAATCTCATAGTTATCTCCAACTTTTCGGTATCCGTAGCACTCAATCAGAAGAGCGTGTCCTTGCTCCAGACGTTTCCGTTTTCCCCATCGAACGTTCTCAGAATGGGAATGGCTCTCCTCCTGCGCAAAGGCGGCAAGCACGGTCATGAGCACTTCAGAAAACTGCTTATCCGTGTCGATGCCTTCCTTCTCGAAGATAAGCCGGATGCCGAGTTCCTGCAGATGCCGTATGTAATTTACGGCGTCCAGCGTATTCCTGGAAAAACGGGAAACGGACTTACAGATGACAGCGTCGATTTTGCCATTCTCACAGTCTTCGATCATCCGAAGAAACTGCGGCCTGCGCTCTGCCTGCGTCCCGGACAGGCCTCGGTCAGCGTAGATGCCAGCAAAGGCCCATCCCGGTTCATTCTGTATCTTCTGGGAGTACACCGCCACTTGGGTTTCGTAGCTGGTGTACTGCTCATCTGATTTGGTTGAAACGCGGCAGTAGGCGGCGACCCGGAGGAGATGTTCCTTTTCCTGCGCCTTATCCTCCGGCGTGAGGATTTTGTTGATCCTCATGCGCTTCTCTGCCATGACTGTGCCTCCTTCGCCGCAAGCTTCATCGCCCGATTCATCAGTGCCTGCTCTGCTTCGCTGAACCTTGTGCGATGAGCCCCAAGCACAACTCTGTCCAAAAGCTCCTGCACCACATCGTACAATTCCCGGCTGACCAGTGCCTCATGGTGGTCTTCAATCAACGTCTGGTCCACATGTCCATGGTTTTTAACCCGCTTTATCTGGCCTTCTCTGGTCATGATCGTGCATTCCTTGTTGGAAAGGTACTCTCCGATGTAAACATTACTCCGCAGCAGATTTACTACCGGCGTCTTGTTCCAAATCCGTCCGTGGCCATCCTCTGCTTCCATCCGGGTCAGCTCCTCGGCGATCTCCCCGTAGGTATGGCACATCCCCGCCATGAAGAAGGCCTGCCTGACAACCTCCGCCTCGTGCGGAACAACCTCCCATTTATGCTCTTTGCCCACCGAGACGTACCCGTAGCGGGGAACGTCCCAAGGCTGGCCGCGTTCAATGTGCTTCTGGCGGCTCCAGCGCATGTTCTGAGAGATGCTGTTGCTCTCTTCCTGGGCGATCGTGGCAAGAATGCCAAGCATCAACTCCCCGCCCATTTTCTCGGTGTCCAGGTTTTCCTTTTCAAAGCGCACTGTCACGCCGATCTCCATCAGGTGCCGGACGGTTGCAACGCACTCCAGCATGTTGCGGGCGAAGCGGGAAATGGACTTCGTCAGCACCAGCTGGATCTTCCCGTCCTCACAGTCCTTGATCAACCGGTTCAGTTCTTTCCTGCCCTTCATAGCGCGTCCGCTCTTTCCGTGGTCACCGTACACCCCGGCAAATTCCATGGTCGGGTCGTTCTTGATGAGGTTCTCATAATACGCGCATTGCACTTCAAAGGATCCGTCCTGCGTATCGCTGTTTGTGCTGACGCGGCAGTAAGCCGCTGTTTTGATTTTATCCATATCGTTCCTCCAATCTGACCGTCTTCCCTTGCGGTCACGTCATGTTCCCTCTAATCCGCACACATAGCAAGCGATCATCAAAACTTTTCTGCATCTATTTTCAGTGCAATCGGTATCCGTTGAAACTCGTGTAAAAGAGAAAACGCACCAGAGGATTTTGCTCCTCCAGTGCGCTCGTTGCTCGTGTGTGTTGCCTTACTCTCCCAGATCCTTCAGCATTTCATCAACTGAGGAATAGGTCGTCAGATTTTCACCGTTCTCCGTTTCCTCCATTGCTGCAAGGGTCTCGGCATTCGGTTTCGGATAGCCTACGCGGAAAGGAATGCCCCATTCAGAAAGGCACTTCTCGAAATAAATATTCACAGCTTCCGGCATGGTCATGCCAAGTTCCTTGAACGTATACTCAATCTGTGTTTTCTTATAAGGATCAAGGCGCATAGCAAACTGGGCGGTTTTCTGAACCTGCTCCTTCACTTGAGGTACGATAGGCTTCTTCTCATCGTTCAATTTAATCTCAAACGGGAGGCCCGCTTCCATGATACATTTCTCAAAGAAGATATTCACACCATAAGCAAGTGTCAATCCCAGTTCTCGGAAGAACTCCTCCATCTGTTTTTTCTTCTGAGGTTCCATCCGCATGCTGAATGTCGCAGATTTCTTTTCGCTCATCGTCAGACCTCCCTTCTGTGCCTGTCCATCATTATAAGCCTTGATTGTGAATAAATCAAGACAATGTATAACTTTTGAAAGCACATAAGGAAGGCATCGTCTTATAATCGCTTCGCGTATGCCAGGGAAATCCAGCCATTCCGCTTATCTGCGTAGGCCTTGAGCAGCCCCCAGCCATCCTGTTCATCCACGATGGTGTACACACCAACAGGGATATAACCCCAACTTGCATAAGAGGTGCTCGGCCCCTTGCGATAGTTCAGGTCGTCGATGGAAACCTTCACCAGGTACGGCTCAATGGTCTGCGCCACAGCCGGATATACCTGATTGCCGTTATCATCAAAGGCGGCATAGCCGGGATTGGCATCGACACAGTTCTTGGCGTTCTGGAATACTGTGAAAGCTCCGATCTGGCTGGACTTCTCTGCCCAGCTCTTACGTACACGATAATACTTCGTGACAACCGGTGCGGGCTCAGACGGTGCCACAGGGCCAATGGTCGCTCCGGGCTTCCACTCACTTTTGGCCTTCTTTCCGAAGGTCACGTTGGTGGCGGTGTGGTGGCCATCATTCAGGAGGATGTCGCCGGGCAGCAGGTATTCTCCGCTGGTCAGGTACTTGGAATCCGTCAGCAGCTGGAAGCCTGCCTTGGTCAGCGCCGAGCGCATATTCCCGGTGTAGGTTCCGGTATGATTCTGGAGAACTTTGATGCCCAGCAGGTATCCCGCCGCCGTTACATTGGCGCACACACCCGCCGAACAGTCCGCTTCACAGTTCGCCGTGATCCTGGAAGGCTCCCAACCCACCGACTTCAGCTGTGTCAGGTACGTTCTGTTCTGGCTCTGGTCATATCCGATATGATCATTGAGTGCAGCGTCGATGGCAAGTTGAGCAAGTTTCAACGCTACTTTCTGATCCGGATACCGCAACACACAGGTCCAGGGACGGCTGTACCAGTCCCGCATCCGCCATTCCTTTCCGGTCTGATCCCCTGCCTGACCGCCCGAGTAGGCACCATTCTCGTCGGAGCCGCTGTTGGAGATATAGTGTGTCCCGGTCGAATGGATATACTTCGCATGGGTAGCGGACAGTTGCTCGTTCTCCGCCTGCTCCTCTGCAGGCGCTGTCGGAGTCATCACCCCGTATTTGTTGAGGAACTCCTCACCATATCCAGCGCGCTTTACCTGCACCGCCTCGCTCTGATCAGCAGGACGTTCAAACTTCAAAAGCACAGCGTCAGAGGCTTCACGGACCGTCTTTGCCGTGGTCAGAACTTTCCAGATGGCCGTGTACTCCTCCTTCATCATCTTCAGGAAATGATCGACCTGCATATCCCGATCACCGATAGACTTGCCATTTGCCCTGGCATAGTTCAGCAGGCTCTCTTTGATCGACCAATAGGTTGCCTGATACAAACCATATCCAGCTTTATCCTGGATGAAATTCGTATAGGAGCCATTGTCTACGGCTGCCGTATACTGCTCATCCTTCATTCCCAGAGACTTTTCATAGCTGTTCTGCAGATTGTTTGCCCGGAGGCTGCTCTCCGCCATAAAATTTCCCATGACGCCAGCCGTACCGTAAGGATTCTGGATTGCAGCATACAGCCGGTCCCAGATTGCCTTAGCATTATCCTCTGTCTCGGCAGACACACTCGGAGGCGTCGGCGCTGCATCATCCGCTGCCAGGATCGCCGCCACATCGTTACGGACATTCTCCATGGTTTTTCCGTATCTGCGGCTCCAATGCTGGACATCCCCATGGTTGGAGCCCAGCCCCAACGCATGGCTACCGGTGTGGTCGATGATAGTCGGAACCTGCAAGCCGTTGTAACTGATCATCCCCTTGGGATCAATGCCGAACAGCTTACACAGATAGGCAGTCATTTCGCAGGCTTCCTGGTAGCAGGCATTAAAATAACTGGCATCCGTCAGGGAGTCCTCACAGATCTCGAACTGGATATGAGTATCGTTGCAGGAGCCCTTCGATCCGCTGCCGCAGCCCCACGGCCGATAATCCCAGGGCATGGTCTGCACCGCTGCCACCTTGCCGTCCGCCATCTTTCCGATCCAGAAATTCAGGCCCGCCTGACGTTCGATATGGTTCCAGTCGTTCCCATAAGCATTCTTGCCAAGCTTCGCCAGCCATTCCGTTCTGTCAGCGGCATTATCATCTGGCTGAACATAGCGTTTCAGATTGGGATTGTTCGCGCCGGTGCTGTGCCAGAGCACACCCTTGGGCGTGAATCGGCGCGTTCCTTTATAACAGGTGCTCTGGGTCATCATACACACCAGAGGCTTATTCTTCTCGTTGTACTTCATGAATTTCTCCTTTCCCCACAGCCCTCTGTGGTCTTCTCTCCGCTTTCGGAGAGGCAAAATGGGCAAAAAGAAAGGCAGAGGGGATTGGCCTCTGCCCGAAAGAAAAAGCACCGCCGCTTGGCGATGCCTTCCTATGTCGTTCTCTTAAAGCTCGATCTTCTTCCCGCTGATCACATCCACCACCGTGGTGCCGTTTCCGAAGGCGGCTCTCATCTCAGCCCGTTCTTCTTCGGTGACTTCGTGGTGGTAGTTTCGGATGAACTCAGCAGTTTGCGTTTCCCGCGCCTTAGTAGTCTCTTCCACGCTGAAAGGAAAATCCGTGTAGGTCAGGATCTCCATACAATCCGCTGGCAGGTAGTTCCCACTGCTGGCCCAGTAGGCCGCGCCTTCTGAGGTCGTGCAAATCTCACCGTGGTCGGCCCGCACCTGCATCTTTCGGATTTCTTCCTCTGCGTTCTTCTTCCAGAAGGCCTCAAGCTCGCCCTTTAATTCCCTTGCAAATCTCGTCATGATCGTTTCCTCCTTGATTGTTTTCCCTTTCGGTGTGTACATATATCACTCTGAAGCGGAAGATTATCAAGTCATTTCTGAGGAATATTCTGCACAATTATCTGCAAGGAAATCTGATCTATCGGTCAGTTTTTTCTGGCATATTTACCGCTGCCGTACAGAATGAAAACCTCCCCAGCGTCATTCCTTACACGCAGCCAGTCATCTTCGATTCCAAGGACCTCAACGATGGTTCCAGCGTCAGCGACACCGGCTTTATCCGCTTTCAGGGAAGGTGCTGTTCGGATGTTCATCTTCGCTGTCAGCGTATATTTCTCCGGCGCGACCTCCAATTGATCCACCGGCACAGGGGCAGGCTCTGAAGGAATCTGCGCATCAACAACTTCAGGGTAGACAGTCGAACCGTTGCAGACAACCGTACCACCCTCGGCATCCGCCAGTTTCTTTGCGGCAGCCAGTGATTTCACTTCTTTCAGCTCCTCGCCGTCTTTCACGACGATATATGTCTTATTCGTAGCCATAGACTATTCCTCCACTTTCTGGGCAACTATCCCATGCGCCCGGCAGACAGCCTCTACATCCGCATGGTCCAGCAACCGTACAATCTTGATTCTGTTTGAGATGATCCAAGGGAATGGCTGATTTGATCTGGTCTGGAAATAGTACCAGTCCTCCGGCAGTGTTCGCTTCCCATACCGTTCGGATGGATGCTCCTGCTTCCCATCAACTTCGCATTCGCACCAGACCGTATCTTTTCTCTGAACGAGTGCGTCTCCCTGCCTCTTGCCAATCCAATCCGTAAAGGGAACCTCTGTAGAATGAAAGCCGGGTCTAAGCGCCAGCGGTCCCAGCTTGCTCTTCACATGTATGGGGTCAGCCAACTCTCCGATATCGGCCTCCAGCCATATGCCCATTTTCATCTCACGACCAGTTTCCACAAAGAGAGGGTACAGACGACCCTCTCTCATCCGAAACAGCTTATACGTCTTCACGTTTGATCCTGGCAATCAGCGCCTCGCCAGCGCCGGTTACGATGGCATTGATATCCACATTGGCTGCCTTCAGTACATTGATGCCGGAATCGGACATCTTAGCAAGGGTGCCTTCCAGCAGCTTCTTCCCAAGATCAGTGATCTCAGCCTGTGTCAGCTTCCCATCCGCCGCAGCCTCCTTCAGGCCATCCACAACCGTCTGCTGCAACTCCCACACGGTCTGTTCCGCCGCATTGGTCAGCTCATCAACCGCTGCGTTGATGGTATGAAGCTGCTGCTTTTTTCCGATCTGCGTCACCAGCCATGCACCGGCAACACCAATCAGGGTAATGGCCAGGTTGGCAAGCACGCTTACGATAGTCTCAATAATAACCGCATTCATAGTAGTCTCCTTTCTCCGTTTAACGCCCGGACGGCTTATTTGATCTTGTGTTCCCGAGAAAGCTCATGATAGAGATCCCGAATATATCTGGTGTCTGCACGGACGACGCCGTTTGTGATACCGTTCTTCTCACAAAAGGCTTCATACTCATCCGAGATATTAAGAACGTAGCCCCATTCCTCAGCTGAGTGTTCAACCCCGGCCCGGCACTCTCTTGCAAATGTAAGGAGCGTCTGCCGGTGGGTATTGATCCACAGATCCTGTACCTGCTTCACCACTTTTCCGTTCAGCTTGTTGCCAAGCCACGTGAACAGCTTGTCCCACGGATTTAGCTTGATGGGGCTGATCTGGATCAGGGATAAAAGCAGGATCAGCAAAAGCACCGCCCACCCGGCAAATTCCCCGGCAGTCAGCTTCTGCCAGATTTCCATCATCGTCATCTGTACCTCCTTCTCCCTGAATCAGGACATGAAAAAAGCAGGATCGCTCCTACATCAAACGGTTACCTCATCCTCCAGATCTGGCGGCAGGATGGTTTCCGGATCATATTCTGGTTCCGGCTTCTCGCAGTCCCTCCATCCCGTATAGGACTTTACATCGATCACTTCCGTGACGGTTTCTCCATCTGTGATCGCCATGCCTTCCTCAGCGATCAACCGGTACCGCTTGGTATATGCGGTTCCCTCGGGTTTGACTGGCGATATGGTGTACCCGCCATCCTCTCTTAAATACCGATACAGCGTTTTTCGTTTCATTGGTCTTCTCCTTCCTCATCTAATGTTTCTCCATTAGGCCCGACATACGGATGCGCATAGTTGATCGTCGCCCCGGTGCCGCCCCACGGCGCTCCGGTGATGACTCCTTCCTCCACAGGAATATTGATAACCACTCCATTAGGCATTCCGGAGAATGCATTCGCGTCAATCTTCGTGATATTCGGTCCCAGGTTAATTTCCTGCAGCGCATTGCTTTGGTTAAAACAGTTTGTCCCAAGCTGCTCGATCGCAGGCAAATACACCTTTTCGAGCGCCGGGCACTGCATAAAAGGTGCCACGATATACGTAGCGGATGGAAGAATCACCGTTTTCAGCTTCCGGCAGTTGAGGAACGAACTGCCCTGTGCATTTAACACCTTCGGAAGATCAACCACCTCCAGTTCTAAGCAGTCACCAAACGTATAGGATGGTACGCTTGTCGCTTCCGGAAGATGGATCTCAGTAAGCTTTTTGCAATACTGAAATGCATTTGAATTCAGCCTGGTAAGCTTTGGCATATTGACTTCTATAAGCTTCTCACAGTGCTGAAATCCTCCGTTTGCTACTTCCAGGCATTCCGGCAGATCCACACTTAAAAGATTTAATGCGTAGCCAAAGCCGTAAGTTTGAACGATCGTTGCCAGTGGGAAGTAGGCATTAACGATATCGTTGGCGCCATACAAGGAGTAGGATCCAACTTTTACGACCTTGTCATCGATCAGGTCACCACTGAAGGTTTCCGGAAACGACCTTGTGAGGATGGCGTCTGTTAGGACGTCATCCCCAAGGGCATCGATCGTATTCACATAATTCTCATGATCAATCATGACTCTTCCTCCTCTCCAAAGCTGGTCTCATAGTGAATCGTTGCACCCGTAGCACCCCACGGAGCATTTGCGACTTCGCCTTCTGCCCACGGCACATAGATATCCGTAAGCGAAGGCGTGTTGGTAAAGGCCTGTGCATAGATCTTTGTCGGAACCGACCGGATCTCAACTCGCTCAAGTACCTTACAGCCATTTGTCACATTGCTTCCGATCTGCGTCACATTCGGCCCGAAGACAAGCTCTGTCAGCTTCTCGTTCTTATAGAAGGCATAGTCACCAATCTTAGTAAGCCCATCACCGAAAACATACTCTTCCATGTTGTAACAACAGGAGAAGGTGCTGCTTCCGATCGTTTTGACTGCCGGAAGGTTCATTCTCGTCAGCGTCTTACAGGTATAAAAAGCGCTGCCTCCAATCGTTTCTGCCTTCGGGATATTGATGCTTTCCAGCTTGCTGCAGGAGTCAAAGGTATACGATCCTACCGTAACGAGCTCCGGCATATCTGCATAGAGCATGCCTGAACACTGCCGGATCGCGTAATCTCCCGTAATCGTGACATTCGGAAGTGACAGCCCTGTAATCAAAGTATTTCCAGCAAGGGCGTACTTTCCAACACTTGTGATTCTGCTGTTTGCGTACTCGCCGGACATATTGTTCTCAATCAGTCGGAGTGATACGAAACCGGTGTATCTAAACTGTGCATAGCAGTCCGTATTGCCCGTGACGTTTGATGGCGACGGGCTCCACGATACAAACTGGTAATCTTCCGGATTGTCAACACCGGTCTTCTCTGGCGTATCGCCGGTATATGCAGCTCTTCCACCATACGGCACGTTGCTGACTGTAAGAAGCAGTCTTGTTCCCGTATAGAAACGCACTCTGTAGGTCTGACCGATGATCTTGTATGCGGCATAGACTTTACGGTCTGCCGTTACGTTAAGCAGTGCATCTGCATCAACCACCGTGCTGTTTGGCTTCTTGCTCCAGCCGATGAATTCATAGGTGTTCGCAGCCGTCGCCTCTTTTGCAGGACGTCCGGTATATTCACCACCATCACCGCCATCGGAGATCGTCTCTGTATAGAGAAGCTCTTCTCCTTCGAAGTCGTAGTAATACAGGTTACTGGTCACATGATCATACTGGATAGCAATATCCGGATACCGCTCATGGAAGGATGCCAGTTCAGCACCGGTTACAAACTCGACATGGATGCTGCCGGAAACCTGGGCAGTGTCCATGTTGCCGCCGCTCTCATCCAGGCCACGCATGGTATCCAGGTAATCCATAAACTCTCGGATCTCATCTGTATCCTCTGCATCAATATGAAATCCGATAATGCGGACACGGGATCCTGCCCTGATCTGGCGCAGGATTGAAAGCGGTTCGATCACGCTGCTGACATTCTCCAGACGGAGCGTAGAGATATTCTCATACGTCGGGATCTGGAAATCCGTGATCAGCGTCTGGTTTCGGATTGTCAGGTTGGTCAGCGCTGCCGGAAGATGCAGCGTCTTTAAAATACCGCCGTTTGGAAGTGACAGACCGGTGATAGATGTCCCTTCAAAATAGACGGCTTCGATATTGGTGCAGCCCGAGATATCCACTGCCTGCGTCAGCGCCGGACAGTTCCTGATATCGATCGACCGCAGAAGCTCGTTATTGCCAAGGTACAACTCTGTCAGGTTGCCATTGCTATAGCTTGCACTTCCATCACCCAGCTTTAGGCTCTGCAGCTTGGTGGCTCTGGAAAAGTCTGCGTAACCAACCAAAAGGCCAGACAGATCACCCACGGAGGCAAGCTGGCTGGCGCTGTAAATATAGATTTCAGTATCGTTTACGTTATCGAGCGGGCAGACAAGTGTGTATGCATGGTTCCTCTTCGCCCTGGTCTGTACCAGATAGGAGCCATACTTGATCGACGCATACACATCCGCGTATGGCGTTACCGTGATATCAGACTTCTCATACCCACGGACCGTGATGACGTCTGTTAAGGCATCACCTGCATTGTACTTGGAGTCAATATAGCGGAACCGGTTATAAAGCCACCACTTTCGCTGCTCTGCCTTTGAGCCCTGCAACATGGAAAGATATGACGCATTGCCCTTCTCCACCAGTGGCGCCAGGTATTTAAACCAGGCATCCTCGTTAAAGACTGCCTCCGGCCACTTCTCCTGATGCTCTTCAAACATCCGCTCAACCTTGTCATAGGAAAGAGCCCCGGTTGACCGGAGGCTCTGATACATCGCCTTCATCTCATCAAAAAAGGCAGCCCGCATGTTTTTCCATAACACACTCTGCTGCCCGTTAAAGATGTCGGCGCCGCCCTCTGTCTGATCGATATCCTCCAGGTTATAGGAGAACACCAGCGCACCCTCATTGTTGATTCCGATCGCTGTATCAAAATCATACGGCAGGAATACAATCTTCTTTTTGATTGCCAAAACAGGTATCCTCCTTTCTTACTGCACGACTTCTGTTCCCATAAAGGACGGGAACATATTCTTGGCCCGGGAGTCGACCATGAGGAAGAGCTCGGTGAAGAGATAATAAAACTCTGCACTCTGAAGCTCCACATAGTTTCCGATCTCAGCCTTAAACTTTGCCAGGCGGTAGTCTGCTGTATCTGCAGCATACTCAACCCCACCATAAGTTACCGGCTCAGGCAGCGCCTCGTTTGTCGCCCGCTCCGTATCGGTCTGAACGATCCACTCAGCAAAAGCCTGCAACTGCGCCGGATCTTCATAGGCTGGCTCTGTATCCGGGAACCTGGCCTCAAAGTCATTGAGCCAGTCGCTGCCGGTGTAGTCTGCGCTTTTATACAGAACTCTGTCGCCGGTGTTGTTCTTTACTTCCCATGACTCGTCATCTTCCTGGAAGCCGAAAGTCTCCTCCGTCGACTTATCATTATTCCAGTTGTATTTCCCGATAAACATCGTCTCTCCGGTATCCGTATTGGTCCAAAAGATGACGATCGGAAAACCATCAATCCCCTGTCGCACTCTGGCATCCGTCTTTTGTGCCGGTGTTTTATAAGTGCAGGCGTCATTGTAAAGACGCACCAGTTCTACGTTGTTCGCACCCTCCGAAGAAGCAACGTCCGCCTTAAAGCAGAACGTTGCCACCGGGATGGAATCATCCCGCAGCTGATAGGTGTCCTGCGTCCTGCCGCTAGCCATAAGAAATCCTTCTTTGAATTTGCCCTTATAGTTTTTCCGCTCATAATACTGTGAAGAAGTACCCTGAACATCAAACTGAGCTCCGGTAAAGGTGAAATTCCTCGTCGGTGTGACGGGATCCACATACCGCCCGGAGATGGTCTTCTTATCGCCCTTATACTGCGGAAGCTCAGGCGCCTCCAGTACAAGGTACGGAAGGTCTGCCGGAAGGTTTGCTGCTATGATCGCACCATAATCGTCGTATACCTGGTTACGCTTGTATCGGGAGAGCATATCATCCACCACCTGCGTATCTGCCACCCAGTTCGTAAGGATCTGGTGCCTTGTCAGGTCATTGTCGTAGACCTGGATACAATACAGATCGATGGTGCAGTCATTGGACCCGATAGTGATATCAACAGGCGTTGTCTGGGCAAAGTCATCATCAGCCGGGTATTGTACCACGCCGCTCATAATGCCATTGATATAGCAGTAGATGAGGCGGTTTTTGGTTCTCTTCTCTACGACAAACGCGACACGGACATGCTCGTCCTCTTTAAACTGCATCGAAATTTCTGACTGCTCGGAATTCATCTGAACCTTCTGAGCCGTCATATAAAGGCCACGGCCTTCAGACATACAGGATAAGATCACCGCATCGTAGTCCATGACCATCCTGGTCGCGAACTCAAGCTCGATGGTTTTTCCGGCATTACGAAAATCCGTGCCAAAGATCTTATAGGGTATCGTCACCCTGGCATCACCGGCTACACGAAGGACCGTCGTGCCCTCCGAGTCTCTCTGCCACCCATCCGAGGTGAAGTTAAAGCCGGTAAGCTCTGACTTAATGCTGCCGTACTTCCAGACATCTTTCGTGGTCTCGGCATTTGATCTTCCAGAAGAGGTCAGATATAGCACCAGGCTGTCCTCCTCTGCCTCCACCTCGATCTCCGATTCTGTGATCGTGACGGTAAAGGACCTGGAGACTTCTCCGCATTCCACCTTAAAGGTGACAGTTCCCACTTCGATCGCCCGGTAAGTGTAGACCTGCTGGGTCCTGTCAACGCTGTGCTCCGCGATCTGATTTCCATTCAGATACAGCACAACATCCGACATCATGGATGCCGGGCTGTAGACCGTATAGGTAAAGGGAATCGCTGTGTACTGCGTCACCTCTGCCAGATTGAAACTAGATGAGATAATCGGAGTTTCATTGAGTGCCTCCAGCGCAATGATCTCGAAGTAGAGCTCGTTGGAACGAACGATCTGCCCGTTGATATCCGCTTCAAAATAAACCTGGAAGGTATGCATGCCGTGACTTTGCTGCGGGATCACGAAGGTCTGCTGTCTGCCGGATACTGTCGTCTGTGTGTTTCCGATCTCCACACCGTCCAGCAGGAAATATACTGTTTTCCTTACGGAGCCCACCGGTGTATACGGGAACATGATCGGCCCGGTATAAGGCGTGGACGGATCAAAGGTAGAACTGATCGAGATCGATACCACCGTTACGTTAAAGGTGATCGTCCGGTTGTTGTCGTATACATCCGAGATCGTCAGTCTCACCGCATTAGCGCCGACAGACAGGTACGGTGCAAGGTCAAGACTTATCTGCCCCTGGGCCACGTCAAGTACTGCCCGGACAGTTCCGCCTGAGGTGATTCGAAGAGAGCCATTGCCTGTCGGCATCGTATCTTCGATCGACTCCCAGTTGATCGTAACAACACAGGAATCGCCATCCGCGATCGTCTTTGACAGCCAGCCGGTCTCATTGGATACCGTAAGTGTAGCAGCGTTTCCACCTTGTCCGCCGCCTCCTCCGCCACCGGAACCAGCAAAGGGACCATAAGGGCCAGCAATGCGCATCCCGTTATTTAAGATCCAGACCATGCCGTTATCATCGACCTCAAGTTCGTCACAGAAAGTATCCGCCCTGAGACTAATCGCCTCTGCAATTCGCTCGAAATCGTCCATCCGGGAAGCAAAAGCATCCACTTCATTCATGGTGTTGGATGAATTCTGCAGAGCCTGTGCTGCCAGTTCATCTGCGGCTGTCGTCACCTGCAGGATTGCATCCTGCTTGTGCTGGATCTGCTCCATCGCATCAGCGAGTTTCTCAGCGATGGATTCCTCTGCAGCCGTCTTTGTGGCCGTTGTATCTTCGGATGCCTGCTGGGCAGCATCTGCATACTGATGCGCTCTGTCCTCCGATTCAGCCACCGCCTCACCAATCGCCGCAATCTGCTCCATTGCATTATCAGACTGTCTTGCCGCTGCAATGATTTCATCTGTTCGATCGATAACGTTGACAAGCTCCCGGATCACGGAATCAGATCCAAGTGTGTCTTTATCAAAAGCAGCCCGCTCCACATCCAGGATGAAGTTTGCCGTGTTCATCTCATGGTTATTCTGGTACAGCGTCAGCTCAAAGATGGCGTATCCCGCCACCGCCGTCATCTGCTGCGTCAAATCAACCGTTACCGCCGATCCATCCAGCGTGCAGTCCACCGAGATACCATTGCCATCCGGCTTGGTGCCACGGATCGCCACCGTGGAATTCTGCTCAATATTAAGTACGCCGGTGCTGGCGTACAGATTGAATATAATCCTTACATCATCATCGTACTGGCTGACGTGCACCACCACAGGCACACTGCCCGGTACGACATCCAGATCAAGGGTGTGTGTGATCATGCCGTTCTCCTTCCTATGGTCTCTTCTCTACCATCAAGATGAAATTTCCTGTTCCGAGTGTTTTGCCGGACTTCGTAAGGGATACTTCATAGTGCCCTTTTCCAGCAGTCTCTGTCAGATCAGCTGTCAGTGTGACATACACCCGGCTACCATTCACATATGCAGGCGCTGACACCTTCCGGCCATCTGAACGTCTGCCCTGCACGACTACGCCCGTGCTGCCCTGCAGAAAAAAGTTTCCTGTTCTTGCAATCAGCTCAAAAGCAATACGTGTGTTGGTATCGCCCTGGCTGACATGAATGACTGGCTGCACGCCGCCCGGCACTACATCGAGTGGATGATAATAAGTAAGCATGGCTTATTCCTCCTCATCTGGTGCCCTGTATTTTAGGTTCCAGGCAAACAGAAGCCCGGGAGTGCCCCGGACCGTAAAACTATCAGCTGCTTTTGCCGCAACCCACAGATCACCCTCGCCT
The DNA here is from genome assembly GCA_017448455.1 of Oscillospiraceae bacterium. Classification (GTDB taxonomy): domain Bacteria; phylum Bacillota; class Clostridia; order Oscillospirales; family Oscillospiraceae; genus Limivicinus. Next base: position 29,180 of record JAFSLL010000195.1, on the reverse strand, counting down.
TCCTTCTGCAGAAACACGTAGTAGACCGTGGTCGCATCGAAGCCTTCGTCAATCGGAATGCTGCAGCTTCCTTCCTCGCCGATCGTGCCGCTCCCAAATAGATCCAGCGGCAGCGTAGACATGGCCGCCGCCACTGCTACGGGTACTGCCGCGTTTACCTCTTCACTTACCGCTGATGGCACCGCCGCATTTACAGCTGTCGGGACCGCAGTAGCAACGGCAGTATTAACCGCTGCAGGGACAGCATCACCCACAGCATCTGAAACGGCTGAGGGAAGCTGGCTTTCAACCTCTGCACTTACTGCCGATGGAACTGCTGCGTTTACTGCTGAAGGAACTGCTGCCGCAACAGCGCTGTTAACAGCTGCCGGAAGCACATCTCCGACCTCGCCAGAAACAGCATCGAAAAGCGCCTCGGCAAGTGCATCACTGGCCGCCTGCGCTGCGACCGTTTCTATCGTATCTCCGTTTGCCATTGCAAAGGAGTCTGCCACGATCCGTACGGTTCCCGTACCAAAGTCTACATAGAAGCGCTCCTTGTTTCCTCTGGAGGCCTTCAGAATACCTGCGGTCATAAGGGTTGCATTCAGCACACCCGTCTTGATCAGTGAGGCATCAAAGCTTCCGGTCTTTATGGCTGAAGCTGAGATCTTTCCATCCAGCGTACAGATGGTTGTGTATGATCCGGTATATCCCGCCGTGGAATACTGGACCCCCGCTGTGCTTACACGCAATACTTTTGTCGCTGTCTCGGTATCTGTGGTATCCATCACCACAAAGCCTGTCGGCTGGCCGCTTGCGTTCTGCAGCAAGCGGAAATGGCCGCCCAGGACACCTGCAAGCAGATCCGTCGCATGCCGGATCGCAAGCTCCATCGATGTTAATGTTGCCACATCATTTCTGTTTGCTTCAGCCACCGCAGACTGGATCGCCTCACCAAGGGAGGTCCTTACCTCACCGATGGTCATCGTGGAGTAACGTTCCAGCAACACATCGTAGGTGACGGATACGATCTTTGCCTTATTCTCAACCCCAAGCGTCCGATGATGGATCGTCACCGTATCACAAAGCCTGAGCCTTTGCAGCGGAGCGACGTTCTTATACTCTTCTGTCTGCCAGAGATTTACAAAGGATACATCGATTGATGAAGGGATCGCTGTATCCGCATTGTTTCTGACATAGGCGCCTGCTGTTTCCCGCAGTTGCTCCACCGTCGGCACTGACTCAAAGCTTCCGGAGAAATCAATCGGGATGACCATCTTATATGCGTAGTCTCCTGCCGTTTCTGCATACACAGCCTTTTCCGGCAGTGTCACCAGGATCTCCGATTCATTCTCATCAAGTCCGTACCAAAAAGGTACGATCCCGGTCCAGATCCCGGAGGAGTCTGTGATCTTCTTTACATCAGTGAGATTCTTTCCGTAACGGATTGTCACCCCCGAATCAGATCCTCTGTGTCTATGAAACTTTACAGTATACTTATCCCATTCGTACTCACCTGTACCATAAACATCCAGAATAGAGCCAGCTGTACCGCCAAGGTAAGATCGGAAGGATACCGGCTGCGTAATCCGAAATGGTCCATCTACGTTTTTATCCGTCCAAAACTCATATGGATTGTCCCCGACCGAGTTCTCCTTCATGGCGGCAAGGGCCCCAGCGCAGCTATTCGCTGCCATCGGCATAACCGTGACCTTTGAAAGCTGATAACTGATATGCCTTGCGTTCACCTCCACCTGTCCGTTCATCGGACGGGTGATTTTGTAAATGCGAAACGGCTGAATATCATCGGTATCGTCATGGCGGGATGCAATAATGCGCTCCTCACAGAGATCGTTATAGTGGATTCCGGTGACCGGATACTTCATTTCCAGCTCATACTGGCCGTTACGTTCTTCTACTACCTTGCAGCTGATCGCATCGGAAAGGCGTCCCATACCGTTCGATTTAAACTGCGTTTCATCCGCCTCATAAAGAATCGGTTTCATGGGCACCTCCTTCCCGTTACAGCATCCACCAGCGTGGTGTGATCTCTACTCTGTAAATACTCCCGTTATAGGTGATCGTCGTTCTCCCCGGAGGGAGCGACGGAAAATCATCATCTTCAAGCTCAATCTTGTCATTGCAGTTGACGGTATCCTTATAGGCTTCCTGCAGCTCACAGTCGATATCTGTATGGCTGTTACACTCTGTGATCCGGATCAGCTGATCGCCGATATATAATTCCCCGGTACCATATACACGGATCAGCGGTCTCGCATCATGCCTTGTCGGGTTATAGATCACACCGCCATTGACGATCTCCTGCTTTAACTCTCCGCTTTTTAAATACATCTGTGGCTTACAGGAAAACGTGATGGTAAACGTTCCCTGCGCATTAAGCGCTGTCATGTCCGGCGCCGTTTCCGCTTCGAAGACTGCCATCCGGTAAACGGTCGGATGGTAGGAATCCTCAAGTCTGTGGTAGCCGGGATCTGATAACAGGTGATTGATAAAGCCCGTATAATTAACATCGAAGTTTCGGATGATCCCGCACTGATAAGGGATATCTACGTTGTTGTATCTTTTATTTGTCAGGATCAGTTCCCCGTTTCTGCCAGGGATCTTCACCCTCTCCAGATCCGGCGATGCCTTCTTCCAGGTATCCTGCCCTGAAATGACGACACCGAAATCACTGGAGGCTTTTCCGTTATACGTCAGCAGGTGCATCGCTCTGCCTCCTTCCCGATGGAAAAGGCGGCACCGCCCTTAAGCAAATGTCGCCTTCCTTCTAAACACGTTGTTGTTGATCCGCTCTTCTATTACATCTGCAAGCTCCGAAATATCCTGGCCCGGCTGGCTGTAGACATTGACCGTTACCCCGCCGTAGTTGATATTCGTCGTTCCCATCACAAGACCAGCTACCGCCTGACGGATCGAATCCATAAGGGTCTGTACGCCTATGATCATCTCACTTCCGGCTTCTCCGCCGCCTAGCAGCCCCTTGCCGTTCATACCGAAGATCGTTGCGGAATCCAGCAGCATAGGATTATTCATAGCCTTCTTATACCAGCTGACTGAGATGCTCGGCAAACTGATAATACCGCCCACATCGTACCATGACCACGAAAAATGCGGCAGTTTAAGATGCGGCAAGCTCCAACTGAAATTAAAGAGCCCTTTGATGCTGCTGATCGCATTGCTGATCGTACTTTTTGCTGTTTCGATCGGTGAGGTCATCGTACTTTTTATGCTGTTCCACACACTTGACGCGGTACTCTTTATACTATTGAAAACGCTGGAGACCGTGCTCTTAACGCCATTGACCGCACTGGATATACCAGATTTAATCCCGTTCCAGGCACTTGTGACTCCGGATTTGATGCCGTTCATCGTTGTAGTCACAGATGTCTTGATACCATTCCAAGCCGTCGTTACTGTCGTTTTAATTCCATTAACCACGGTTGTTACTGTGGTTTTAATCGCATTCCAAACCGTGGTGATCGTCGTCTTTATGGCGTTCACCACCGTCGTGATCGTCGTTTTGATCGCATTCCATACCGTGGTAATCGTGGTCTTAATGGCGTTCATCACCGTCGTGATCGTCGTTTTGATCGCATTCCATACCGTGGTAATCGAGGTCTTAATGGCATTCACTACCGTCGTAATGGTCGTTTTGATCGCATTCCAGACTGTGGTAATCGTGGTCTTGATGGCATTGACCACGGTTGTAACAGTGGTCTTGATCGCATTCCAAACCGTTGTGACTGTTGTTTTCGTAGTATTGACCGAAGTCGTAACCGCTGTTTTTATCGCGTTCCAAACAGTTGTGATAACCGTTTTGATAGCATTGACCACCGTAGTGACTGCTGTTTTGATGGCGTTCCAGGCAGTCGTAACGGCCAGGCTGATGCCGCTCATCACAGTCGTTACGGTTGTTTTAATAGCATTCCATACGGTAGTGGCAGTCGTTTTGATCGCATTCACCGCAGTGGAAACGGCTGTTTTAATTGCCTCCCACGCGGTCGTCACAGCTGTTTTGATTCCAGTCAGAACAGTCTCGACGGTCGTTTTTACAGCATTCCATGCAGTTGAAATTGCAGTCTGGATTGCACTAAGCGCGGTTGATACCATCGTTTTGATTCCGTTCCACACACCGGTGAAAAACGATACGATACCATTCCAGATTCCCTCAAAGAAGGCTTTGATATTCCCCCATACCGTATTCCAGTCTGTTCCAAACCACGACAAGAATGTATCTGCGATCCCTTTCAGGATATTTACCGCAGCTGTGAGCACTCCTGTGATGCCGTTCCAAATGCTGGAGAAGATCTCCTTTATACCGGTCCAGGCCTGATCCCAGTTCCCGGTAAAGACCCCGATAAACACATCAAGAAGACCGGTAATGATACCTAGAACCGCTTCCAGGACAGATGCAATCGCCTCAAATGCACCCGTAAACACCGGTGCCAGCAGATTGCAGAAGCCGTCCCAGATCTTCTTTATGGTTTCTGTGATCGATTGAAAATCGATGCCCAGCGCACCCAGTCTCTCTTTGATTCCTTCAACGAAACCGGAAAAAACCTCTTTGATCCGATTCCAGATCGCCGTCACCTTGTCCCGGAACTCTTCATTTGTACGCCATAGATGCACGAAAGCTGCCACCAGCACGGCAACGATACCTATGACAATGCCGATGGGAGAAGTCAAGAAGCCGATCGCTTTGCTTAAAAGTCCCATGGCACCGCCAGCATTTTTTACTGCAGTAGATACCTTTAGCACGCCTTTGCCGAGCTTTGAAAAGCCCTGCATGGCCGTGCCAACGGTCGAGATCGTCTTTCCGATAATGATCAGAAGCGGTCCAAGTGCCGCAACAAACGCCAGTACCTTTATGATCGTCTCCCGCTGTGCATCGCTCATGCCGTTTAGCTTATCGACAAAGTCCTGCACGTGAGATACAACTTTTCGAATAATCGGAACCAGGATGTCCCCGAAGGAAATGGCAAGTTCCTGAAGCTGCGATTTCAGAATTGTGAGCTGACCAGCCAGGTTATCCTGCATGGTCTCCGCCATCTGTTGTGACGTGCCGTCACAGTTATAAATAGCTTCCGTCAGCTTTTCATAGTCTTCATCAGAGGCGTTGACGATTGCCAGAAGACCCGAAAGACCCATCTTTCCAGCAAGGGATGCGGCAGCTTCTGCTTTTAGGGCACCTTCTGCTCCGTAAGCCCTCTCCATCAGCTCTGCACTTGCCGCAGCATACTGAGACTCAGTAAGCTCGCCCGCTTCAAACTGGGCATCCAGCTTGGCAACAGCAGCCTCCACCTCACTGGCAGGCATCTTAAGCTCGCCAAAGCCTGCCCGAAGATCATCCATGACTTCCTTAAAGGACTTCATGTTGCCGTTGCCGTCGTCAAGAGAAACGCCAAGCTTATCCATGGCAGCTGCTACCGTATCCGTAGGCTTGGCCATGTTGGTAAAGAGCGTCCTAAGGGCTGTACCAGCCTGGGAAGCCTTGATACCAGAGTTACCCATGAGACCGATGGCAATGGCAACGTCCTCTGCCTTATATCCAAGGGCACCTGCAACAGGCGCCGCATATTTGAATGTCTCACCCATCATGGAGACATTCGTATTGGCATTTGAGCTCGCGGATGCCAGGATATCCGCAAAGTGCCCGGAATCCTTTGCCTCAAGGCCAAAAGCGGTCAGTGCATCCGTCACGATATCCGAGGTCGTTGCCAGGTCCTCACCGGAAGCTGCTGCAAGGTTCATGATGCCTTCAACACCGTCCAGCATGTCCTCGGTTTTCCAGCCTGCCATCGCCATATAGGTCATGGCATCCGCAGCCTCAGACGCGGAGAACTTCGTCTTGCTTCCCATTTCACGGGCTTTGGCACGAAGGTCATCAAAGTCCTTTCCTGTGGCTCCGGAAATGGCCGATACCTGGCTCATGGAAGAATCAAAGTCCGCCGTTGTCTTAACAGCAGCTACACCAACCGCCGCAATCGCACCAGTTACCGGAAGAAGCTTCTGTCCTACCCCGGAGATCGTATTTCCTGCGCTCTCCCATTTCTTTCCAACAGCATCCAGTGTCTCAAGCTTTGCGTAGGTAGTAGAAACCTGGGATTCGAGTTTCTTTAACTCCTGCTCAGTCTCAGCGATTTCCCGCTGCAGGGCATCATATTTATCCTGTCCTAGATCACCGCTCTCAAGCTGCTTCTTTGCCTGTTCCTGTGCAGTCTTTAATGCATCAAGCTTTTCTTTGGTATCGCCGATCGCCTCTTTTAAGAGCTTTTGCTTCTGAGAAAGAAGTTCTGTATTTGAAGGATCAAGCTTTAAGAGACGCTCCACATCTTTCAGCTGGGTCTGCGTTGTTTTGATTGAAGAGTTGACACTCTTTAGGGCTTTATCAAGACCGGTAGTCTCGCCGGAGATCTCAACAGTTATGCCCTTGATTCTGGATCCTGCCAATGTGCGCACCTCCTTCCCGTACTATTTCATGTGTGCTATTCCAAGCCCAGATAAACCTGTATAAGCTCCCGGCACCTTCTGGTGTTCTCTTTATGGAGCCTTTCTGTCTCCCGGTAGAAATGTGGATTCATCTTTCCGGTTTTTATCGCCTGGAGCCGTTTAATGTATTTCTCCACGCCCCCTCGGAGCTCCGCATCCGTCACCGATACGATGTACTCCTGACCACAGGAGGGACAGCCCACGTACTGAATCTCAAGATCGCCCTCCGTCCGGATCTTTGGCTCTTCTATTTCTGCCCGCTTCCTGCAGACATTGCAGATTATCTCCATAGTCTTCCTCCATGTACGAAAACTGCCTCGCTGGGTCTATCCCAACGAGGCAGTATCTTGTTAAAATTTGTCGAACTCAGCCTGTCCGGCAACCCGTGCATATTTCACGGAATCGTTGCCCTTCTCTGTCCAGATATCAAGTACCATTCCGATCGTAAGCAGATCCAGATCAGAAATGGATATCCCGATTTCTACGCATCGAAGCATAAACAGCGCTGTCGTCATTTCCCGGCTACTTGCTTGAAGTTTTTTTTAGCCTGCACATCCGTGATCAGGTTGGTTCCCCACAGCTCCAAGATCTCCGGAAGGATTTCATAGATAGAGAACATCTCAAAATCTTCCAGCCACTCTTCAATGGTGCCCGAAATAGAAGGATCCGCATGAAAGGCCATGATATAAGCTACGTTCTCGAAGATCTCCAGGTCCTCGATTTCAAAGCCATCACTCTCCTCATCGCCCTTTCCCTGCTTCTCCTTATATGCTTTCTCAAGCTTGGATAAGTCCTTAAAAATATCTCGCCCGAATTTCATCCTATAAAGACGCGGCACAGTCGCTGAAGACCGGAACTTTACCTCTTTGCCGCATACTTCTACTGTTTTCTGTAACATGCTTTCTTCCTCCTGAAAAATGTACGAAGAGGCGAGGAATACCCCCGCCTCTAATGATCGCTTTTAGCCCTGTCCGCCAGACTCCTCTTCCTCGGTCAGCGTCGGCACATACACTGCGTTGTACCAGTTCTGGTAGGTTCCAGAATCCGTGTCATCACCGGTACGGGACTTCACAAGACCGTCTTCTCTCGGATCCGCTGTAAGGGACAGCGTTTCCGTATTCGGTTCGATATTCTCTTCCTTCGTCTCAGATTCGATGGAAGGACGGGATGCCGTGCAGTTATACATCACGTGACGAATGCCATGCACGTCGCCGTCAAACTCAAAGAGCAGCGCAAAGTATACCGACTCGGTATTGGTGTTGGTTTCCACCAGCACGCCTTTGCTGTCCTTGATCTCTTTGAGGATCTCCGTACGGAACCATTCAGGGATCAGGGCAATTTCAAGATCACCACTGTATCCGTTATTGGATGTGGTACGGAAATACACGATACCGTCCGCATAGAACGGAGAGGATTCACCCTCTGCATCAAGCGACAGGGAAACGGCGCCCGGGATCGCCTGAGGAGCGGCATACGTAAACGTCCCATCACCATTCTTGGTGAGCTTGGCAGCATGAACGTTTTTCAGGTTGTATTTGACCTTATTCTTACTCATAAGCTAACTCCATTTCGTAGAGCACCTCGTATAGCTTCTCCGATTCGATCCATACTTCGCTCTTGTCATAAAAAATGTCGTGCCCTTCCAGCACGGCTTCGATACGTTTTTCAAGCTCCGGATCTTTAAAATCCGTATACAGCTCAAAATGAATGACCGTCACCTTCAGATACGGCTTTCCATCTGCAGAGAAGTTATCATCCCCAGGAAGCAGGAAAAGCAAAAAAGGCGGATCCGGTGACTGGCCCTCTGCAAAGTGGTCATAGGCACAGGGAAGGCCTGCTTCCTCTGCCAGATCCACGATATCCTGATAAGTCATGCGCACCTCCCCTAATTGCTCCTTAATGTCCGCTCAATATCTGCCACCAGCTTTTCTTCCCCGGCTTCCTCTGCAGGTGCGATATGCGGGATCGCCCGCACCCTGCCGCCGCCGCGTTTGGCATGGCCATTCTCCAGCAGATGCGCCAGCATATACCGGCTGGGAGAATATACCGTCACCTCAAGCTTGGATGAAGTCTCCATGGTAGTTTTGCTGCGCCAGCTTTTTGCATACCGTCCGGACTTTACCGGTGCGGTCGCGCTGATCTGCTTCTTTACCGTGTTCCCGGCATCCTTCACTGCCTTCTTCACCTGGGTGCTTGTCAGATCTCTGTACTCATCCAGCTGCTTTTCGATCTCGCTAGCCATCTGATCAATTGTTACCTTCTTGCCCATCTAGCCGCACCTCCCGTCTGGCTTTGAATTTCATCGTCCTGTTCTGGTAATTCATCGGGTCCACATACTCAAGATCGTAGGCCTCACCTTTAAACAGGATTCGGTATTCCTTAGAGTTTACAGGCGTAAGCTCCGAACATGCACGCGTTTCAAAAGTCACCGTCCTGTTCTCGTAGGTCACTTCCCCTCTGCTCTCATCCCCACTAAACGTGCTGGCATAGGCATGGCAGGTAAAGAAATCCTCCCAGCGGGTCCGCTGGTTTTTATACGCATCCTCATACACCGTGTTTTTCTGGAAGGTGATCTTTACATTGAATCTTGCGATCTTTCGCTCCATCAGAACACCCCCTCACGCACAGAGGACAGAAGATTCCGGAGCGTCATCACCAGATCGTGATGGTCTGCTTCCTCCCGGTGCTCATACAGATATCCAAGTGAAAAGTAAACAGCGGAGGTCAGGAGCGCTTTCAGCTGTGCTGTCTCTGCCGCATCAAGGTCTGTGCCGCGAATGGTCACAGCCTCATCTGTACACACCGCGCACCACTCTGCCGCTGTCATCCGGGCAATATCCGTGACCAGCTTCTCTGCGGAAGACAGGAGGCTGATGATCAGGTCGTCATCCATGCCGCTGTCCACCCGCAGATACGATTTGGCTTCAGCCAGGGTAATCAGACTCATATCCAAAGCCTCCTCCCAAAGAGTCAGGGAGCTGAGGCACTTCCCCAGCCCCCTTTTACGATCAGCCGTTCGCGCCTTCGTCCGGATCAGTGGTCGGAGTAGTATTGACGGTCTTGGTACCGGCCATCTTCAGCACCTTCACGGATTCGGGCAGGATCAGACGACCGTCCACACGCTGGGTGGTCAGGAAGCCGACCTGGTCGGTACGGGCATACAGCTCGTTCAGACGGCGGAAGGTGCGGTTCTGGCGGTCAGCGACCCAGTAGTTCTTGAGGTCGCCGAACAGCAGAACCTTCTCGCCCTTGGCGATGCCGGGCATGAAGGAGCTGGTGCGGATCGGGCGGCCCAGGATGGTATCGGGCTTGGCCACATCCAGAGAAGGCTTCCAGATGTAGTTGTCGTTCTTGTCCTTCAGCTTCATCAGCTGCAGGAGCAGGGTCTCGTTGCAAACGAACTGGGCGCTACGGCGATACGGGGACTTCAGGCTGTAGTAGAGATCGAAGATCTCATCGAAGGTCACGATGTCCTCCGCCGTAGCCGTCACGCCCAGTTCCGCGCCGCCGACATCCGCCAGGATGCCCAGGGGCTTCTTATCGCCGTCGCCGGTGAAAAAAGCACGTTCCTCGGCATTGCCCATGCACACACCGAAGCGGGCCGCGATGTAGGAAGCCAGATCGAAGGCGGAGTCATGCAGGAGCTCGTTGGAGATCTTGATCATGGTGCCCAGCTTGTAAGCGGACAGAGTGGTCTGACCGAACTTGGTGTTGGTCTCGGGGATCTCCTCGCCCTCATCGATCCACTGCGCCTCCATGGTATCGTTGGCGATAGGGATCTTGCGGGTACCGCTGTTGGTGCGGATGACGGTCGCCAGCTGACGGAAGATGTTATTCTCCTCCAGCGCCTGAATGAGCTTGTGCTCGAACTCGTCAGGCACGGTATAGCCGCCCTCGGTGTCCTCGCCCACAGACAGGGCGTTGCGGACCGCGAACTGGTCACCCTGGTTGCGGATCATATTCCAGAAGGCACCGGCGTACTCGTCGGTCGCGGTCGGAGCCACATTCTCCGCCTTGCGGGTCATGGGCTTGTTGGTGACGGGATGCGTAGTGGGCTGGGACAGCTGGGCATCGAAAGCCGCCTGCTGCTCCAGGCGCTCGATCTCCGCGCCGAGGGCCTGCACGTCCGCAGCCATCTTGTTGTACTGCTCGACAGCGGAAGCCTCCACGAGGCCGTTGTCGCCGCGATGCTCCTCCAGGAAATTCTTGGTCTGCTCCCAGAGGGTATTGCGCTTATTGCGCAGTTCCATAATCTTATTCATGAGATACCTCTTTCTCCGGAGATACGCTCCGGTCGTCATTGTTTTTGGGGCATAAAGAAAGCCGGGGCAGCATCATCTCAGCCACTCCAGCTTGTCTTTCAGGATTTCATACGGCATCGCGCCGTCTTCAGTTTTGCCGTCCAGACCGATCAACGGCGCTTTGGGCTTCTCCTCTACTGAGGAATCAGTCACCCCTGCCTCGGCAGGTTCCGGTGTCGGATCTCCGGCTTCCGGTTCAGGCTCTTCGCCTTTAGGTTTGCATTCCGCGCCGATTCGGTTAAGAATGGTTTCTCCCATGAGCCGGGACGAGAACTGCCACATGGCATTCCCCAGCTGGAAGGGCTTCTTCTTTTCTTCTTCGCCGCCTTCTTTGCCTTCATCTCCGCCTTCCTCCTTTTCCGGATCTTCCTCGACCGGTTCCTCCGGCTCTTCATCCGTCCTGGTTTTATTCTCAAAGAGAATCTCATCGGCAAAGCCCAGCTCCACTGCCTTCTTGGCATTGAGCCAGGTCTCATCGCTCATGAGTTTACTGATGCGGTTTCGAGTCAGGCCGGTCTTAAAGGCATAGGCATTGATGATGCTCTCCTTGACTTCATTCAGGGTCGTGATGGCCTTTTCCATATCCTTGGCGTTGCCCATGGCAATCGTGGAAGGATCGTGGATCATGATCAAGGCCGTGGGAGACATCTGCACTACATTTCCGGCCATAGCCACCACGGAAGCAGCTGAGGCCGCAATACTGGCAATCCGCACAGTCACGTTGCCGGGGTAATCCCGCAGCATGGTGTAGATCTCCGCCGCAGCAAATACGTTGCCGCCAGGGCTGTTGACCCACAGGGTGATATCCCCCTCTTCCGCATACAGTTCATCACGGAACATCTGCGGTGTAATCTCATCGCCCCAGAAGGATTCCGAATCAATCGGTCCTTCCAGGCGGAGCACCCTGCCGCCAGAGTCATCGTGAATCCAGTTCCAAAACTTCATCACTTTCAGTTTCCTCCTCTTCTCTGTGCCTTGCGCTGAGCATGGCGCTGAGCTGCGTTTTTGCTTTCACGCTGCTCCTCCTGTTCCTCGCCGGGCTCTTCCTCCGGTGTGTCTGTCTCGGGCTCTTCCGACTCTTCGGCATGCTGTTTCTCCTGCTCCGCCACCTGGTTTACGCCATAGGCAGATCCGGCATCCTTGAGCTTTGTGTAGCTGCCGTTCAGGTAGTAATCGTCCCCGCCTTCTTCAGCCGGGATCAGATCCATATTTTCCAGTCGCCGGATATCATTGGGCGACAGGAAACCATTGGAGAAGCCCACCGCATAGCCGTCCATGCGGGACTTATAGTCGCCGCGCATAAGGCCGTCCACGTTGAACTTGGGGAAGTAGGTGTCCTGCTCTTCCTCGATCAGCACATCCTTGATAATGGCCTGCTCGATCCGGACCAGCCAGGGCATTATCGTGTGCATCACAAAATCAATGGACTGATGCTCGATGTTGTTGAAGGTCGCCCGCTTGAGGTCCTGGACCATATGCGGAGGCACACGGAAGATGCGACAGATCTCTTCCACACCGAACTCTCGGGTGGAAAGGAACTGACTGTCTTCCGGAGGCAGGCTGATCGGTTTATATGCCATGCCCTCTTCCAGCACAGCCACCTTGTGGGCATTCCCTGCACCGCCATAGGCGTTCATCCAGTTATCCCGGATCTTCTGCGGGTCCTTCAGCACACCCGGATGCTCCAGCACACCGGCCGGTTGAGCCCCGTTCTTGAAGAAGGAACTGCCGTATTTCTCCACCGCCAGCGTTGTGCCGAGGGCATTCTTCATCATGGCGATGGGGGAAAAGCCAACCAGGCCATTGAAACCGAGACCGGGGATGTGCAGGATTTCGTCGCGCTGGAAAATGATATCTTTATCATGCTCACCTGGAACTTCATCCGTGTAAGCATGGTAGGTATAAAAGAGCTCTCCGTTCTCCGCCCGATCGATCTCCACGTTTTCAGGGAGCAGCGGATATAATCCCAGGATGCCGTTCTTACCGTCCCGCACAATCTGCGCGTAGGCATTGCCCCACAGGAGCAGATGCGTCATCATGGCTTCCCGGAAGGAGAAGCTCGTCATCTCCGGATTGGCCTGCCGGTACAGGATCTTATACAGTGGGTGCTCGGTGGCTTTTTCTTTTCCGTCACCCTTCTCGGTGAACTTGTACAGGTGAAGCGGCAGGCTTGCCACCGTCTCTGCCAGGAGCCGCACACAGGCGTACACTGTCGCAATCTGCATGGCGGACTTCTCATCCACCCGCTCCCCGCTGAGTGTCTGCCCGAAAACAAAAATACCGCCCGAATCCCGGACGTTATCTTCGATCTTTGGCGGCTCCGTTTTGGGAGCGTCCCTCGGCTTGCTGAACCCGAACCATTCTCTCCAGTCCATCTTCATTTCCTCCATTCTCAGAAAACCCACAGCCCATGCTCCGGGTCATCATATACGCTGCCCTGCTGCTCATGGCGGATCGCCCGATCCAGACCCATGATCCAGGCAACGATGCCGTCAATCTTCTCCGTGCTCTTTTTCTTGCTGGGCTTGATGTTCTCTGCTGCGTCGATCTCGGCGACCACATTCCCTGCCATCCAGCGGAGCACGGGATTGCCGCCGTGGATGATCTTGCCTTCCAGCAGGAGCTTGTACAGCTCCTTCATACCAGGACTCATATCCTTAAAGCCCATCCCGATGGGCACCATGGTGAACCCGTCGCCCTCCAGGTCAGTGATCAGCTGTGTCGCGTTCCATCGGTCCACGCCGATCTCTTTGATATTGAACTCCTTGTTCAGATCGTTGATCGTCTTTCGCACGAAGTTGTAATCAACCACGTTCCCTTCCGTCACATGGAACAAGCCCTGCCGCTCCCAGACATCATAGGGGACATGATCCCGCCGCACCCGCAGATCCAGCGTCTCACGCGGCAGCCAGAAGTGCGGCAGAACGATGTATTTATCTCCCTCATACAGTGGAGGGAACACCATGACAAAAGCCGTGATGTCGGAGGTAGAGGAAAGGTCCAGTCCGCAGTAACATTCACGTCCTTTGAGGGCGTCCATATCGATGGGCGTATCTCCCTGATCATAGATGTGCTCCGGTATCCAGGCCACCGCGCTGCCCACCCACTGATCCAGTCGCAGCTGACGAAACACATTCTCTTCTGCCGGATTCGTGATGGCCTCCCGGTGTGCATCCCGGACGCGGTCGATCTGGATGGTATATCCCAGGGAGGGATTCGCCTTGTACCAGGCCTTCTCATCGTTCCAGTCCTCACCATCGTCCAGTCCGTAAATGACCGGATAGAAAGAAGGATCGATGCGCTTGCCCTCTAGAATGTCCTTGGCCTTGGTGTGATACTCATAGCAGATGCTGTTCCGATCCGTCCCGGCCGTCGTGATCAGGAAGTACAACGGCTGGGTTCTGGCATCGCCGGAGCCCTTGGTGAGCACGTCCACCAGGTTCCGGTTGGGCTGCGCATGCAGCTCGTCCAAGACCAGGCCGGACACATTCAGGCCGTGCTTGGTCCCGACCTCTGCCGACAGTACTTGATAAAAGCCTACGTTGGAGTAATTCACCAGACGTTTGGTCGCCGCCATGATCTTGGATCGCTTCAGCAGCGCCGGAGTCATTTCCACCATGCGCTTGGCCACATCAAAGACGATGCTGGCTTGTTGCCGGTCGGCCGCCGCGCCGTACACCTCCGCTGAGGGTTCGTTGTCCGCATACAGGAGATACAGGGCAATGGCCGCCGCGAGCTCGCTCTTCCCGTTCTTCTTGGGGATTTCCACATACGCAGTACGAAACTGTCTCGTGCCATCCTCCCGGACGATGCCAAATACATCCCGAATGATCTGCTCCTGCCAGGGCAGCAACCAGAACGGTTTCCCGCTCCAGCGGCCCTTGGTATGACAGAGATTTTCGATAAACCGGACGGCACGGTCCGCCAGCGCCTCATCGTAGTGGGAATCCGGCAGCATGAAGCGCGTCGGCTTATAGTTCTTCAGAACGGGATAATCCGCTGGCCTGTTCTTTTTCGCCGCCATCAGTTCCCTCCCAGCAGATCTTCCATATCATCACCCGGCCCAGCGTTTTCACCGGCACCAGCAATGATCCTGGATCTGGAGGACGGCGTCAGGCCGAACTGTTCTGCAATCTTGTTCATGATTTTCAGATAGGTCTGTGCAATGGAGACCTGCGGCACCTGCTGCCAGTAGCCCGAAGGCGTCTTCACAATCGTGCCGTGCTGCGTGATAAACTCCTCTGCTTCTTTCCATCTAGCATAGGCCTGACAGTAGGATGCAAACGCAGCCTGGTCAACCTCGGTCAGCACACCGATCTGCTCCAGCTGCTTCGAGAGCCGCCGCCATTCCTTCTTTGCCTCCGGCTCCAGCCACTTCGGACACGGAGGCGCTTTCTTCTCCGGCTTTGGCTCGGCTTCATTGATCTTGCGCTTTCCCGGATTTCCTTCCAGTTCCTTGATCGCGGTCGGCGTCGGTTTCCTTCCTCTGGTCGCCATGGGTCATTCCTCCTCTCCTTCAAAATCCACAAAAGAAAAGAGCCTGCGGATTTCTCCGTAGACCCTGTAAGGTGTTTTGCCTGTATCTTGCTTTATTGTTTCATCGCCCATGCCATCGCATGGCCGTCATCTTCAAATTCAGTGTTGCTGACTGCTCTCAGCCCGATGGTTCCTTCGCAGCTCATGTCATCGTCCAGATGCTCATAAACCGCTCCGAAGTAGGAGGGCTTGCCTTTCCCGCTGTAGTAGTATCCGGCAAGGAGAACCTTGTCTCCAAAGTTCAAAACCTTGCTCCAGCGGCATTCGAGGTCTTCCGGTGTGGTGGGGTTCGGCAGTCTGTAGGTTTTCATCGCTTCGTTGATCGTCATGGTCTCCGCCTCCTTACTTTCTTACGATGTTGAAATCCGTGATGCTGTATCCGTTTTCTCTGACGTAGCGGCAAAGCCAATTGTCTGCGTCTGCCGGGTTATCAAAGCGTTTGATTTCCTGCCAGCCGGTCTTGTATCCGGTGTAGGCTTTTACAATCCAGGTGGTTTTCTTCATCGTGGTTTCCTCCGTTTTCGTTGTCGTTTGCCCTTCGGCATGTACATATATCACTCTACTCGGAGGAAATAGCAAGTTATATCTGCGATATATAATACACAAATATCGGCGGTAATAACTGTGCTTTCTACTACGAGCAAAAGACCCTTTACCGGGTCTCCTGCCGGGCATCTGCTTCATTCATTTAGCAGGTATCTGTAGGTTCCTTTGGGATTCTCCGTGGTCTGCTCATCATCCAGGAGCCGGAGGGTTGCATCGAAGCGGCGCTTCAGTTCCCGCTTGATCTGGCGCTGCGCGTCTTCCCGATCCTTCTGATTGATCCGCTTAGCCTCGAAGGCGTAAGCCTCAATCAGCTCCTCGGTGGCCCAAAGCCTGTAATCGCAAATCCCTTCTAATCTTGCTCTGCTCGCCATGTTCCTGCCCCCCTTACGCTCTCTCGACTTCAACCAGCCAACTGGCTTCCGGATGCCTTTCGCCGGTGGCCTTCTCCAGGATGCTGGTGTCTTCGTCGATGTAGCAAAGGTGCTTCCCGACCTTAATCAGCCTGACTTCTTCGTATCCGGGAAGGTTGGTGCGGATCACCTTCGCGCTGCGGCTTTCGCCGTCGTAGCTCTTCCCGTCCCAGCCGTTGAAGGTGAAGCGGACGCTCTCCTTTGTCTTCGTGAAGTGGGCTTCAAAAGCCTCGTGGGTGATGCTGGTGTTGTAGTTTCCGAGCTCCATCAGGTTTCTCATCGTGTATGCGTTCGTCATGGTTTTTGCCCTCCCAATTCTTTATCGTTTGCCTTTCGGCATGTACATATATCACTCTGAAGCCGAATAATAGCAAGTCAATTCTGCGGTATATCCGGACATAATGTACACAAAGATTGAAGGGCCACATTGTGCATATACGACCAAAGGAGCCTCCCGGCTCCATGGTTGCGGCTGCCTGTTACAGCCGTTCGATCTGACAGGTCATTCCGTCCACATCCACAATGCGGAAGGTATGCCCCCGCCACCGGATTTCTCGGATTCGGACACCGGTGTAAGCATTGCTCCGCTGCCTATCCGAAAGTGTCTCTCCGTGCGCCTGCATCCAGGATGCGAGTTTCGTCATCAACCTGGACTCTCGCTCCATCTTATCCGCAATGTTCATACCGGCACCTCCCTCAGTTCAGCTGGAAGCGGATGCCCATAACCTGCTCCTCTTTCTCTTCGCCCCAGCGGGTATCCTTCTTGGTGATGGTGCAAAGGCCCAGCATCGTGCAGCCCTCGGCCGCGTAGCCGTGCAGGTCTTCCATGAGGCCGGTTGACTGGTTGGTGACCACCAGGGTCTGAATACCCGCCTTCCGGAGGGTGTCGATGAAGTCGTGGCGTTCCCGGTCCCAGGTGAAATCGTCCATAATGACCTCGTCGGTCTCGCTGTAGCGCCAGGCTCTGTAGGCCTTGCAGGCTCCCGCGCTGATCGGGTACTGGAACTGCTCTTCTTCCTCTTGGTACCAGGCTTTCAGCTCCTCGCTGTCCCAGCCTTTTTCATCGATGATCCCCTGCTTAAGCGCCTTGTGCGCTTCATGCTTCTGTTCAAAATCGCGGGCGATGCGGTCAAGCTCTTCAAAGTAGGTATTTGTCTTCATGGTGCAATCCTCCTCGTTTGTTTTCTCTGCCCTTCGGCATGTACATATATCACTCTAAAGGCAGATAATAGCAAGTTATTTATCGCAGGATTCACGCCATAATGTGCACAAAGATTCCGGGAGCATTTGTCTATTTGGGGTATAGAAAAACCCCGCCATGATCGGCGAGGTCATTCAGTTTCATTTCAGAAGGTCAGCCAGGTACAGCTCATCTTTCTTGTGGGATCCTTTGATCCGCTTATATTCCCGGATCGCAGCGATCAGTTTTTCACAATCGCCGCCGTAGTAATCCTCGAAGAACTGGGTACTGTTGTCATACCGTTTCCTGTTGTATACGATATTAGCCTTGGCGAAATCCTTGGGATCTGTTCCGGATTTCACTTTTTCGTATTCCCTGACCAGCCCCTCGGAGATGATCAGGAGCATCTCCAACTCCGGCATCGTGCAGTACTTTTCGATTCCTGTGATCTTTTCTTTGTAATCGGCAGGAATCGTCAGCTTGTCCGTCTGCTTATCCCCCACGCGCATAACAAGCACATCATTTCCCGGATAAAGGTTGAGCGCCGTTCGCACTTGCGTGCTTGACTTGATTTGCCTTGCATGGTAGGCCGTCAATCCCAGAAGATCGTCCTCCGTGAAAATCAGAGCGTCATTCTCAAGAAGGATGTTCATGACCTTCAGCTCATTAGGCCCTTCGCACATAATCAGCCGCTTCACTTCTTCAGCACCTTCTTCAGCGCCATGAGGTCATCGTAATTCACAGCGGTCCTGAAAGCGTTGTTGTAGTACTGCTTGCTCTTGAGCAGTGCAGGCCGGATGTGATAGACCTCATACATATTGGCGAGATGGATGTGGCTGTTAGCGTTACAGACCCAGATGTTATCCTGACGCCCCATCTGATCAAGAACCTCACAGTAGTGCGTGGTGAAGATCAGCGTAGCGTTTTTCCGGTTTACACCCTTGTCCTTGTACAGGCTGATCATATTTTCCACAAGCGTCTTATGGAAATGGTTCTCCACCTCATCGATCAGCAGGTCGAAGCCCTCTTTGAGCGACGCTACCATCAGTGTGTAAAGCAGGATTCCCTTTGTCGTACCGCTGGAAAGGAAATACACCAGCTGGTTATCCGACATGACCAGCTCCTCATGCTCCGTAACAACGCGGTAGTTATGGTCATCAAGCCTTGTCAGTTCTTTGATGTTCTCATCGAAGATCCGGATGATCTTTGCAAGCACATCCATGCTGATATCGTAGTTCTTGAGCGCCCTGAACAGCAGCTGATACGTATCCGCGCCTCCACTGTAGCTGTCAAAGAACACTGCCCTCGTCTGCTTTTTCTTCAGGATGAAGAAGATGTTGGATGTGTCTTCCGGGAGATCTCCGAGATCGGTCAGCTCCTCATAGTCCTGGTCATCATAGATCCCGTTCACGTTCGTCTTATAGTAGGCTTTTCGGTAAATATGCTCATTTCGGAACACCGCCTGATTGCTCATGGTCTTTCCGGCCGCGAGCTCCGTCGCATAACGGTAGATGAATCCGTCATGATAAAACGTGATTTCCAGAAGAACATCATCATAGCTGTAGTGCTTATCCTCCAGGCGGAAATCCCCAAGAATAGAATAAGCACAGTCCAGAAGCTCTATGGCGGTCGTCTTTCCCGATGCATTCTTTCCAACAAACGCAGTCGTATTAAACGCATACAGCTCCGGCGCTACCTCCTGGAGCTCATACTCCTTATCCTCTGTGGATTTCCTTGCCTTCGGTGTAAGGTCAATGATAAAGTCATCAGCGCAGTTTTTGAAATGACTGGCTTTCACTCGAAGCAGTTTCATCGCCGCACCTCCTATCTGAGATGTCTCTATCTTACCACGTCAGACGTTTTTAATCAAGATTTTTGTCTGAATTTATTTTGAACATTTTTTGTGCTTCAGTCATTGTATCAAGCAATATGCTGTGTGAGCACCAAAAGAGGCCCGAAGGCCCCTTTGTGGCCGCCCTGTGCGCTCAGCGGGCAAGGCAGGCGCAGATGCTCTGAGGGCTGCCGGAGTCGGCGTGGCCGTCCTTCCAGATGGCCAGCCAAAGCTCGCTGTCGATGCCCGGAATCACCAGGTCGTAGGTGGCTGCGTTGTAACCGCCAGCATGGCAGGCTTCCACTGCCTTGTGGTAAAAGGCCTCCGTCAGCGGGGTCAGGCTGCCATCCTCCCCGCGAAGCTGTGCCCCGTGGCGGATCAGGCTTTGGATGTGGTCAAGTTTTGTCATGGCGGTGAACCTCCTTAGTGAAGCTGAATGGTCAGGTAGCCGGTGCCGTCCTGCCAGAAGCGGAACTCGGTCTTGCCGGTCTTCTTGCTTTCCCGCTTGGCCTTGGCGGTCATGCTGGCAACGAAGGCCTTTCCGAAGTACCACTCGGTCATGCTCTTCGTGGTGGTGGCGTGGTTGGTTTTGTAGGTGGTCATGGCTTTGTCCTCCCTGGCAGGTGTTCTGTGCCTTTCGGCATGTACATATATCACTCTACTCGGGGAGAATAGCAAGTTATATTTTCTGGTATTTCGAGAAAATATGTGACAATCTTCACCGTCTGAAATTGTCTACATTATGCCTGAAAATCAGCCTTTCCAGGCCCCTTCACCACGCTCCAACCCTGCAATCGCAGCCCACTGTGTAAGCGGCATACGTTCCATGATTCCGGCATCCTCCAAAGCCTCACGCATCCCGTCTTCATCACAAATCGAGATGTCAGCCCTACGGCTCAGCGCATGGCGGGAAGTAGCTCCATCCATCCTGCACCCACACCTGGGGCATCTGGCGTTCTCTCTGGGCTGGTGCTTCCCATACCATTCCAGGGTGACCTTCGCTTCCTCATCGGTTCCAACCTTATGGCAACGATCCGCTCCGAAGGCAATCGAGAGACCGCTTCCACAGTCCCAGGCGCACAGGATGTTTCCGGCGTCGTCCACGCCCTGGCAGGTCGCTTGGGCACCGACCGGGATCTTCGTGTAGGGATCATCCATCTCATCCAGAACGATGCGGCAGCCAACCGGGTATTCCCGGCGCAGCCGCTCAACCGTTTCTCTGCTGGGAAAGCTCATCGCTGCGCCTCCTCTGCTTCCTTTATGGCCAGCTCCAGCTGATACGGATTAAATCCGAATCGCCGGTAGCCTTCTTCCAGTGTGTCCAGGTAGCCTCTGTAAGGAACTCGGATGTCGTGTCCCTCCTCCATCAGGTAGACCATGGCTGTGACTTCCTGCGGATTCTTCCCGTCAAGGTCCGTCATGGTCACGGTCATGTCCTGCTTATCGTAGTAGGACGGGTACCCTTCATACAGATCCAGGTTCTTCTCATCACGATCAGAGATCTCCCAGATCAGGATCGGCACCACCCTGCCCGCAGCGGGCTCAATGGTCGCATGAGTCCGAAAGACCAGCTTCCAGTCTTGAATGGCTGCCATGCCAATGATCCTGGCGTCCGGACACCGGTGCGCCATCTGCCTGACGGAAAGGTTGCTCCCGTAGGCTATGTACTTCTTACTCATGATCGTCCTCCTCACCATAGTACTCTGCAAGCCAAAGGGCTGCAGCGTCTCTGCCAATGCTGTCCTCCATCGCCTTTGTCAGGATGCTTTTATCAAAGCCCCATCGGTCGTAGCCTCGATCCAGCAGGTCATAGTAATCCTCGCCCGGTTCTCCCAGCAGCCGGTACTCGTGCAGGATGTAGGCGATGCAGTTTCGCCGGAGCTTTTTCTTCCTGCCGTTCAGGCCCCACACGGGGAGCAGGAAATCCCGCTTGTAGTAATACTTGGGATAACCCTCAAACCGGTCGAGCCTTAGCTCGTCCTCTGCCGTGATCCGGTAGATCACCACCGGCACACAGCAGTTGGCATCCTGTTCGATGGTCGCATAGGCTCCTGTCATACTCTGCTTGAACAACAGCCGGTATCCGCCGATGACCGAAGTACCGAACACCTCGGCGCTGGGGCAGCGCTTCTTCATCCTGGCCTCATCCAGGTTACTGCCGTAGGCGATACAGAAGACCTCGTTGTCTTCCTGCCGCATCAGCTGGAAGCCTTTCCAGAAGTCATTCATCGCCGTCACCGCCTTTACTCTCGATGCGGCCTAAGTCCTTGTCACCCGGATCGCCGTTCGCTTCGCCCAGCACATGGAATTCCACACCCTGGAAATCATCGGCACCCAGGGTGTACTCCACATTCTTCCATGCATCGGACACGCGCCGGTGCGCTTCCTGCTCCGAGGCTGCGCTGACAATCACAGCTTTTTGCAGGGTTTCTGTAATCAGAACCTTATATTCTTTCATGGCATCTCGCCTCCCTTCACTGCCTTAAGCCGGGTCTCCCCGGCGCAAGGCTTGTTCTTTTCTGCTTCAGCAGGCGGCCTGTCTCCAGGCTGCGTTGCCGTCCATGTTCTTCAGGAGAATCTCCCTGGCCGTCTCGAACTCGTCTCCGATGAAGCCGAGGCGGAGCATCCAGCAGCGCATCGCGTATTTCTCGTTGTCGGTCTGCTGGGGCTTGGGGCTGGCGTAAGCCACTTCCTTGGCCAGTTCGCTCATGGCCAGGCAAAGCTGGATGTAAGCCTTCATCTCTCCGGCATGGATGCCGCCGCGCTTGCCGTCGTGCGGGTCGGAAAATTGGAAGAGGCGGAATTCGATCGTCCCCTTTGTAAAGGCCGCATGAAGATTCGTCATATGATATCGTGATTCATTGTAGTGTTGATTTCTGCCGTAGGTGGCATGGTTGCCTTCGTACCAGCAATTCGCAAGCTTCTCCATGGTCTTGGGCTTCTGGCGGTTCAGG
This sequence comes from Oscillospiraceae bacterium, assembly GCA_017448455.1. GTDB lineage: Bacteria > Bacillota > Clostridia > Oscillospirales > Oscillospiraceae > Limivicinus. Next base: position 6,930 of record JAFSLL010000195.1, on the reverse strand, counting down.
CGCTCAAGGAAATCATGGTCTACCACCTTGCAGTAGTGTCCGGTGCGGCCTTCGTCGATCCGGATCGCCCGGCCAATCTGCGTTTCATGTGCGGCCATGATGTTCACCAGGTTCCGCAGGGTCTTGGCGTCGTGGTTCCTGCCGTCCAGGCCTTTGAGGCCGATGTGAATGTGCACCCCGCAGCCTCTGGAAGGGCTGCTCTTCATCCCGGCGTGGCGGAGCTTCCGGAGGAGTTCCTGGAAGGTTTCCATGTCGGCGTAGGTCAGGATCGGGATGACCAGTTCGCACTTTTCGTCGTCCGGTCCCTGGATGCTCACGTCCCGCTGGAATTTCCATTCCCGGCCCTGCTGATCCCAGGCGCTCCAGGTCATGTAGCCGTTCCGGCAGGCTGTGTATTCGTAGCGGCGAGTTCCGAAGAAGTCTGCGGCAACCTTGGCTGCGTTCTGGCGAGTGATGTTGTTTCCCTCGACCTCTACTCCGAAGGTCTGCTGCTTAAGGTTTTCAATCTGGCGGGCGGTTTTCTCTGTCATGGTTTTTATCTCCTTTCGGCTCTGCCGTGTGTGTTTTCCCTTTCGGTGTGTACATATATCACTCTGAAAGGGATAAATAGCAAGTCAATTCGGAGATAATTATCTGACAATTATCACGGCTCATTTTGCCCCGGAAATTGGTGTATTTACACGGCATTCTGCGCCGTCTGAGCCGCTGCTTTCGCGGCCCGGAGGGCATCCCGCTTCGCTGCCTGCTTGGCCGTCCAGCGGTCTTTTTCTTCTTCAGACCGGAAGGCCGTGTGGCCGGTGAGGTTGGCCATCAGGCGCTTACGATCTGCCTTGAACTCATCTCCGTTCAGGCCCAGCCGGATCAGCCAGATCCGAAGTGCATACTTCTCATTGCTGTCGTCCACACTCTTGGCTTGTACCCGCTTTTGGGTGATCGCCATCCTGTTCATGGCCGCCGCCAACTTCATGAAGGTCTGCAGGTGATCCGCGTCCTGGGCGATGCCAAAGCCGTCAAAGTTGATCTTCCCTTCGACAAAGGAGAGACCTTTCAGCTCCTCTTCCAGGTCTTCCCGCGCCTTGAGGTAATCCACCACGTCCTTGGCTTTCGCAAAGGCCGGGTGATCGAGCAGGTCATCTGTTAGTGCTTTACTAGCGGAGAACTCACCCCCGGTCGCCTTGGAGATCAGGTTCCCTCTGGAATGGATCATGCAGATCAGGTTGATGATGGAAGTCGCCGTGTGCTTAGAGAGTGGAAAGCTGAAGCTGGCATCCAGCGGCATTTCCGTCGCCATGCCTATCGCTTCCGGCACCCCCAGGCTCGTTGCTGCTCCTTCTTCCTCCTGTTCGTACCCAGCATCCGCTTCTGAAGCAATCGGAAGGATCGTCGGGTTGGTATTCGTCTCGGGATAGCTCTCGGAAAAGATGTCCGTATCCGGCCGCCAGATCTCCTGCTCTTCCTCGGCGGCAGATTCTATTGCCGTTTCTGTCTCTGCAGCCGTCTCCGAGACTTCTTCCCAGTCCTCGTCTTCCCATTCTTCCGTACTTTCAGCCGCAGTGGTGTTTCTGGCAGTAACCTGCGCAGGCGCTTCAAGCTCCTCGGCTGGCCGGGTAAGTGCCGTGATCTCCAGTTCCACACCGATCATGCCCTCAGAAATCAGGGTGGTTAGCACCTGCTCGTCCGCACCGTCTTCCACTGTCAGGTTCCCGTCCTTCTCTACCGTGAAGCTACCAACCACGTAGGCGCAGCGGGGTACAAAGGTGTACCGGGATTCCAATCCAGTGAGCTCACTCAGGCGAGCCACCAACAGCTTACGATCCTCAATGTTCTTCTCAAATTTTCTCATGGTTTCACGCTCCTTTCAGCTTGTGCCGCTTCTCTTGCGGTGTGTAATACATCACTCTACAAGCCCGAAAAGTAAAGTCATTTCTGCAATAATTCTGTGGAAAAAAGCAGGTTTGACGATATCCACAAAGGAGCCTCTGAGCATTCCGCCACAATTGACAATCAGGAGCGCTTTCGCTTTTTCTTATGACGTTGCTGCCACTCACGCAGGTATTGAATCTGCGCCTCGTCATCCCGCCTGCGCTCCTCATCTGACTCAGGGCCAAAGCCAGAAGCAGCAATGGCGAGCGCCATGCCGCAAGCGAAGACGATCACAACGAAAACGACGAATGCGATCACATATCCCATACTCATCTCCTTATCGATAGGAGCGTGACAGTGAGACCCATCCCGCTCCTTACGTTTATTCCCATTCCTGTGTTGACCTCGGGTTCCCGCAGGACCTCTTTTCCGGGCACTTTCCACGAATGCACCCTGGCCCGGCATTTTCAAAAAGAATCGGCGCTTCCTTTTTGCACAGCTTCAACATTTCATCCGCCAGCTTTCGGATCTCCCACTGAGCACGGTTACAACACCGAAGGGAAAAGAAATGCCGCAGCTCCCTGGCATTCAGCGTGACGATAAGGGACGTTGGAACTGCCTGGGGTGTCACATATCTGGCATCCTCTGCCGGAATCCCGGCTTCCACCATCCGCTTGTAGAGATTCAGCATATAGCGCATGCTGCTCTCTGCTTCAGCCGCAAATGCTGAGCTTCGGATGCTCTCCGGAACTATCAGCTCCGGATCCTCCAGCTTCACATAGCGCTGAGACTGGACAGAGAAACTGGCCAGCCGATGCCGGGTAAACTGCGCCAGGGTTACCCGGCTGATACCTTCCACCCGGAAGGTAAACACAGCATGCTCCAGCACCGACTCGTGCCCGGAGGCCAGGGAGTGCTGAAGGGATCGGTAGCCATTGTTGGAATCCGTGCAGATTGCTGCCGCGTCACAGCAGACACCAGAAGCGGTCGGTGTATAGGCAATCAGCTCCACTTTCACGCCTCCACCTCCTGCGGCTCAAAGGTCGCCACCTCGTCAAAGCGGAGCTTCTGGCCATCGCGGATGACAAACACATCATCGTACTTGCCACCGTTCTCCTGAATTGCCCGCTTCACAATCACGTCCACAAACTTCGGATCCAGCTCAATCCCCCGGCATATCCGATCTGTCTGCATGCAGGCGATCAGCGTCGATCCGCTTCCCAGGAAGGGATCCAGCACGATGCCGTTGGTCATGGTACTGTTTTTGATCGGATAACTCATGAGGGTGATCGGCTTCATGGTCGGATGATCCTTGGAGGAGCGAGGCTTATCATATTCCCACACGGTGGTCTGTTTCCTGTCGGAATACCACTGGTGCTTGCCCTTCTGCTTCCAGCCAAAGAGGCAGGGCTCGTGAATCCACTGGTAAGGACTACGCCCCAGCACCAGACTGTTCTTCTTCCAGATGCAGCATCCAGAGAGATAGAAGCCAGCGTCCTTAAATGCCTTACGGAAGTTCAATCCTTCCATATCAGCGTGCCAGACATAGATGCTGCCGTCATCAGCCAGGTTGGCGTGCATACAGCGATAGGCCGAAAGCAGGAAGTTATAAAACTCCTGATCGCCCATGTTGTCGTTCATGATCTTTCCGGCTGTCTCTTCCACGTCCACATTGTAGGGCGGGTCTGTCAGCACCAGATTTGCTCTCTCGCCATCCATCAAGCGGGTGTAGATTTCTTCACCGGTGCTGTCGCCGCAGATCACCCGGTGCCTTCCGATCAGCCAAAGGTCACCCAGCTGACTGAAGACCGGCTGCTGCAGTTCGGAATCCACATCGAAATCGTCCTCGTGAACCTGCTTGTCATGGAGCTTATTGAACAGCGTATTGATCTCAGGCGGATCAAAGCCCGTCTTGCCGAGGTCAAAGTTGCTGTTCTGGATATCCTCCAGGAGTTCTGCCAGCAGCGTTTCATCCCAGGCACCGGTAATCTTGTTCAGCGCAATGTTCAGCGCTTTCTCCCGGACCTTATCGATATCGACAACAGCACAAGGGACTTCTGTGTAGCCGAGATCTATCGCCACCGTCAGTCTCTGATGTCCGCCGATGATCGTCATGTCGGAGTTTACGACCAGCGGATCGGCAAAGCCGAACTCCTCAATGCTGTTCTTGATTTTCTCGTACTCTTTATCCCCGGCCTTCAGCTTTTTGCGGGGATTGTATTCTGCCGGTTTGAGTACCGATACCGGCAGGACTTTCAGTTCAGCAGTCTTCTGCATCGTTCCCTCCATCTGTGTTATCCGCTGTAAAAACGCATGACCTCGCACAGCGGGATAAAGAAAGAGCCGAGCGTAAAGCCCAGCTCCGTTTCCCCGGTGACTTCCATGTATTCTTCGGTCATCTCACACCACACCGGATTCTCCCCGTTGATGCTTGCGAGAATCTTATCCTCCGCGTAGTCGATAGCATGCACCAGTACCGCACCGGTATTGCACAGGGAATACACACCGATGACCGTATTAAGGTCGATCATTCTGGTTTCTGCCATGTGACTTCTCCTTGCGCTCTTCCCGTTCCTCGATCCAGCGGATGATGAAATCGGTCAGGTGATTCAATGCTGCAATCGCCCAGTAGCAGATCATCCCCACGGTGGTACCGGAGCCGGTGACAAGGCTCACAATAAGCAGAGCTGCTTCTAAAGCTAGGATCAGGCTCTGCAGTGTTTTTCGATTCATGACTCTTTCTCCCTCAGATCAATGATCCGCTGATTCCTGCTGCCGCGAAAAGCAAGTCCGGCATCCTTCTGCTCCAGGAGAAAAGGTCCATCCACCAGCACATCAGCCAGTGTCAGTATCTCCTTGTCCCGAAGCACCTCATAGGTGTATCCGGAGTACAACCAGATATCTTTATCCGGCAGTACGGCTCTCACCCATTTCAGGAACGGGATCAGGGCCGCTGCATTCTCTTCTTCTGTCGGTTCGCCTCCGAGAATGGAAAGACCCTGTATCCACGAAGGACGCAGGGCCTCGATAATCTCATCTTCAGTTTCTCTGGTGAAGGGCCGACCGTAGTCGAAATCCCAGGTCTCCGGATTAAAGCATCCCTTGCAATGGTTCCTGCATCCAGAAACGAACAGGGACACTCGGACACCAGGACCGTTGGCGATGTCTACCTTCTTGATCTCTGCATAGTTCATGGTTACTCGCCTGTCCCATTCGCGGCAACAGGTGCGGTACAGAAGTGAATACTGCGGATCTCATCCTGGAAGACTTCACGGGCGATATCCTGTGCAAGGCCGGACCAGTTGCCGTCATAATCATAGAGGTCATCGTCAAAGAACTGGATCACCTCCGGCTGAAAACGGACAAAGCCGTGCTGGGTTCCCGTAGGATCCTGAGCCAGCCGGACATCCTTCACGATGGGGTTTCCTCTAAAGATGGTCTCATAGAGAGCAACGACGTCAGCGGTTCCGGTGTCGTTCTCCTCATCGTACAGATTGATGGCCAGGATCACATTGCCAAACTGGACACACTTGGGAAAGACGCGATCCATGGCCAGGAACTTCTCATGATCCCTGACTTCGATATCAAACAGGTAATCCGCGCTGCCATCCTCCGGCTCGACGATCTCCCCGACATGGATAGCAGGATCACGCTCGAACAGCGCCTTCACTTTCTTCTGGTAGGTGTACCAGGGAGCTTCCAGTATCAGTCTCTTCATAGGTTTTGTCCCCCTTCTGATTCTTCGAAATACTACTGCCGCATCTTTACAGATGCAGTACCCTCTCAGCGATCTCCTGCGTTCTTCCCTGGTTGAAGTAGTTAGTGCCCAGGTACCCGCAGACGCGCCGACACACATTCATCCGCTTCTCGTCCCGGTTGCCGCAGTTCGGGCATTCCCATACGAGCTTCCCGTCATCCTCCACGATCTTGATTTCACCATCGTAGCCGCAGACCTGACAGTAATCACTCTTGGTGTTCAGTTCGGCATACATGATGTTGTCATAGATGAATCGCATGACGGCCAGCACCGCAGGAATGTTGTTCTGCATGTTGGGGACCTCCACATAGGAGATCGCACCGCCTGGACTGAGAGCCTGGAACTCTGCCTCAAACGAGAGCTTTGTAAAAGCGTCAATCGGTTCCGTCACATGAACGTGATAGGAATTGGTAATGTAGTTCTTATCCGTCACATGCGGGATCTTTCCGAAACGCTTCTGCAGACAGCGGGCGAATTTATACGTGCTGGATTCCATCGGCGTGCCATAAAGGCTATAGCTAATGTTCTCTGCCTCACGCCACTGGGCTGTCTTCTTGTTCAGGAACTTCATGACGGCGATGCCGAAGTCATGACCGACAGGATCTGTATGGCTGACACCCTTCATCCGATATACACACTCGCAGAGCCCGGCATAACCGAGGCTGATGGTGCTGTAGTTGTCATACAGCAGCCGGTCGATCTTCTCGCCTTTTCCAAGACGGCTGATCGCTCCGTATTGCCAGAGGATCGGAGCGACATCGGAAGGTGTCCCCAGCAGGGTCTCGTGCCGGATGCGGAGCGCCTTGTGGCAAAGCTCGGTCCGCTCTTCCATGAATTTCCAGAACTTGTCCTCATCGCCTTCCGCGCTGCAGGCCACGTCCACCAGGTTGATCGTCACCGCTCCCTGATTGAAGCGGCCATAGTACTTGTGGCTGCCATCCGGATTCAGGCCTACGGTATCCGGTGTCAAAAATGCCCGACAGCCCATGCAGGTGTACACATCCCCGTTCTTCAGCTGCTTCATCACCTTGGCACTGATATAATCCGGCACCATGCGTTTCGCGGAGCACTTTGCCGCCAGCTCGGTCAGGTAATAGTACGGCGCGTCCTCGGTGATGTTGTCCTCATCCAGGACGTAGATCAGTTTTGGGAATGCGGGACTAACCCACACGCCAACCTCGTTCTTGATGCCCTCGTAGCGCTGCTTCAGCGTTTCTGCAATGATCAGCGCCAGATCATCCCGCGTCTGTCCAGGCTCCACTTCATCCAAATACATAAACACAGAGACGAAAGGCGTCTGCCCGTTGGTG
>JAFSLL010000194.1 GCA_017448455.1 Oscillospiraceae bacterium | reverse complement strand
CTGTTACGCTGAGCTCCTGACGAAAGCCGGGATCCCCGCGGAGCTGCATGAGCCGGGAGGGACGATGCACGGTTTTGATTCAAAGGTCTCCGCGCCGACCACGCAGGCGATGCTTCAAAAGCGCACAGCATACATGAGAAAGAAGTTTTACGGCCAATAACAGGTTTTGAACAGACACAATCAAGAGCGAAAGGAGTTCACAGAATGAAAGTAGCAGTCAGGTATTACACAAAGACGGGCAATACAAAGCGCCTGGCGGAAGCGGTCGCGAACGCCGTCGGTGTTGAGGCGCTTCCTGTCAGCGTGCCGGTAGAGGAAGCGGTGGATATTTTCTTCCTTGGCAATTCCTATTATGCCTTCAGTATTGATCCCGAAGTACGAAGTTTCATCAGGGGGCTGGACAAGAACAAAGTGGGCAAGATCGTCAACTTCGGTTCTGCCGCCATGCTGAATTCCACCTACAAGAAAGTGAAGGCGGAGGCGGATAAAGTCGGCGTTCCGATGGATGAGCGGGAGTTCCACTGCAAGGGCGAGTTTAAGGGAGTGCACAAAGGAAAGCCGGATGAGAAAGATTTGAAAGCAGCAGCAGAATTTGCCAGAAAAATCGTGGAGGGATAATCATGGAATTCAAAGAAGTCGTCAAAAACCGCTATTCATGCAAGAAGTATTCTGACCGCCGGGTGGAAGCCGATAAGCTGACCGCCATTCTGAACGCCGGGAGACTGGCCCCGACGGCTAAAAACCTGCAGGAGCAGCACGTATACGTCGTCCAGTCCGCCGAGGATCTCGCGAAGATCGACGCCGTCACGCCCTGCCGCTACGGCGCGCCGACGGTCCTCGTCGTGGCCTATGACAGCAAAAACGTCTTCACCTACCCCGGCGGCAAGCGCGATTCCGGCACAGAGGACGCGACCATTGTCGCTACCCATATGATCCTGGCAGCGGCTGACGAGGGTGTTGACAGCTGCTGGGTCAATTTCCTTGATCCGGAAAAGCTGGCTGGGGCGCTTGATCTGCCGGAAAATGAGGAAGTGCTGATGGTCATGGATCTCGGCTATGCTGCCGAGGGTGCGGGTCCCCTCCCGAATCACAGCAATCGGAAGCCGCTGGACGAGACTGTCACGTATATGTAAAAAACTGATCGGGAGGTATTACCGTGATTTACGATTACACGATCACAACCGGCAACGGTGAGAAGTTAAATCTGGCAGATTACAGGGGCAAGGTCATCATGGTGGTCAACACGGCTACCGGCTGCGGTTTTACGCCCCAGTATGCGCCGATTGAACAGATGTATATCGACTACCATGATCAGGGACTTGAAATTCTGGATATTCCCTGCAATCAGTTCGGCGGGCAGGCTCCCGGCACGGATGAGGAGATTCATGAGTTCTGCACCATGCATTTCAACACCACTTTCCCGCAAATGAAGAAGGCTGACGTGAATGGCGAGAACGAACTGACGCTTTACACCTATCTGAAATCGCAAAAAGGTTTCGAGGGCTTCGGTGAACATCAGTACAAGGCGCTGCTTGAAAAGATGTTTTCGGAAAAAGACCCGGATTGGGACAAAAATCCAGATATAAAATGGAATTTCACTAAATTCATCATCGACCGCGAAGGCGTCGTCGTCGCGCGTTTTGAGCCGACCGCCGATATGGCGGACGTCGAAGCGTGCGTGAAGGCGCTGCTGTAAGTCGCAAGGAGCAAGCTATGAAACTGTATTTGATCGTGTTCGGCACTTCACTTCCGAACGGAGCTGCGATCCGCTCCTATATGGAGCCGTCAAAGCACCTTAAACTGACGCATTATCACGCGGACGGGTTTCCCATATCGAGAGAAACGAACAACTGCTGGATGCTTGACACGTATCCGGATGGTTTGCCGAAGCAATATCGGAAAGCGGACGAATATAGAGTCATGAATAACAACAGCGGTATTTATATGTTCGGGCGTGACCCGGAAAAGCTGATAAGTGCTTGGAACAGCGTCGCTGTTGCGTGAAACAAAAACCAATAATCAAACAATTATCAGGAGGAAAAGAACAATGGCACAGGTAACAAAAGAAACTATGATAGGCGAACTGCTCAATATCAATCTTGACGCGGCGGCTCCCGTGTTGCTGGGGATCGGGATGCACTGCCTCGGCTGCCCCGCATCGCAGATGGAGACCATTGAACAAGCGGCGGCGGTGCACGGAGTTGACGCGGATGAACTGGTGAAAACGTTGAACGAAAAGCTTGCGGAAGTTTCCGCAGAGTAAAAGACTAATCACTGAAAGGAATAATTCATAATGAAAAACAGGGTTTGTGATATACTCGGCATTGAAAAGCCGATCGTTCAAGGCCCCACGAACTGGTTGACCGACGGCAAATATGTCGCTGCAATCAGCAAAGCCGGCGGTCTGGGTGTGCTCGGGATCAACGCCGGGCAAAAAGAATCCGTCCGTACGGTGGAAGAAACCGTGGAGAATATGCGTCGGGAAGTAAAGATCGTCAAGGGCATTACCGGTAAGCCTTTCGGGATCAATATAGGTCCTACAGATCCGGAAAAGGATGTTTTTACACTTCCCATGCTTGATATGATGCAGGAGGAAGGTATAAATGCAGCCGTGTGGGCGTCAATGTCGTTTGACGCATTCTGGGTAAAGGCATGTCATGACAGGGATATTAAAATCGTTTATCGTGCCCAGACCGCGACAGTCGAAGATACCGAACGGGCAATAGAAGCGGGAGTGGATATCGTTGTTGCCACCGGATTTGACGAAGGTGGTACGATCCCCTGTAAGGTCGTTGGCACTTTCTCGATCGTCCCGATGATCGTTGACGCTGCTAAAGGCAGGGTTCCCGTTCTTGCCGCCGGCGGAATTGCCGACGAAAGAACCGCAAAGGCAGCCATTGCCCTTGGCGCGGAAGGACTTTTTGTCGGGACCGCATTCCTGCTCGCGGAGGAATCTGTTCTCGCTCAGAATATCAAAGAAGCTGCGGTCAAAGCTGACGCTAATGATTTGCTTCTGTACCGCACCGTTCCCGCCTACTACCGTTCGCTGCCCGGAGAACTTCCCGACAAGCTGCTTGAAATGAGTAACGCAGGAGCGACAGAAGAGGAAATATATAACGCCCAGCATGCGTACGTCGGTATGCGCGACGGGATGCTTTTCGGCGATCTCAGCAAAGGTTATGCGTCTTTCGGACTCGGAATATCTCTTATCCACGCGATAGAACCTGTCAGCATTATTATGGACAGACTGATGCGCGGTGTTGAGGCGGCAATATAATAACG
>JAFSLL010000193.1 GCA_017448455.1 Oscillospiraceae bacterium | reverse complement strand
TATTTTCCATATATTATCCTCCTTAAGAGAAGCCGCCGTGTTTTGCTTTTTCCCGGCGGCTTTCGGTTAACCCGGGTTTCGGGTTACAGCGTTGCCTTGACTGCCACGTCGCTCAGTTCAACCGGGCGGGTTTTGTTCGCCTGGTATTCACCCTGCGCACGGAGCAGACCGTCGTATTTGTCGTGAGTCAGAATATAGAAGCACTCGGTGCCGAGCAGCTTGAAGACATACTCCATGACCTCGTCCAGAGGTGTACCGGTCGTGGTGACGTACTTGCTGATGGCAAGCTGCTTCTGATAATCCTCATCATGATAGTACGGATCATCGGTAATGGCATAGCGCTCGGGACGGTGGCGGTCAGTCAGGTACATTTCGGTCTGGACAAAGCCCGGAGCAAAGATCGAAACGTCGATTTTGGAGCCCTTTGCCTTCAGCTCTTTGTAGAGCACCTCGCTCAGCGCGACAGCCGCATGTTTGGAACTGAAATAGGTCGGGGAAGCCGGGGAAGTGATCAGCCCGGCAATCGAGCAAACATTGATGATCTGCGCATGCTCGTCCTGAGCCTCCATCATCGGCAGGAAGTAACCGAGCATGAACCAGTGGGAAAAGACATTGACTTCATAAACCCACCGAATATCCTGCTCGGGAATGTTGGTGAAGTCACCGCTGGCGCTGACGCCGGCGTTGTTCACAAGGATGTCGCAGCGGCCGAATACTTCGACTGTTTTGTCGTAGATCTTTTTGCACTCTTCCTTCAGGGAGACGTCAGCCTGAATGGAATAGCCCTGTACGCCGAGCGCACGGATTTCTTCAGCGACAAGTTCCGCTTCATCCCCGTGAATGTCGGCAACCAGAACATCGGCGCCTCTCTGGGCGAAGCCGAGAGCGAATGCCTTGCCGATACCGTTGGCGCCGCCGGTTACAACTGCTTTGAGTCCTTTATAATCAGTGATCATTTCAAGTTCTCCTTTGAAAGTAGTACTCCTGTCCCGATGTGTTTTAAGAGGCATCGGGACAGTGTGTTAATCGGAAGCTGATCAGCCGGGTTTCGACAGATTCATAATGTTCTTGACCCTGGCCTCCTGCAAAGAGAGGGCTTCCGGATGGGTCAGAACATAGAACTGATCCTCTTCAAAGGCGGTGAAAACAGTAAGGCCGACGGAATCGATGGGGATACCGGTAGAAACGCCGCGGGCAGCGCGAATTTTGCCGGAGATGAATTCCTCACTCTGATAGTAGGGATCGTCATTGATGGCCGCCCAGTCGGGACGGTGATTGTCGCTCAGATGGATCGTGGTCTTTACGTAGGCCGGGCAGAGCACGTGCATGGAAATGTTGGTGATCCCGCGGGACTTGAGCGCGAGGTAGGTGCACTCGGTCTGCACAACGTCCGCCGTCTTGGTGGCATGATACATGCAGGAACTGAAGGAAATGCACAGACCCGCGCCGGAGGCCACATTCATGTAGCAGCACTCGTCGCCCTGTTCGATCATCTGCTTGAGGAAGTAGTGCATGCCGTAGGTGTGAGAGACGAAGTTCGCCTTGGAGATCCAGTTGATATCCTGAATGGGCAGTTCCCAAACCGGGCCCGGGGCGGTGACGCCTGCGTTGGAAACGGCGATATTGACTTTGCCGAAGTTGTCAAGAGCGAGTTTCAGAAGCGCTTCGACGTTTTCAGCCTTGGTAATATCGGCACACTGGGTCACAACGGGAACGCCGATCTCTTTGATCTTCTCCTCAGTGGAAGCAAGGCCGGCAGGGTCAATGTCGTTCACAACGACCTTCATGCCGCGTCTTGCGCCTTCCAGAGCAATTGCCTGTCCGATACCGCTGCCGGCGCCGGTGACGACCAATACTTTATCTTTGAAATCTTTCATAAAATTGCCCTCCTCTTAATTAAAATACCCAGGCCTTCGCATTGGCCTCGCGGAGCGCGTCGCCGATCAGGCCGGGAACAGAGGCGTCACCGACCTTTGTGACCTTATCAAAGGCGGCGAAGAACTCATCCGCAAAAGCGGTGTTCGGACGGACGCCGGCAGCGAAGACGACATAGTCGGCATCGAGCTCGGTCGGGAATGCCGTGACGCTGTTGCGCGTAATGACCTTGCCGTCCTTGATCTCGGTCAGACCTTCCATGGTCTTGATCACTGTGCCCTGTTCGGCCAGAACGCCGAGCAGATAACGCTTTACGCTGGGATAGAGCGGCTCGCCGACGTTGCCGGTCATCTCGATGACGGTGACCTTGTTGTCAGCGCCGAGGATTTCGGCAGTTTCCAGACCGGTGATGCCTGCGCCGATGACAACGACATTCTTGCCCTTGATGTCGTATTTGCCTGCAACAACATCCTGTGCGAGCAGGACATTATCCGCATCCGCACCGGGAACCGGGAGCTTGATGGGCGCACCGCCGGTGGCGATAATCACACCATAGGGATTCAGTTCCTTAACAGCTTCCACAGTGGCTTCGGTGTTGAGACGGACATCAACGCCATACTCCTTCAGTTCGGCCGCGAGAACATCGATCAGTTCACCGACCAGCTCTTTGTGAGGGGGCATCTTGGCATAGTTCATGGAACCGCCAAGCTTGTCGGACTTCTCAAACAGGACCGGCTTGAATCCGCGCCTTGCCAGAACGGAAGCAGCCTGCATGCCGCCGGGGCCGCCGCCGATGATGGCAACAGTGCGCCCATCACCGTTCTTAATGAGTGTGTCTTCGTTGTAAAGGGTTTCCATGCCGAGGTTCGGGTTAGCATTGCAGATGATGGGCAGACCCATGGCCGCAGCCTTGAAGCAGAACATGCAGCCCATGCAGTTGCGGATCAGGTGTTCCTTGCCTTCCTTTGCCTTCCTGCCGAATTCCGGATCGGCCAGCTGGGCACGGCCCAGTGCGACAAAGTCACTGACGCCCTCTTCCAGGAGCTTCTCGGCAGTTGCCGGATGCTTTACGGTGTTGACGGCGATAACGGGGATCTTAACGTTTTTCTTGATGGTGGCTGCAAGTTCTTTCTTCCACATTTCATCACGGAAGTACGGCTCAACGATGGTATTGCCGGTAGCATAGGTGCCGCAGCTTACGTTGATGGCGGAGACGCCGATGCTCTCAAGATAGCGGGCGATCTTCACACCGTCTTCCAGAGTCAGGCCGCCGTCCTGATATTCGCTTGCGCTGATGCGGACGCTGACGGGGAATCCGGGGAGAGAATAACGAATGCCGATAATAATTTCAGAGATGAAACGCATCCGGCCGAAGAAGTTGCCGCCGTATTTGTCGGTGCGCTTATTGGTAAGCGGGCTCATGAACTGGTTGAGCAGGTAGCCGTGTGCGGCATGAAGCTCAACACCGTCCATACCGGCCATCTTGGCCATAAATGCGGCCTTAATGAACTTTTTGACCATCGCTTCGCACTCTTCGGTGGTCATTGCTCTGGGCATCTCACCGACGACGGGGCAGGGGATCGCGCTGGGGGCGATGATTTCTCCGGCTTTCTGCATGGAAGCGGAGATTTCACGGCCGGGATGGTGGAGCTGGAGGAAGATCTTCGTGTCGTACTTGTGGACAGCATTGGCCAGCTTCTGAAGCCCCTGCACGTACTTGGGCTCAGCAGCATGAAGCTGGAAATATCCAGCCCCGCCGCGCTCTTCATCTACACAGGTAACTTCTGTGTAAATCAGCGCGCAGCCGCCCTTTGCTCTCTCCTCGTAGTAGCGGATGATCTCGGGGGAAGCGGTGCCGTCTGCATTTGCCAGGCTGCACCCCATGGGAGGCATGACGATCCTGTTTTTCAGCTCCAAGGATCCGATCTTGCCTCTTGAGAAAAGTTTCTCGTACTTCATGCAATCATTCCTTTCTTTTATTTGGTGGTTCCCGGAATTGTCCGACGATTGCTTGACAGGACAATTCTTTCGGTATTAATAACTTAGCTGCCAAATATTTAACATAGTCATGGAGCACAAAAAACAGCCGTACAATTATGCATGGAATATTTGGACAGATCGGGCGAGATTGTATATAATAATCATGGGTCATTTCATGGATTTTCCGTGATTTGAAGAGGAAGAGGATATGCTGTTTTCCAGACTTGCGGACAAACTGAAAAGAAAATACCCCGAAACCGGATCTGTCATCCTCGACGACAACCTTGTGAAAAAACTGCAGTTTCTAGGCGACGAGGAGAGCTTTCTGCCGGATACGCTTTATGTGGTGTACGGCGAGAGGGCGATTACCAAAACAGTATTTCCGCACAACATGATCATCTTTTTCCGGAACGATCAGGAACGCGCGACGTTGACGGATCACTTTACAAAGACCAGGGGACCGGCAAACATGATCTATGCTTCATGGGAACACCATGAGAAGATCATGAATGACATCCAGGACTATATGCTGAGAGATCAGAACAGAGGGGAAAGCTACTCTGAGTTCCTGCGAATGGTCATTGAAGGAAAGGATCTCTATTATTTGCTTTCAGAGGGTGCAAAACGCTGTGGACGCTGGCTGGTCGCCCTGGATATAAGCGGCAAGATACAGGGCTATTCTCCTGTACAGAACTACCTGACGGAAGACTGGATTAAGGCGATTAAAAACGGATACTGCCCCGTAGATTTTATGGAGCATCTTCGGGAAAGACTGCTGACGCGCACGGAAATCACATCCACGCCGTTCATATACCTCTGTGATCAGACAAAACTGATCTATCTGAGCAGTCCGGTGATTGTTGACGGCAGCCCCTACGGCTATGTGTTTCTCCTGTCCGAAAAAGAAGACTTTGATCCGGTTGCCTATGATATTCTTCCGGTCCTCAGCAAGGTGATGGGGGACTACCTCAGACGCAGCAATCAGGGCGTGAGCAGCAGAAACCACATATTCCATGAGCTGGTACGAGACATCCTTCACGGCGAATCTTCGGGCTCCGTTCAGTCGCGCATTGCTTCCGGAAAACTGCCGATCCCGCCGCTGATGCGGGTTCTTGTCGTGCAGTTTTATTATGCTGAGCGGGAAAGGGAGGCGTTAAAAAAACTCAGTTCCCAACTGGCGCTGTTTTTCGGACCGTTTGCCCCGCTTCACCTTGAAAACCGCCTGATCCTGCTCCAGAATATGGATCCCAAACTGGCACAGCAGAACGAAAAGGCAATGGTCTTTCTGCGTCAGCTTGCACTCTCCAACCGTCTGTATATCGGAATCAGCAACGAGTTTATCGAGCTGGAATCTTTTGCGGAGTACTACGAAGAAGCCGAAACGGCCCTGAGACTGGCCGCCCGCCTGCATATAGAAAGCAATCTGGTTTATTTCCGGGATTTTGCGTTTTATTCCATGCTGTGTAAAATACCCTCCAGCGAAAAGCTGAGGTCTTTCTGCCATCCGGCCTTAAGAGTTCTGCAGCGCTACGATGAGGAGAACCATACAGAGCTTCTGGAAACCCTGCGGGTCTATATCAGCACAAACTGCAATCAGAAGCTTACTTCAGAACTTATGTTCGCTCACCGGAACACGGTTTCCTATCGAAGACAGCAGATTATTGATCTGACCGGGATTGATTTTCTGGATCCTGATACCCTGTTTCAGTTGGAATACTCTTTCAAAATCTATCAGTTCATGGATTCATAACGGTGAATCACTTTGCAAACAGCCAGAGAAATGTGCGGAATATCACAAATAAAAAACAACATCGGGAGGTATTATCAATGATCATTGTCATCTGCGAAGCTGTAATTGATCCGGCAAAACAGAAAGAGTTTCTGGGAAAAGTCAATGAGTCCGGAGTCATCCCTGCAACCGAACAGGAGGAAGGGAATATCAGTTATGAACTTG
>JAFSLL010000192.1 GCA_017448455.1 Oscillospiraceae bacterium | reverse complement strand
TCCAGAATGGCCGGGTCAACGCCCTTGAGCGCGGTGGGAACCTCAAAGTTGAAGTAGGGGATGGTCTTGGTCGGGGCGCCGAGGATGTCGCCGTCCAGAATCGCGTCGATAATGCCGCGGGTATCCTTGATGGAAATGCGCTTGCCGGTGCCGTTCCAGCCGGTGTTGACCAGGTAGGCCTTCGCGCCGCTCTTTTCCATCTTCTTCACCAGCTCTTCCGCGTACTTGGTCGGATGCAGCTCGAGGAAGGCCTGGCCGAAGCAGGCGGAGAAGGTCGGGGTCGGCTCAGTGATGCCGCGCTCGGTTCCGGCGAGCTTGGCGGTGAAGCCGGAGAGGAAGTAATACTTGGTCTGCTCCGGGGTCAGGATCGAGACCGGGGGCAGAACGCCGAAGGCATCCGCCGACAGGAAGATCACGTTCTTCGCGTCAGGACCGGAAGAGATCGGGCGGACGTTCTTGACGATCTTCTCAATGTGCTCAATCGGATAGGAAACACGGGTGTTCTCCGTGACGCTCTTGTCTGCAAAGTCGATTTTGCCGTTATCGTCGACGGTCACGTTCTCCAGAAGCGCGTTGCGCTTGATGGCGTGGTAGAGGTCCGGCTCGGAGTCCTTGTCCAGGTTGATGACCTTGGCATAGCAGCCGCCCTCGAAGTTGAAAACGCCGTTGTCGTCCCAGCCGTGCTCGTCATCGCCGATGAGCAGGCGCTTCGGGTCGGTGGACAGGGTGGTCTTGCCCGTGCCGGAGAGGCCGAAGAAGATGGCGGTGTTCTCGCCGTTCATATCGGTGTTGGCGGAGCAGTGCATGGCAGCGATGCCCTTGAGCGGGAGGTAGTAGTTCATCATGGAGAACATGCCCTTCTTCATCTCACCGCCGTACCAGGTGTTGATGATGACCTGCTCTCTGCTGGTGACGTTGAAGGCGACGACGGTCTCGGAGTTCAGACCGAGTTCCTTGTAGTTCTCGCATTTGGCCTTGGAGGCGGTGTACACGACAAAGTCAGGGGTGAAGTCCGCCAGCTCTTCCTCGGTGGGCTTGATGAACATGTTGCGGACAAAGTGTGCCTGCCAGGCGACTTCCATAATAAAGCGGATGGCCATGCGGGTGTCCCTGTTGGCACCGCAGAAGGCATCCACAACATAAAGCTTCTTGCCGCACAGCTGATCCTGCGCGAGCTTTTTCACAGTCTCCCAGGTCTCCTGCGTCATGGGATGGTTGTCGTTCTTGTAACCCTCGCTGGTCCACCACACGGTATCCTTGGAGTTCTCGTCCATGACGATATACTTGTCCTTGGGGGAACGGCCGGTATAGATGCCGGTCATGACATTGACAGCGCCGAGCTCCGTCAGAACGCCCTTGTCATAGCCGGTCAGAGAGGGATCCATCTCATCCCGGAACAGGGATTCATAATCGGGGTTATAAATGATTTCCGGAGTGCCGGAAATGCCGTATTTGCTGAGATCTATTGTTGCCATAGAGCATCAGTCCTTCTTTCTGAAAAGTTGTTAATACTATATCACAATGAGAAAAAAGCGTCAATTGGCAGTCCATACAGAAATCACGTTTTGTCATAGTTTTTCTGATGCCGCGCATTCCACGTTTTGACGGTTTTTCTCGGGATTATTCCGACTTTCGGTATTCGGAGGGAGAGACTCCGTAGGCTGTCCGAAAGGCTTCTGTAAACCTGCTGGGACTGTCGTAGCCGATTTCCCGGGCAATGGTCTGAATCGGGTCGTCGCTGTTTTTCAGGCGGTCGGCGGCCGCTTCCATCCGATGCTCTTTGATATGCGCGGCGAGAGAGTTGCCATAGACCGATTTGAACACCGCCTTCAGCGTGGTGGGATTCATATGGAAGCGGCGGGACAGCATTTCGATGGAAATGCGTTCATTCAGATGTTCTACGAGGTAAGTGTGCACATCCCGGATGACTTCGATCTGGTCCTCCCGGTAGTCGGAACGGTGTACGTGCGTTTTCGGGCAGGCAATGCTCATCACCTGCTCAATCATATGGTGCAGCAGTCTCCCGGTCTCGGTGTCCGCCGCCCGGTAGAAGACTTCCTTCCCGCTGCGCCGGCTTACAAGCAGTCCGTTGGACCGGAGGCTTTTCAGATGATGGGAGACCGCGGGACTCGACATGTCCATCATGGCGGCAATGTTGATGACGCATTCCTCGCAGTGGCACAGCAGCCAGAAAATGCGGATTCTGGCCGGGTCGCCCAGCTGGGCGAACAGCTCCGCGACGGTCTGGAATTCCTCTTCCTTCCGCAGCTCTCCCCGCAGAAAGGAGACGCTGTTTCCCTCCGTGTGCTGATGCGGCAGTTCCTGATAATCCATTTTCTTCCTCCTTCACGGCCGGATATCCCGTTTGGCAATGTTTCTCTCCCGAATGGAAGGGAATGCCGGGACCGGCTTGCAATCTTCCTTCGGATCCAGTATACTCAGATCGCAACAAATAAACAAGTATTTAATTGTTTAAAAGAGGTGGAGAAATGAAGAAGACCTATAAAATCGAAGTCGACTGCGCCAACTGCGCAAACCTCATGGAAGATACGACCAAAAAAACTGCCGGCGTGAAAAACGCGGTGGTGAACTTCATGACGCAGAAAATGACGGTTGAGTTTGAAGAGGGACAGGAGCCGAAGGCGGTCATGCAGGCGGTGCTCAAAGCCTGCAGGAAGGTCGAGCCGGACTGCGAAATCGAAATCTGATCATAAACAGAAGAACGATGCCTGTCTTCCGCCGGGGGACAGGCATCGCTTAACGGGAGAAACGTGTTATGACAAAAAAGCAGAAAAAAATGTTGACGCGGATTCTGATTTCGGCGGCCCTGCTGATCCTGGCAAATCTCCTTCCCATCCCGCGGCTCTGGAAGATTCCGCTCTACCTCGCCTCCTATCTGACGGTTGGCTATGATATTCTCCGCAAAGCCTGGAAGGGCATCTGCAACCGGCGGCCCTTTGATGAGTGCTTCCTGATGGCGGTTGCGACCCTCGGCGCCATCGGCCTTGCGGTCTATGAGCGGAGCTGGGATTTCAACGAGGCGGTTGCCGTCATGCTCTTCTACCAGATCGGGGAGTTTTTCCAGGCCTACGCCGTCGGAAAGAGCCGCCGCAACATCACGGAACTCATGGACATCCGGCCGGACTATGCGAACATCGAAGAGGACGGGAAGCTTGTCCGGGTGGATCCGGATGAGGTGGAGGTCGGTTCCATCATCGTTGTTCAGCCGGGGGAGAAGATCCCGATTGACGGCGTGGTGGAAGAGGGGAGTTCCATGCTGAACACCGGCGCCCTGACCGGGGAGAGCGTTCCCCGTTCCTGCACTGTCGGGGATGAGGTCATCAGCGGCTGCATTAACCTGGTCGGCGTTCTGAAAATCCGCACCACACGGGAATTCGGCGAATCGACGGTGTCCAAAATTCTGGAGCTGGTAGAGAACGCCAGCTCCCGCAAGTCGCGCTCGGAGGAATTCATCTCGCGCTTCGCCCGAGTTTATACGCCGGCCGTTGTTTACAGCGCGCTGGCGCTGGCGCTGCTCCCGCCGCTGGGAAGGCTGCTTCTCGGGCTGCCCGGGGAATGGAGCACATGGCTCTACCGCGCGCTCACCTTCCTTGTCATCAGCTGTCCCTGTGCCCTGGTCGTGAGCATTCCGCTCAGTTTCTTCGCTGGGATCGGCGGCGCCAGCCACGAGGGCATTCTGATCAAGGGTTCCAACTACCTGGAGACGCTCTCACAGGTGAAGACTGTGGTTTTCGACAAGACCGGCACGCTGACACAGGGCGTCTTTGAGGTCAGCGGCATCCATCACAGTCCCTTTGAGGATCTGAAACTGCTGGAGTACGCGGCGCTGGTCGAATCCGCTTCCGCGCATCCGATCAGCAGGAGCCTTCAGCGTGCCTGGGGGAGAGAGCTCGACCGCGGCCGCGTGGAGAATATTCAGGAATACAGCGGCGAAGGCGTAACCGGCACGGTAGACGGCCATGCGGTGGCGGCAGGAAACACAAAGCTCATGCGGCGCCTCGGCCTTGCCTGGAAGGACTGCCACAGCGCGGGAACCGTTGTCCATCTGGCGGTGGACGGTGTTTACGCGGGACATATCCTGATTTCGGACCTCGAAAAGCCCGGCGTGCGGGATGCCGTGCGCGCGCTGAAAACGGCCGGCGTCCGGAAAACGGTCATGCTGACCGGGGACCGGAAGGCGGTTGCGGAACAGGTCGCCGCGGACCTCGGGATCCATGAGGTCCACGCGGAACTCCTGCCCGGAGAAAAAGTCGAGCGGGTGGAGCAGCTGATGGCCGGGAGGGCCGACCCCCGGGAGAGGCTCGCCTTTGTCGGCGACGGCATCAACGACGCGCCGGTCCTGGCCCGCGCGGATATCGGGATCGCCATGGGCGCGCTTGGCTCCGACGCCGCCATTGAGGCGGCGGATGTGGTGCTGATGGACGATGACCCCAAAAAGATTGCCACCGGCATCCGCATTTCCCGCAAGTGTATCCGGATCGTCTATGAGAACATTGTCTTTGCGCTCGGGGTGAAGTTTGCCTGCCTGATTCTCGGTGCGCTCGGCATTGCCAACATGTGGGCGGCGATTTTCGCGGATGTCGGCGTGATGGTCATCGCGGTCCTCAACGCCATCCGCGCGCTGCGGGTTTCGCAGGAATAAAACACAGACTGTCTGTCAGAAGCCGGTCTGCTCCCCAGGGAGCAGACCGGCTGATTTTCTTTGGGCAGGGAGAGAACAACTGAAACAGAGACCGGAAAAACCGGGTTGCAAAAGCGGGAAACATCATGTAGACTGGGCAAAAAAGTACTGTTTTCGGGAGAGTGCTGTGACAAATTTTCAGTTAACGGTCAACGCGGTTGTACCGATGTTCCTTCTGATCGCGGTGGGCTACCTCTCACGCAGGCTGGGGGCGCTGAGCCGTGAGGAGGTCCCCCGTGTCAACAGGCTGGCGTTCCGGATTTTTCTGCCGGTCCAGCTCTTCTATAATGTGTATCAGTCGAATCCCGGCTCGTCTCTGAACGGGCGGCTGATCCTGTACGCAGTGGTCGGCGTCCTGCTGGTAGCGGGGCTTTCCATCCTCGGCGTGAAGCGCCTGGTACGCCGGCAGGACTGGCGCGGGGTCATCTCGCAGGGTATTTTCCGCAGCAACTTTGTTATCCTCGGTCTCCCGATTGCGCAGGCACTGCTGCCGGGTGACCAGCTCGGCCCCGTGACCATCCTGATTGCCATTGTGGTCCCGCTCTTTAATTTCCTCGCAGTCTCCGTTCTGGAGGGCTTTCGGAGGGGCAGGGTGAAGACGGGCGAGGTTCTGCTGGAGATCGCGAAGAACCCGCTGGTGATCGGTTCCCTGATCGGGATTCTGTTTCGGCTGCTGCATCTGCGCCTTCCCGCCCTGCTGGAGCAGACCGCCGCGAGCATCGGCAGCATCGCGACGCCGCTGCAGCTGTTTCTGCTGGGGGCTTTCTTCCGCTTTGACGGCCTGCTCCGGTACGGGAAGCCGCTGGCCGCCGTAACCGTGATCAAGCTCTTCGTGACACCGGCTGTTTTTCTCACGCTGGGTTACCTGCTGGGCTTTCGGGGAGCGGCCTTTGTCGGGCTGATGGGGGTGTTTGCCTCGCCCACGGCGGTGAACTCCTTCACCATGGTGCAGCAGATGAAGTGCGGTGACGAGGAGCTCGCCGGAGACATCGTGGTCAGCACTTCCGCGGGGAGTATGTTCAGTTTCTTCCTCTGGATTCTGCTGTTCAAGACACTCGGAGCGTTTTGATGCCGTGCAATTGGCGCGGAAATGTGCTATGATACATGAATAGAATGGAAGACAGGAGAGAGCAGATGCAGAAGCTATATACGAAGGAGGGCAGATCGCTCCCTGCCGTCCCCTGGGATGTTTATCCGCGGCCGCAGCTGGTCCGGCGGGACTGGCTCTGCCTGAACGGTGACTGGCAACTGGGGGACGGGACCATCCGGGTTCCGTTCTGTGCCGAGAGTCTGCTTTCCGGCGTTCCCGAGCCGCCGGCGCCGGGCACGCCGCTCTGCTGCAGCAGACGCTTCACTGTGCCGGAGGACTGGGCGGGAAAGCATGTCCTGCTGCACTTCGGCGCGGTGAGCCGGGAGGCGGAGGTTTTCCTGAACGGGAAACTGCTCTGCCGCCATGAGAATGCCTATCTGCCTTTTTCGGCGGATGTGACAGCCTTCCTCCGGGAGGGCGAAAACCTTCTGGAGCTGCGGATTGTCAACGACCTGAATCCCGCCTTTCCCTACGGCAAGCAGACAAAAAAGCGCGGGGGGATGTGGTATACTCCCTGCTCCGGAATCTGGCAGACGGTATGGCTGGAGCCGGTGCCGGAGCGCTATATTCGCTCCGTCCGTCTGGATACCGGCCGCGACTGGGCGGAAGTCCGCGTGGAAGGCATGTCGGAAGGAATCCTGAGCATGGACGGGCAGGAATGGCCGGTCCGGGACGGCAGCGTCTGCGTGGAACCGGCAGAGGTGCATGCCTGGAGTCCGGAGGATCCGTACCTGTATCATTTCCGCCTGCGCATGGGGGAGGACGAGGTCGAGTCCTATTTTGCCCTGCGCACGCTCGGCGTGGAGGAACGCGGCGGGATCCCGCGGCTGTGTCTGAACGGGGAACCGTATTTCTTCCACGCGGTCCTGGATCAGGGCTACTGGTCGGACGGACTGTGGACGCCCGCGGATCCCGGCGCCTTCGAACGGGATATTCTGGCGATGAAGTCCCTGGGCTTCAACACCCTCCGCAAACACATCAAGGTGGAACCGGAGCGCTTTTACTATGACTGCGACCGGCTGGGAATGATCGTGTTTCAGGATATGGTGAACAACGGCGTCTACCGTTATGTGCACGATACGGTTCTTCCGACCCTCCACATGAAATACCGCCGGGACCGGAGACTGAACCCGGACCCGGAGACAAGGAAAAACTTCCTCGAAGCGATGATCGGAACGGTGGAACTGCTGCGGAATCACCCCTGCATCTGCCTGTGGACCGTCTTCAACGAAGGCTGGGGACAGTTCTGCGCGGATGACGCTTACCGCCGCCTTCGCCAACTGGATTCGAGCCGCCTGATTGACACGACCTCCGGCTGGTACCGGCAGAAGGAGAGCGATGTGGAGAGCATCCACAATTATTTTGAGAAGCTCCGTCTCGGAAGGCAGCACCGCCCGCAGTTCCTGAGCGAGTTTGGCGGGTATGTGCTGAAGATCCCCGAACACAGCTTCAATCTGCAGAAGACTTACGGGTACCGGACGTATCAGGAGAAAGAGGACTATACCGCCGCCCTGCGGGCAGCCTGGGAAGAACTGGTTACGCTTGCGGAGGCAGGACTCTGCGGGGCGGTTTACACACAGCTCTCGGATGTGGAAGACGAGACAAACGGCTTTCTGACCTATGACAGGGCCGTGCTGAAGGCGGATCCGGCGCCGCTTGCCGCATTTGCGGAGCGGCTGCAGGACGCGGTCAGAGGCGGAAAAAGAACGGAAGAGAGCGGGAAAGTGAGAACAGACAGTGCAAAATAAAGGGACAGCGGGCAGCGAACAGGCAAAGGAAGCAAAGTTCCTGCGGATGACCACACAGCCGGTGGAACGGCTGATCCTGAAGCTGGCGCTGCCGACCATCATCAGCATGCTGGTGACATCGTTCTATAACCTGGCGGATACCTTTTTTATCCGGCAGCTGAACAGCGACAGCATGGTGGCGGCCGTCGGCGTGGTGCTGCCGCTGATGAACATCATCCAGGCAATCGGCTTTTACCACGGGCACGGCTCGGGGAATTATATTTCCCGCGCCTTCGGCCGCCGCGATCTGGGAGACGCGGAGAAAATGGCGGCGACAGGATTCTATCTTGCCTTTTTCTTCGGGATTCTTCTGGCAGTCGTGGGACTCTCGCTCCGGCGCTCTTTTGCCCAGATTCTCGGCGCGAAAACGGAAGAGACGATTGAAAACAGCATTCGGTATATGCAGTATATTCTGCTGGCGGCGCCGCTGATGATGGGCAGCATTGTCATGAACAACCAGCTCCGCTTCCAGGGGAACGCCTTTTTTTCCATGCTGGGGCTGACATCCGGCGCGATCATGAACCTGATCCTGGACCCGATTCTGATCTTTTCTGCCGGGCAGAGCATCGGGGTGTTCGGACTGCGGGCTTCCTTCGGCGCGGGGATGGGCGTGGCCGGCGCGGCGCTCGCGACAGCCCTGAGTCAGGGCCTGAGTTTTACGGTTCTGGCGATCGGACTTTCCCGCAGCGATAACATCAAGATCCGGATCCGCAACTTCTGCCCGACGCCGGAATACCTCCGCAAGATTATGCAGGGCGGACTTCCGTCGCTGGCCCGGCAGGGGATTGCCAGCATTGCCACCGCCAGCCTGAACCATTCCGTGGGCATGTACCTTGCCGGTACCGGGCTGATCGACGCGGCGCAGGCCGCCATGACCGGCGTCAACCGCATTATGATGCTGCTGGCTTCCGTCCTCATCGGATTCGGACAGGGCTTCCAGCCGGTCTGCGGCTTCAACTACGGCGCCGGATACTATCACCGGGTCAGACAGGCTTTTCGCTTCTGCCTGAAGGTGGCGTTCGTCGTGCTGATTGTCCTGGCCGTGCTCGGCTTTGTCTTCGCGGCGCCGGTAACCAATCTGATCGCGGGGACCAGCGCGGAGGCGGCGGAGATCGCGGTGTTCGCCTTCCGGGCGCAGCTGGTGACGATCCCGCTGCACGCGTGGATTGTCCTGTGCAACATGATGCTGCAGAACATCGGGGCGACGGCGAAGGCGACCATCCTTGCCATTTCCCGGCAGGGAATTGCCTTTATCCCGGTTATTCTGCTTCTACCGATGCTGCTGCAGCTCTTCGGCGCGCCGCCGCTGCTGGGCATTGAGACCGCGCAGCCGGTCGCGGATGTGATCAGCTTTCTGATCGCGATCCCCATCGGGCTGAGCGAACTGAGGAAAATGGACGGGAAGGAAAAGGGAGAAAAAGCATGATTCCGGAAATGAACTACTGCATGCACTGCGGAACAAAACTGCATCTGAAAGAACACCGGACCGAAGGCGGCATGATCCCCTACTGCGATACCTGCGGGGATTACCGGTATCCCGTGTTTAACACGGCGGTCAGCATGATCGTGGTGAATCCCGCGCGCACGCGCATGATTCTGATCAAGCAGTACGGGCGTCCGCACAACATCCTGGTCGCGGGATACGTGAACAAGGGAGAAGAGGCCGAAGCGGCGGCCGTGCGGGAAGTGCGGGAGGAAATCGGGCTGGAGGCGCGGGAAGTACACTACAACTGCAGCCACTATTACGCGCCTTCCAACACCCTGATGCTGAACTTCACAGTCGTGGTGGATGACGTCGAGGCGCATCCGAACTGGGAGGTGGACAGCTGGCGCTGGTTCAGCATGGATGAGGTCCGCAGCGGCATCAAACCGCACAGTCTGGCCCAGACCTTCCTGCTGCGCTATCTGGAGACAGAGAACCTGTAGGATTAATCCGGTAAAAAAACAGGACCGCGGGATCCGATCGTGAATCTCCGCGGTCCTGCTGCTTTCTGACTTTCGTCAGCCGTACAGGCGCACGTTCTCCTCACCCTCGAAGAAAAGCGCGAGGGCGCCCGGCCCGACGTGAGAGCCGGTGACCGGTTCATACTCCACAGTCAGGATTTCCTGCGGCGGACGGTTCCGGCGGATCAGTCCCGCGAGACGGTCCGCTTCTTCCCGGCAGCCGGCCTGCGCGATCCCGACAATCTGCTTTTCGGGGTGGACGACAAGCCTGTCATATTCCTCCGCCAGGGTTTCAATCGACTTCTTGCGGCCGCGGACCTTGCTGAAAGCGACGATCTTGCCCTCCTCGTTCCCTTTGAGGATCGGCTTGATCTGCAGAACGGTGCCGACGACAGCCGAGAGATTGGACAGCCGCCCGCCCCGGCGCAGATGCATCAGGTCGTCCACGGTAAAAACCTGGAACATCCGCTTGACATGGTTCCGAAGCTCTTCCACGGCATAGGAAAGAGAATAGGCCTGACGCTGCAGGCGCGCCGCGTAGAGCGCGATGATGCCTTCACCGAGCGAGGCGCCGAGCGTGTCGATCACCTCAATCCTGCGCGCCGGATAATCCTCTTTCAGCATGTCGGCCGCGATCCGGGCGCTGTTGCAGGAGCCGCTGATCCCGGAAGACATGCAGACGAAGAGAATATCCTTTCCCTGCTTCAGAACCGGTTCAAAAAAATCCACATACTGCAGCGGAGAGATCTGGGAAGTCGTAACCTTCAGGCCGCGCCGGATGGCGGCATAGAACGCGTCCGCGTTAAACTGCTGATCCTGAAAAATGTTATGCGCTTTCCCGTCAATGTAAAAAGAAAAGGGAATGACCTGCAGATCATTGCGCGCGATCTGTTCCGGCTGCAGGTTGGCCGAGGTATCGGTCATGACAACAAAAGACATTGTTTTCCTCCTGTCTGCCCCTGTGGGCGATTGCTGGGGCCAGTATAAAAGAGGCCCGACCCGGAAGGCAAGCTACACCCGCCCTCTGCCCGTAGAAAACGGCTCTACGGGACGTGGAAAACGGTGCAGTGGCGTTCTCTACAGAATGGAGAGAGCCCGTAGAGCCGGGAAAACAGGCGGAAGAATATGCTTGCATTTCCGGAAGGGAATGGTAGAATAGGAAAACGGAATCTGAATCAACTGCGGAGTATATTATGGCGCTGCGAGATAGAAAAAGAAAGATTATCGTGCTCCTGCTCGCGCTGGCGATGCTGCTCGGCTGCGGCGCGACAGCCTTTGCGGAGGAAGCGGAGGAGACCGGCACGGAGTCGGAAGCTGCCGTTCAGGCTGCCGATCCGGAGCCGGAGGAGGAAGCGGATCCGGAGATCAGCGATTGGGAAACCCGGCTGCTGCTGATGCTTGCCGAACACGACGCGGATCCCGCGAGCATTACGGCAGGCTACTATAACTTCGCGACCGGAGAGGAGCATTATTATAACGGGGATGAGTACCGTGTCAGCGGAAGCATGTATAAAGTTCCGCTGAACATGCTGGTGCTCGATATGATCGCGGAAGGCACGGTCGAGCCGGACGAGATGATCTACGGTTACCGGTATACGGAACTGCTCGAAGGCAGCATCATCGACTCCAACAACGATTATGCCCAGACCCTGTGGACCTTTGTAGGAAACACCATCCAGACCGATCCGCCGTCTACACCCTATCATCGCTACCGCATCCTCATCGCCCCACTGATGGGAGAGGATCCGGACAACGTAGACGACAAGTATTATGAGAACAACTTCTTCACCGCCCGGCAGATGATCACCTGCCTGCGCAGTCTCTATGACGGCGGTTCCCGCTATGACCGCCTGATCGATGCCATGCAGCGCGCGGAACCGGAGCGCTACTTCAAGCTCCGGGAGCGCCGTTTCAACATCGCGCATAAGTACGGCTGGTTTGCCGAGGGCGACATCCTTTATATGAACGACTGCGCGCTTTGCTTTACCGACGATCCGATTGCCATTGTGCTGTTTACGACCGGGACTCAGAACGCCTACGCCGTGCTGACAGATTTCTGCACGCTGATGTGCGACTATACACAGGAACAGCATGCCGCCCGGATTGCCCGAGAAGAAGCGGAAGCGGCGGAACGGGACCGCCTTGCCGCGGAAGCGGCGGCAGCTGCCGCGCCCTCACCGGGCGGCAGCTCACCGGCCGAAGTCCCGGCAGCACAGAAGCCTGCCTCGTTCAGAGAGACGGAGACGTCCGCGCCGCTCTCTTCTCATAAGCTGGAAATCGGGCCGCTGATTACCATCATCCTGATTCTGCTCGCGATGCTGGCTGCCATCTGCGCGCTCGTGCTCGCACACAAAAAGCAGGGGCTGCGGCCGGTCTACAGTGTGGCGGCCATGCTGATCACCGCGCTCGCGCTGCTGCTGTGTTTCCCAGCCGCGAACGGCGTTGCGTATATTCGCAGTGATCCGGAGGCCGCCCGCGAAACCGCGGAGGCCTTTGTGGAAGCGATGGAGAACCGGGACGCGGCCGCGGTGGACGCCTGCCTTGCCGACGCGTCCGGCTTCGGCCTGCTGGATCAGCCGGAAGGAGAGCTGGATACCATCGCCTGGCAGGCCCTCCGGGAGAGCTGGCGCTTTAACCTGATCGGCAGCTGTATCGTGGACAGAACTTCCGCGTGGCAGGAGACCCAGATGCGGGTTCTTGACTTCGGCGCGATGGAAAGCGACCTGCAGCTGGGAACACGCGAACAGCTGCTGGAACTCTCCGGGAAACTCTCCCGCGCGGAGATGTATGACGAAAACGGCAATTACCGGCAGGGAATCGCGGAACAGGCCTATGACCTGGCGCTGACGGAACTGCTCAGCCACGCCTCGGACTATTACCGCTCGGTCGGCGTCCGTCTGGAGCTGACCATGTCAGAAGACGGCTGGAAGATTGTTCCGACAAAAGAGCTGCTCGCGGCGCTCAGCGGAAATCCGCAGTAAAACAACATCAAAAAAGACCGCCGGTTCGTACAGAGCCGGCGGTTTTGTTTTAAGGAGAGAGTTTATTTTCTGTGTTTCAGTCGGATGAAGAGATCGGGGGCCTTTTCTCCGACGAAGGCGACGGAACGGAAAACATTCATGACCGTACGGGGACTGCCATGCCGCAGGACCGCGCACAACGTGCTGACGGACGCACCGCCCGAAGTATCGCGGCAGCGCTGCCGTACACGCGGATTGGAACAGATCTCCTGAATATAGCTCATCCGGCCCTCGTCAGAGAGCGTACAGGAGGGAGAAAAGAGCGTTGTGATGCAGGAGAATACGGACTTGGCGAACATGTAGCGGAAGTCCGCATCGTCTGCCACGCCGTATTTGCGGCAGAGCTCCTGCGCGCGGATATCGGCCTCAATGCAGACGGAGAACTTTTTCGGGTAGAATTTGGAGATCAGGCTCTCCCCGGCGTGCATGATATAGCGGTATTTGCACTCGCTGCGCACGGCGATCAGGGAACAGCGCTCCAGATAATCGAACACAAACAGACGGTCCTCGCCCCAGAGGTAATCCTTGAAGCGGATCCCGGCTTTTTTCAGAAGAGGCGCGGAGTACAGTTTGGCCCAGACCTGGTTGAGCAGGTTTGCCTTATACAGACGCGCGAACGCCGTCTTCATATCCTGCGGCCGCACCAGGCAGTCGAATTCGTTATACTCGCGCTCCCGGCCGTCCTCTTCCACAATGGTATAGCCCAGCAGAATCAGATCCGCGCCGCTCTCAGCGGACTCCAGCGCGTAGCTGAGCGTGTCGGGGAGAAATTCGTCGTCCGCGTCAATGAAGGTAATATAATCCGTCTCGTCATCGAGAATGTCCAGGGCGGCGTTCCGCGCCTCGGCAGGCCCGTGGTTCTCCGTGCGGAGAATGCGGAGGCGTTGATCCCCGGCGGAAAGACGGCGGAGGATGGCGCCGGTGCGGTCCGTGGAACCGTCATCCACCACGATCAGTTCCAGATTCTGGTGACGCTGGCTCAGAACGCTCTTGACAGAGCGTTCGATGTATTTTTCGGAGTTGTATGCCGGCATGATGACCGTGACTTTCGGATTGTTTTTCATATTCGATCCTCCTTCATTCGTCGCGAGGGTCTTCCCGGGCCGCGCAGTAGCATTCGTACAGATAGTCATACAGGGGCATGAGACGCCTGTATGCCCGGCAGAGTGTTCCGGTGAGTTCCGGGCCGAGGAGAGCGGGGTCGAAGTCCTTCGTGTGCTCCAGCCCGAAGCGCTTGCGGTTGTACCAGGGATTGATGACCGGTCCCATGTCTTTGATCTGCCGTTTGTATTCCGGTCCGGTCACATGAAAACCGCGCATTTTCATCGCGTCAGCGGCGAGACGCTCAAATCGCGCGGGGTTTGCGTCGACACGCTTCCGGAAGGCTTCCATTTCTGACGGCGTGATGTCGAAAAATCCAAGGCCGTAGCCAAAACTGACGGCGGAGATCTCAAACCAGAACATCGGGCCTTCGGTATGGCGGTTGGCACCGTTGAAAAGCGTAAACCAGAGATGATCTTTATAGGGACCCCGCCCGAAGAGACGCCTGGCGTCGCGGTAAATGCGGGAAACGTGGAGATCGAATTCCGCAAAGGGGTAGTCCCTGCGCATGATGGCGGCCGTGTCTTCCGCCAGCGCGTGGAAGGGTTCGTGCAGAACCTTCCGATACTGTTCCCTGTGCTCCTGGAACCAGGGGCGTTCATTATGAAAGCTGAGTTCCCAGAGGAAATCGCTTGTCTCGCGGGTAAAACCTTCAAACATGCGTGTGCCGTCCGTTTCTGATGCTGACTTTACCAATATTATAATCGCTGCCCGCTTCTTTCGCAAGCGCTTTGTTTCTTCTCCTTGACAGGCGGAGGATTTGTGCGTATAATGAATAAGCATTTGTTTGGGAGATAAACAGTTGATTGGAGGTGAACGACAGGTGACACTCCGGGAACAGCAGATTCTTTCCTGGATTGAGGAAAACCCGATGATCTCGCAGGAAGAGCTCGCGCGACGGGCAGGCATTGCCCGGTCTTCCGTGGCGGTGCACGTCTCCAACCTGATGAAGAAAGGGCTGATCGCCGGACGCGGGTATGTCCTGAAGGATCCGGCCTATGTTGCCGTCGTCGGGGGTGTCAACGTCGACATCGGAGGGAAGTCCTTCCGAAAGCCAATCTTACAGGACTCCAATCCGGGGCGGGTACGGATCAGCCTGGGCGGAGTCGGTCGGAATATTGCCCATAATATGAGCCTGCTCGGGCTGGATGTCCGTTTTCTGACGGCGCTCGGAGACGACGCGCACGCGCGCGCGATTATGGCGAGCTGCCGGGAACTCGGGATCGATATCAGCCATGCGCGAAGAATTCCGGACGCCGCGACCTCAAGCTATCTCTTTATCAGCGACGAGAAGGGGAACATGGAACTGGCCGTGGCGGACATGGAGATCTGCGAGCAGATCACGCCGGAGTATCTGGCGGCCAATCTGACGCTCCTGAACCACGCGCGGCTCGTTGTGGCGGACACGAATATTCCGGAGGCTTCCCTGGTTTATCTGGCGGAACACTGTGAGGCGCCGCTCTTTGCTGACCCCGTATCGGTCACGAAAGCGGAAAAGCTCCGGTCCGTTCTGGGGAAGGTGGATACGCTGAAGCCAAACCGTCTGGAGGCGGAGCTGTTGACCGGCCTGGCGGTTCGGGATGAGGCTTCCAGCCTCCGTGCCGCGGAAGCGCTGCTGCGGAGCGGTGTCCGGCATGTGTTCCTGACCCTGGGAGAGAAGGGCGTTCTGGCGGCAGACGGGAGCGGACATGTCCTTGTTCCGTGCAGCCCGGCACAGGCCCGCAGCGCGACAGGCGCGGGAGACGCGTTTATGGCGGCCCTGGTCTGGGCGAGGCTGCAGGGCTTCGGACTCGAAGAGAGCGCGCGTGCCGCCGCGGCAGCAGCCGCCGTTGCCGTAGAGGGGGAGGAGACCGTCAACCCCGCGCTGTCGGAAGAGGGACTGCGGCAGCGAATACTTCATAATCAATAAACCTGGAGGATAGAAAAATGTTCAATCAGTATCTTGACGTCAACCCTGCAGTTGCCGAAGCGCTTGCGGCCGGGAAGCCGGTTGTGGCGCTGGAGTCAACCATTATCTCCCACGGCATGCCCTATCCGCAGAATGTGGAGACGGCGCTCCGCGTGGAGGGGATCATTCGAGAAAACGGCGCGGTTCCCGCAACCATCGCGATCATCGGCGGCCGACTGAAGGTCGGCCTGACGCCGGAGGAGATCGATTATCTCGGCCGGACAGGAACCGCCATCACCAAGGCCAGCCGCCGCGACCTCGCGGTTCTGGTCGCCAAGGGCATGGACGGCGCGACGACGGTGACCACGACCATGATGATTGCCGCCATGGCGGGCATCCGCGTCTTCGCGACCGGCGGCATCGGCGGTGTGCACCGCGGGGCGGAAACCACGATGGATATCTCCGCCGATCTGGAGGAGCTGGCAAACACCCCGGTTCTGGTTGTCTGCGCGGGCGCGAAGGCCATTCTGGATCTGAAGCTGACGCTGGAGTACCTGGAGACGCACGGTGTTCCCGTGATCGGCTACGGCACGGAAGAGCTCCCGGCCTTCTACAGCCGTCACTCGGGGCTGAAGGTAGACTATCGGCTGGACACCCCGGCGAAAGTCGCGCAGGCCATCCGCGTACAGCAGGAGCTCGGTCTCCGGGGCGGCATGCTGGTCACCAATCCCATCCCGGAAGAATATGCCATGGATGATACGGTCATCAACAAGGCCATTGACGATGCCCTTGCCGAAATGAACGCACTGGGCATCCACGGCAAGGAGACGACCCCCTTCCTGCTGGCGAAGGTCAAGGAGCTGACCGGCGGCGACAGTCTGGATTCCAACATCCGTCTTGTCTTCAACAACGCACAGGTCGCCTCTCAGATCGCCTCCTGCCTCGCGTGAGCAAAAAAAACACCCGTCCGGGTGTTTTTTATTGCTCAGATGCCCGCCTGTGCCCGCTCCAGCGCGGCATAGGCGGCGTTTTTCTTTAACAGTTCCTCCCGGGTGCCCTGTTCGACCAGGTGCTGCTCATCCACGACCGCGATGCGGTCGGCGTTGCGGATGGTGGAGAGACGGTGTGCGATGACGATGCAGGTCTTGCCCCTGCTCAGCAGATCAAGACTCTTCTGGATCTTCTGCTCGGTGACGCTGTCGAGCGCGGAAGTTGCCTCGTCCAGAATCAGAATCGGCGGATTCTTCAGAAAGACACGGGCAATGGAGATCCGCTGCTTCTGTCCGCCGGAGAGGACGACCCCGCGCTCGCCGACAAAGCTCTGGTAGCCGTCGGGCATTTTCATGATATCCTCATGGATTTCGGCGAGGGCGGCGGCTTCAATCACCTCGCGGTCGCTGGCGCCCGGCCTTCCGTAACGGATGTTTTCCATGATCGTTCCGGCGAAGAGAAATACATCCTGCTGGATAATGCCGATGTTCCGCCGGAGGCTCTCCTGTGTGAGGGTGCGGACGTCCTGCCCGTCGACGAGGACGGCGCCGGCAGTTACGTCATAAAAACGGGGAATCAGGTGGCAGATGGTGGTTTTGCCTCCGCCCGAGGAGCCGACGAGAGCAAAGGTCTCACCCGGCGCGACACGGAAGCTGACGTCTTCCAGAACAGGGACGCCTTCCTTATAGGCGAAACAGACATGATCAAAACGAATCTCGCCCGCCACATTCTGAAGCTCCGCGGCGTCCGGCGCGTCGGAAACCTCCGGCTGGGTGCGCATCAGCTCGACAAAGCGGTCGAAACCGGCGCTGCCCTGCGCGTAGACTTCCATAAACTGCACCAGCTTGCGGACGGGGGAGATGAAGGTGGAGACATAGAGCGTGAAGGTCAGCAGATCGACAAAGTCCAGCTCACCCCGCATGATCAGGAACCCGCCGAAGGTGATCACCGTGACCTGCATGATCCCGACGGTCGCCTCAATCCCGGCGTTAAAGAGCCCCATGGCGCGGTAATACCGGACCTTGCTCTTTTTAAAGGCCTCGTTCGCGAGGTCGAACTTCTCATCTTCCGCCTGCTCGGCGGCAAAGGCCTTCGATGTCCGGATGCCGGAGATCCCGCTCTCAATGGCGGCGTTGATTTCACCCGTGCGGACCTTCACCTCGCGGTTGGCCGCCTGCATGTTCAGGCGCTGCCGTATGGAGAAGAGAATGCAGGCCGGAAGCAGCACGATCAGCACCAGGGTGAGCTTCGCGTTGACGGTCAGGAGAATGAGGATGGCACCGATCAGGGTAAAGCCGCAGGTCAGCAGGTTCTCCGGCCCGTGGTGGGCGAGCTCGACAATTTCGAACAGATCGCTGGTGACGCGCGCCATCAGGACGCCTGTCCGGTTGCGGTCGAAGAAGGAGAAGGACAGCGACTGCATATGCGTGAACACATCCCGCCGCATGTCCGCTTCCACCAGCGTGCCCATGCGGTGACCGATGATGGTGATCAGGTACTGAAACAGCGCCCGCAGCAGGTATGCCGCGAAGAGGATGCCCATCACCGCGAAGAAGACGGTAAACAGACGCTCCGGAAGGAGCCGGTTCATGGTCTGCCTCGTCACATAGGGAAAGACGAGATCCACCACAGCCACGGCGAGCGAGAGTCCCATGTCCAGGGCAAAGGCCCTGCGATGGGGACGGATATAGGCAGCGAAGATGGAAAGCTTCGATTTCGAGTAGTCGATCCGCTCAGCCATTGGTGTTCTCACCGGATTTTACGGCCGGCTTCTTCCCGTGAGAGGGACGCCGGCGGGGCCTGTGCTTCTTCGGCGCGGCGTCCCCCGCGGCGACCTGCTGCACCTGAACCTTCTGCGGTTTTACGGCGGCGGGCTCCGCTGCTTTCGGCGTGTTGGACGCGGCGGCTTCGACCGGCTTTGCGGCCGGTTTCTTTTTCTTTCTTCTGCTCCGCTTCCCTTCGGGAGCCGTGCCTTCCTTTGCCGGCTCTGCTTTCACAGGCGCCTGCTTTGGAACCGCTTTGACCGGTTCCGCTTTTTCCGGTGCAGGCGCGGCACCGCCGGCCTTGGCCTTGCCTTTTCTGCGGCTGCGTGAGCGGCGGCTGTGGCTGCCGGTTTCTTCCCTGCCTTCGGCGGCTGCCGCTTCGACGGTTTCGGGAACCGGGGTCACCACCATCGTCGGCACGGCCCACTCATCTTCCGCTTCTTCCGCCTCGACGAGCTCCTCCGGCTCCACATATTCCAGAACATGCGGCGGCTCCGAGCCGTCTTTCGGACGTCCGCCGGGGACGGCAGCAAGCTCGTAAGACTTGTATTCATGCAGAGTGTCGTCACGGTCGTCATCCAGCTTCACCTTGACGGTGGAGCGTAGAAGGTTGACCTGGACCGCGGTTCCGTAGCCGTCTTTCGTCTCCACAAAGGAGCCCTGCTTGGGGACCCTGGTCACCAGATCCTCATATGCCTCCTGCTCGTAGCGCAGGCAGCACATCAGGCGGCCGCAGCTGCCGGAAATCTTGGCGGGGTTGAGAGACAGCGACTGGATCTTCGCCATCTTGGTCGACACCGGGTGAAAATCATCCAGGAACTGGCTGCAGCAGTAGGGACGGCCGCAGATGCCGAGTCCGCCGAGCATCTTGGCCTCATCGCGGACGCCGATCTGGCGGAGCTCAATGCGGTTGTGCAGAATGGCGGCGAGATCCTTTACCAGCGCGCGGAAATCCACACGCCCGTCGGAAGTGAAGAAGAAAGTGGTCTTGTTCCCTTCAAAGTTGCACTCCACATCTACCAGCTTCATGTCGAGCCCGTGCTCGATAATCTTCTGCCGGCAGAGTTCCGCCGCGCTCTGCTCCCGCTGCCGGTTGAGCTCCTCCGCGCGCAGATCCATCTGTGTCGCCTTGCGCAGAACCAGACGCAGCGGTTTGACAACGGCGGTGTCTTCCACCGGGTGATTCTCCCGGCTGCAGACGGCCATTTCCATCCCGTTGGCGGTGTCAACGATGACGGTTTCGCCTGCCGTGATCTGCAGACCGTTCGGGTCAAAGAAATATGCCTTGCCGCGGTTTTTGAATTTTATACTGACTACTTCGGTCATTCCGATTCTCCAATTCGTAGGGATTCAGCCATCAGCAGGCTGAAAATATGTCTGGGGTTCACATTGACTTTCAGATAATCCGAACAGCGGTCCAGAAGCTGCCAGAGCCGCATCAGGTCCTCTCTGCGCAGCGCGCCGGCGGGCTCCCGGCCGCACAGCATGTCGGCGGTCTTCTGCAGCGCGGCGTCCAGAAAGCGGTTTGTGGCGTCGACTTTGTTCAGTTCGTTGCCCGCGATCCAGCGGTAAACCTGCGCGGGCTCCCCGCTGCGGACGGCGCGCAGATACGCGTCTGCCAGCTTCCGGCTTTCCTCGTCCGCGCCATCCTCCTCACCGGAGATGTTCAGAACCGCGCAGCGGGAGCGCACCGTCTCCAGCAGAAGGCCGGGGTTTGACACGCACAGCAGAAAGACCACCCGGGGAGGCGGTTCTTCCAGCAGTTTCAGCGCGGCGTTCTGTGCGTTGGGATTCATCAGTTCCGCTTCGTCGATGATATAGACCTTGCGCTCGGCCTCATTCGGCAGCGTCTGCGCGTCCAGCGTGAGCTCCCGGATCTGGCCGACACTGATCTCCCGGCGGAGACTGCCGCTTTTGTCCGGCAGCCGGCTGACGGTCACGATGTCAGGGTGAACCTTGTTGAAGGCTTTCCTGCAGGCACGGCAGACGCCACAGGGGACATCCTTTTTTTCGAGACAGACCGCGGCAGCCGCGATCTCCCGGGCCGCCCGCAGCGCATCTTCGCGTGAGGGAGAAGAGAGAATCGTCGCGTGTCCGATCTGATCGGCTGATTCAAAACGCAGGGACACCGCGGCACCTCTTCTCATAAAAATTTCCAACTGTTTATTTTAACTGTTTTTTGGATTCCCGTCAACCGTCAGGAATCCGATTCCTCTGGGTATCGGGAGAGGACAATCAGCAGAATACCGTCTTTCACTTCGATCTCTGCCGCGTCCGCCGCCCACTGGTTGCTGACGCCGATCGGGAAGGAAGGGAGAATCTCCGCGTCTTCCAGGGGGTACTTCGCGCCGCGGATGCTGACACCCCGACAGGGGCCGTCTGCGGCAAAGACCGAGAGAGACCAGCCGTCTTTCCTCGGAAGGGAGATCGTCCCGTTCCGGAGGGTGAGCATTTCCGTATCCCGGTCCGTCAGCTTCGCGTGCAGACCGTGTTTCTGCGCGAAGACCAGGCTCTGCAGATTCGCGATCAGATGATCCAGCCGACCGCCCAGCGCGCAGCAGAGCAGGATTTCCCGGAAGCCGTTTTCGATTGCGTAACGCACCGCAAGCATGGTGTCGGTGTCGTCTTTTTCAGAGGCGAAGCGGTCCGTCGGAACATCCTCCGCCACCGGTCCGCTGTAGGAATCAAAATCGGAAATCAGCAGATCCGGGCGGAGACCGAGCCGTTCGCAGTAGGTATAGCCGCGGTCACAGGCGATGACAAAGTCATTCGCCCGGATGCCTTCCGCCGGACTGAACTCTCCGCCGGAGACGATGACACAGCGTGTCTTCTTCATGGCGGCTTAATAATCCAGTTTTTCCAGGCGCAGCAGCGTCAGGATATAGATTTTCAGTGCTTCCGTGAAGTCCGCGATGCATGCCGCCTCGTTCACGCCGTGGATCGGCCCGCAGAAGTCCGGATAGCTGCGTTCGGGGTGTTCCGGGCCGAAAGCGGTCGCGTTCGGAAAATGCCGGGCATAGGTGCCGCCGCCGATGGTGAAGGGCTGGGCCTCCTTCTCCCCGGTCACGTCGCGGTAGCTCTGGATGCATGCCTGGATGGCGGGATTTTCCGGATCCATGTAAAAGGGAACGGAATCGCCGCTTACCCGGATTTCCGCGGCGGCGCCGGCGGCTTCACGCAGCCGCGCGGTGATGGCCTCCCCGCTGGTGGACGTGCCGTAGCGGCAGTCAATGGTCTGACAGATGCGCCCATCCTCGGTGGTGATTTTCCCGCCGACAGCCGTGAGCGGCGTGAAGCGGCCGTCCGAACTGTCAATCCCGAGCCCGCTGCCGTCCGTCGCGGCGTGGAGCTTCGCGAGGAAGCGGAAATAGGGCAGTTCCGTTTCGTCGGGGATGTTCTGCTCCAGCAGATAATCCACAATCAGGCCGATCGCGTTCACGGTGCCTTTGGGCATGGAGGCATGCCCGCTGATTCCGGCGGCAGAGAGCTTCCAGAGGCCGGGCTCGGCCTCTTCCGCGGTGACAGTATTGCTGCTCTCCAGTTTCTCCGCGCGCACCAGCGCGGAAGCCTTGGCGGGAACCGCGTTTGCGGCGACGCCGCCTTCGATGTGAAGGACATTGACCGGCGTATGGGTGGAAGTCAGCAGTGCGTGATAGATGCCCTTTTCCCCGTTGATGAGCGGAAAGTCCGCGTCAGGGCTGAAGCAGAAGAGCGGGGTGGGGTAGTTTGCCAGATAGTGTTCCAGATCCAGCATGCCGGTTTCCTCGTTGCAGCCGAGGAGCGCACGCACCGGGTAGCGCAGCTCGGCGCCGGTATCCTTCAGGTACTTCAGCGCGTAGAGGCAGAGAACGGAAGGCCCCTTGTCATCCATGACGCCCCGTCCGAGCAGGAAGCCGTCCTGGACGCGGAGCGTGAAGGGGTCCGCCTCCCAGCCGTCGCCGGCAGGCACGACATCCGTGTGCGTGATCGTGGCCAGATAGCCCTGTCCGTGATCTTCCCCGACAGCGGCATAGCCGATTCTGTTCTCACAGTTCACCGCCTGCAGGCCGAGCTCCTCCGCAATCTGCAGCGCGCAGTCCAGCGCACGCCTGGCCTCCCGCCCGAAAGGCGCGTCCGGCTCCGCCGGCCCTTCCACGCTGGGAATGCAGACCAGGCGGCCGGTGTCGCGGATGATGTCCGCCTCGTGCGCTTCCGCGTAGCGGGCAATATTCTGCAGCAGTTCTTCCTGTGTGAGATTAGTTTCAGTCATAAGTCAGTCCTCTTCTCTGATGATTATTCCGTAAAGTGAATGTGATTGTTGATGTGGTCGGCGCAGAAGCAGTGGTATCCCGCGCAGCGGGAGCAGTAGCGGAACTCCAGGTTCGGAAACTCGGTGTCCGTCCGCCCGCAGACCGCGCATTTGTGGCGGTAAAGACGCTCCCGCTCCTCCTGGCGGATTTTCCGCGAGGCTTTTTTGAAGTTGACCGTGGCCTTTCCGCGTCTCCCGTTCACATACCGCAGCAGCGTCCCGCCGAAAAACAGGAAGAAGTTCAGTACGGCCACCAGCGGAAGCAGGTTCAGCGGGAAGGGGGACTGGAACACGGCGACCAGGAAATACACCGCGTCGATGATCGCCAGATACTTCATCCGGATCGGAATGAAAAAGAACAGCAGCACCTGCTGATCGGGGAAGAGCGCGGCATAGGAGAAGAACATCGACAGATAGAGGTACTGGGCGTTGATCAGGACGCGGTATCCGCCGAGGAAGTAGACGAGGAAGCCGTACAGGACCGTGCCTGCCCAGCCGATCAGGAGGTAGACGTTAAACTGCGCCGTGCCCCAGACCTGCTCCAGACTGGTCCCCATCCAGTAATAGAAGTAGAAGACCAGGAACGCGAGCATGCTCATGCTCGGCGGGACCATCATAAAGCTCACAAGCCGCCAGATCTGCCCGCGCAGAATCAGCGCGGCATCGAAGGTCATGTAGCTCAGAAGCCTGGTGTTGGCCATGCCGAGAATCCAGAAGACGACGTTGGCGATCGTCAGATAGCGCATCAGATTGGGGATGCCGAAATGCGGGTGCCGGGCGCAGAAGCGGTCGATCAGACGCATGGGGTCTTTCACGGAAGCGATCCTCCCTGAATATATAAATAATAAGGTACTATACTTTTTTTCTTTCAGATTGTCTACAGAAAGATTGTAAAGTTTCAAAAATCTCTTTGCAAAACCTGTATCTTGTGTTATATTGTAATTTGAATTGGAATATTTTGTTATTTATTGGAGACGAGAATGGAACAATCCAGAGGACTCGAAAACGAACTGATCGAAGGACGCAACGCGGTTACCGAAGCGCTGCGCGCCGGCAGGCCGATCGATAAGATTCTGATCGCCGGCGGGGATACGGACCGCGGACTCGGCTTTATTACCACCGTTGCCCGGGAAAAGGGCATTACCGTGGTGGAGTGTGACCGGCGCAAGCTCGACAGTATGAGCGTCACGCACGCGCATCAGGGGATCATCGCCATCTGTGCCGTGCAGGACTATTTCACCGTGCAGGATCTTCTGCATCGGGCGAAGGAACTGGGGGAGGACCCCTTTCTGGTGATCTGTGACGAGATTACCGACGGACACAATCTCGGCGCGATTATCCGTTCGGCCGAGTGTGCCGGCGCGCATGGCGTCATCATTCCCAAACGCCGCAGCGCGGGGCTCACAACGATTGTGAACAAGGCTTCTGCCGGCGCGGCGGAACACCTGCCTGTCGCGAAAGTGTCAAATCTCCGCGCGGCCATGGAAGAACTCAAACGCGCGGGCGTCTGGATCTACGGCACCGCTGCCGACGGGGAGAACCCGCTCTGGCAGACGGAGCTGACCGGCCCGATCGCGCTGGTGATCGGTTCGGAGGGCAGCGGAATGGGAAGGCTGGTCCGGGAAGGCTGCGACTTTGTCCTTTCCCTGCCGATGAAAGGGAAGCTTTCCTCGCTGAACGCCTCCGTCGCCGGGGCGATTGTGATGTATGAGGTTATGCGCCAGCGCGATCTGGCAGCCGGAAAGTAAACAGAGACCGGAGCAAAGCAGAACCCTGTGGACAGAAATTCGCCTGTCGCGCAAGCGGCGGATTGGGGTAATTATGGATCAGGTAAACGGGAATCAGGAGCGGCGTACCGCGTACACGGTAGACGAAATACTCGCTCAGTTCTGGGAAGAATACACAGAGGAAGAAGCGCAGTCGGAAGCGATGGAAGAGCCTGTCATTTTTGAGGAAGAAACAGCCGAAGAGGAAGAAGCGTACGAGCCGGAAACCGCGTTTCCTGAGGTCTACGTGCAGACTTCGGCATCGTCCGGGCCTCAGCAGGCTGATTCTTCAGCGGACGAAGAGGCAGCAGACGCGGAAGAGCCGGAAGAGGAAGGAGAACCGGCCGTCTCCGCGGCGGAGCGGAAACGCGCATCGGCGATTTTCAGCATGGCATGGCTGCGCGACCGCTTCGATTCCGCCTCTGCGGCGGTCAGGAAGGCCGCAAAACCGAAACACGCCGCGCACGCCGAGGAAGAACAGCGTTCCGGCTGGGAACCCGCGCAGGAGGAAGACGGCTCTGACGCAGGGCAGCCTGCCGTGGAAGAAGCGGGGTCCGCCGCGGATATTCTGCAGGACTTTTATAACAGCGCCGCGGACCTCGGACCGATTGAGGAGCTCATACCGTCTCCGGAGCCGGAGCAGGGCGTTCAGGAACCCGCTCCGCAGGCGCAGGAGCAGGCGGAAGAGCCTACTGCTGCCGCGGAGAACACGGAGGCCGTGACGCCGGAACCCGAGCCCGAGCAGGGCGGCGGCCGTCATGAAGGCCGGCACCGGCGAAAGGTTCTGGAGGAGTTCCCGGAAAATCCGAAGCCGAGCAGCGAGCCTTTTGTCGATACCATGGACTATTCGGCCATCTTTAAGATGTTTGCCGATCAGCCGGAAGACCAGACCGCCTCCAACATCACGCAGGCGGTGGAAGCGTCTCTGGCAAAAACGGAACCCGGAAAGAAGGAAGCTCCGAAAGAGGAAACCCCGCTTCTGGCGGACGAGAGCATGGATTTCCGCGACATTCTGCGGGAATACATGATGGCGGATCAGCATCCGCTGTACGCGGATATGCCCGGGATCGGCAAAAAGGCGCAGCCTGCGCCGGAACCGTCAGAATCCGCAGGGCAGAAGGCCGCCGCTGAAAGAAAAGCACCCGCCCCCCGCGAACAGACGGAAGAGTCGGCAGGCTTTGACCTCTCCGCTTTTATGGACGCTGCGGATGAGATCCGGGTCCCGGGGTCCGGCGCGGCCGCGGAGACATATGAGGAAGCGGACCGGCCGGATGCACAGACGGACGGGGAAACCGACGGGGAAACCGACGGAGAAACGGGCAGGGAAATCCATCGGGATGAAGCGCCCGCCGAAACCGGGCGAAAAAGAGGCTTCGGCTTCTTTCACAGAAAAGAAAGAGAGCCTGCCGACCCGTCCGGGAGCAGTCTGCGCAGACTGTTTCGGGGGATCGGAGGCGGCACGGAAGAAAAAGCCGGCCTGAATACGCCGAAGGCCTATGTCAGCCACGAGGATTATCTCCCGACGGAAGAAGAGGCGGAAGCGGCCGAGAAGGCCGCGCAGGAAGCCGCGG
This sequence comes from Oscillospiraceae bacterium, assembly GCA_017448455.1. Lineage (GTDB taxonomy): Bacteria > Bacillota > Clostridia > Oscillospirales > Oscillospiraceae > Limivicinus. The sequence continues at coordinate 4,129 of JAFSLL010000192.1, read as the reverse complement.
AAGCTGCCGCCGCCGCGGAGGCGGAAGCCGCTGCCGCAGGGGAGGACGGGGCCGACGCCGCAGAGGAGGATTCCTCCGTCCCGGCAGAAGAGACAGACGCGCTCTCTGAGGAAGAGCGCCTTGCGGAAGAGGACGAGGAAATCCTGTATGAGGGCGATTTCCCCTCCTTCGGACAGTGGATTCTCAATGAGCTGATGAGCGTGTGGGTCCGGCTCAACGGTGTCGGTGACCGGATGAGCACCGCGACCATGGAGGATGACCGGGAAGAGCTCGGGACCGAAGTCAATGTGGCCAGTGCCTCCCGCTACTACGGGTCGCAGATCACCATGCTCCGCATGCGCTTCCAGCTCAGCCTGGCGCTGCTTGCGGTGCTCGGCTGGATCACCCTGGGCCTGCCGGTCACGGGTATGCTGAAGACTGCCGAGGTTGCCTCGGCGATGTGCCTCGGCCTGCAGCTGACCATCATGCTGCTCTGCCTGGATGTCATCACCAACGCCGCGGTGAATCTGACGCGCGGCAAGTTCGGCGCGGACGCGCTGGCAGCGGCCTACTGCGTCATTACCTGCCTCGACGCGCTGAATGTCGCGGTCGGCGGCTTTGGCCAGGCGCATATTCCGCTCTGCTTTTTCTCGAGCATCGCGCTGATCGGGATTCTCGCCTCCGATCTGCTGGCTTCCCGCGCCCTGCGCAAATCCATGCGCGTACCCGCCATCGCCCGCCGCGCCTACTGTGTGACGGCGGAGGAGGGGATCCGCAGCAAAGCCGATATCACCCTGCTCAAGTCCATCCGCCCGACGACCGGGTTCGTGCGCCGCGCGGAAGAGGCTCCGCCCGATGAAACCCTGTTCCGGAAGACCGCGCTGCTGCAGCTGCTGGCCGCGCTGATCCTCTCCCTGCTGGCGGGGCTCATCAAACACGGCATGAAGGACTATCTGTTCATCATTTCCGCGGTGCTCACCTGCGCGGTGCCGGTAACGGCGCTGATTTCCTTCGCGCTTCCGTATTACATCGGTTCTCAGCGCATCTTCTCCAGCGGCGCCGCCATTGCCGGCTGGTCCGGCATCCACGACATCGGCAGCAGCAGAAACCTGATCGTGACGGACCGGGATCTTTTCCCGGAGGACACCGTTTCCATTGAAACCGTCCGCATCTTTGCCGATGAGAGCGCCGAGCGCATCATTGCCTTCGCCGGTACGATGATCGCCGCTTCCGGCTCCGGCCTGGGGCCCTGTTTTGCGGATCTCATGGAGAAGAACAAGTGCCGCATGCGCCGCGTGGAAGAGTTCCAGTGGCTCTCGGGCGGCGGCCTGCAGGGCCTGATTGAGGGCCACCGGGTCATCTGCGGCAACGCGGATCTGATGCAGCTCATGAACGTGAAGATCCCCTACCGCCTGGTGGACCGCGGGACGGTGCTCCTGGCGATCGACGGGGTGCTCTACGGCATCTTCAAGATCAATTACACGCCGCTGCCGGAAGTCAAAACCGCGCTGCAGGATCTGATCGCCTCAAACCGGCATCCGATCTTCGCCATCCGCGACTTCAACATCACGCCGGAACTCCTGCATGAGGTCTTTGATGTCGCCACCGACGGCTACGATTTCCCGCCCTATGGGGACCGCTTCCGGATTTCCGAGGCGCAGCCCTCGGAGAGCAGCAAGGTTTCCGCGGTCGTCTGCCGGGAGGGCCTGGGCCCGCTGACACACCTGGCGGACACGGGCAGAAGCATGTATGTCGCGATCCGGATGAACCTGCTGATTACGGCGCTGGTGGCGGTGCTGGGCACGCTCCTGGTGTTTGTCCGCCTGCTGGCCGTCGGAACGGTGAGCTACTGGCTCCCCTTCGTGCTGCTGGTGCTGGATCTGCTGCTCGTGGGGCTGATCAGCCTATTTATGCGATTCTGAAAAATTTATGTTGCCAAACCACGGGTCTATCGTGTAAAATAAAACGGATATCGTTTCGATACAGAAATGGGTTTATCAAAGTAATTTTTATCTATATTTGACAGAGAGGAAGCAAAACATGGAAAGTAAAAACATTCGCAACATCGCCCTCCTCGGGCACGGAAACAGCGGCAAAACCAGCCTGGCGGAGAGCATGCTCTTTGTCACGGGCGCAGTTGACCGTCTCGGAAAGGTGAGCGACGGGAACACCGTGTGTGACTATGATGCGGAAGAGATCAAGCGCCAGATTACCATCGCGTCCTCTGTTGCCCCGGTTTCCTTTGCCGGATGCAAGATTAACGTGCTGGACTGCCCCGGATACTTTGACTTTGTCGGTGACGTTCTCTGCGCACTGCGCGCGGCGGAGGCCGGTGTGATTCTCTGCTCCGCGAAGGACGGCATCTCTGTCGGTGCCGAGCGCAGCTGGAAGTACCTGAAGGCTGCGAACCTGCCGACCGCTTTTGTCGTCTCCAAGTGCGATGAAGAGCACGGCGATTATTTTGCGGTTGTCGACGCGCTTCGTGAGAAGTACGGCAGCATCGTCGCCCCCGTGACCATCCCGACCGCGGACGGCAAGGGCGTGATTGACCTGGTCCACAATGTCTGCTATACCACCAGCGGTGCCAAGAGCACCAAGGGCGCGGTTCCCGCCGCCGACGCCGGCAGAGCTGATGACCTCCGCATGGAGCTCATGGAGACCGCGGCCGGCGCCACGGAAGAGCTCATGGAGAAGTTCTTTGAAACCATGGAGCTTGACGAGGCCGACATGATCACCGGCATCCGCGCCGGTATGCTCGACCGCAGCGTGGTTCCCGTGTTTGCCAGCTCCGCCATGCTGAACATTGGCACCGAGGCCTTCCTGCAGGGTGTTGTGGACTATGTTCCCGATCCGACCGAGGTCAAGGGCATTGACCCCGCCGCGCCGACCCAGGCCTTCGTGTTCAAGACGGTCTCCGACCAGTTCGGCAAGTACAGCTTCCTGAAGGTCATGAAGGGCAATATCACCTCCGATATGTCCCTGCGCAATGTCCGCGCCTCCTCCACGGATAAGCTCGGCCGCCTCTACACGGTCTGCGGCAAGAAGACCACCGAGGTCAAGGACGCCTGCTGCGGCGACATCGTCGCTGTCGGCAAGATGGACTGGAAGACCGGCGACACCGTCTGCGATCCGAAGAACGAGGCGGAGCTGCCCGGCATCGAGATGCCCGAACCCTGCTACTCCATGGCCATCTCCCCGAAGACCAAGGGCCAGGACGACAAGGTTGCCGGCGGACTTGCCAGACTCAACGAAGAAGACATTTCCTTCACCCTCGTCAACAATGCCGAGACCCATCAGATGGTCATCTCCGGCCAGGGCGACATCCAGGTTGATGTTCTCTGCTCCAAACTCAAGAGCCGCTTCGGCGTAGACACCGAGCTCGCCCCGGCGAGAGTCGCCTACCGTGAGAAGATCAAGGGCAAGGTTGAAGCCCACGGCCGTCATAAGAAGCAGTCCGGCGGTTCCGGTCAGTTCGGTGATGTGTGGATTCGCTTCGAGCCGCAGGAAGAGCAGGACGACATGATCTTCGCCGAAGAGGTCTTCGGCGGTGCCGTTCCGAAGAACTTCTTCCCCTCTGTGGAAAAGGGCCTGCGCAACGCCGTTCAGAAGGGCGTTCTCGCCGGCTATCCGCTGGTCGGCCTGAAGGCGACGCTGTACGACGGATCCTACCACCCGGTCGACTCCAACGATATGGCGTTCCGCACCGCCGCGAAGATCGCATATAAGAACGGTATGGCGCAGGCCGCGCCGGTCATCCTTGAGCCGATCGGCGACCTGAAGGTCTACATCCCCGACGCCAACCTCGGCGACATCATGGGCGACATCACCAAGAGAAGAGGCCGCGTGATGGGTATGGGCGCCGCCGACGAGCCGAAGATGCAGGAGCTCGTGGCCGAAGTGCCGATGGCCGAAATGGGCGATTTCTCCACCATGCTGCGCTCCGTGACCGCAGGCCGCGGCTACTTCACGCTCACCTTCGCGCGCTATGAAGACGCGCCGGGCAACGTGGCCCAGAAGGTCATTGAAGACGCGAAAGCCGAAGCCGAAGAATAATTCCGCAAACAGCAAAGCCGCTCCTTCGGGGGGCGGCTTTTTCATGTGGAATTCGGAATGTCGCGGGGCGCGCCGCTTTCTTTTGCTTCTTTTCTTT
>JAFSLL010000191.1 GCA_017448455.1 Oscillospiraceae bacterium | reverse complement strand
GGAGAATATACTTTTTGTTTTTCGGATCGAAGCCGAGCTTTTTCAGATTGTTCTTTCCATCGAAGAGCGCGATGACAAGATCGCCCTCATTGGCCGTCTGCTGTCTTTTAACAAAAACATAATCGCCGGGGAAGATGCCCGCGCCGATCATGCTCTCGCCTTTGGCGATCAGAGCAAAGTAATCTCCCTTTTCTACCAAAGATTCCGGCATACGGATATACTCGATAAAGCGCTGTTCCTCTTCCTGGCCGGGACCGCAGGCAACGGTTCCAAGCACCTGAAGCGCGTGAATCGGCGCAGTGTCCTCCATCAATTTCGTGCGCGCGGTACGGCGGCCGGAATAATCCAGCGATCCGTCCTCCCGCATGGAAATGAGATAACGGTGAACAGTGGAAAGAGGGATACCCGTGCCTTCTACAATGTCGCGAACAGACGGAATCTCATTATGTTCGCAAAAATGCTTGTCGATATATTCCGCAATGATTTCTTTTTTCGATGGATCGATCCGACGCATATGGCCTCCTACTAAATCCCCCCTGCGGAGCATGAGGGGGATTTTTTCGCATCCGTTCCGGTTGCCCCGTCAGGGGCGAGGAACGGGCGATTTAATAGTTTTTTAATTTGGAAGCGGAGCTTTCAAATTAAAAACACAAGATGTTTCGGTAATGAAAATATACCACGCGAAACATCTCGTGTCAATATCTTTTTGAAATTTATTGTTTCTTTTTGCTTCCGATTCTTTTTATAAAGCAGATTACCTTTTATTTGATATTTTCAATTCAAAATCCAAATGCTGCCCAGAGAGGAATGCTAATGGCAGAGAGTGCGGTAGAGAGAAAAATAAGCTTTGCAGAAAGCTCCCTGTTTCCTCCGTAGATCGTACACAACATCGTTGAATTTGTCGCTGCGGGCATGGCAGCCATCAATGTCAATACGCCCTTCAAAACCGGATCGATGTCCACAAAACGCAACAGGAACGCAACCAATGCGGCAATTCCCGATAAGCGCAGGATCACATAGGGGATCGCTCGCCATTCTGTGAAGATTTTCCGAATGGGTACGCTTCCGAGAACCGAGCCAATCACCAGCATGGCGCAGGGGGAAGTCGCCTGCCCAATAAAGGAGCAGCCATCCAGAATGACCTTCGGAACAGGAGCCTTCAACATATAGAGAATTGCTGCCGCAACGCCAGCCAAGAAAGCCGGATTCAGGATCTTTTTGAGAGGCAGCTTTCCTGCCAGCAGATAGATTCCAAGCGAGAAGCAAATCAAATTGTAGGGAATGTTAAGCAGAGAACCGTAAAAAGCGGCAGAACCGCCCAAAATTGCCGCGCAAACAGGAATTCCGATGTAGGTTACGTTGCCGCACATCAGTTCAAACAGATAAACGCCCTTGTCCGCGGAGGGCGGCTTCAGGAGGGGGACCACCAGCAGCGCGACGGTGCCGCTGAGGATAAACATCCCCGCAGACAGCGCCACAGTCAACAAAACAGTACCTGGATCGATTGCGGCGTCCGTGCTTAGGATGGCGCTGAAGAGGTAGAAAGGCAGGATCAGCTTTACAACAATATTGGAGAGCGTACCCGTTCCTTCCTCCGTCAGCACCTTTGTTTTCCGGCAGAGGAACCCGGCAAATATTCCGATAAAAATGACGAGGATTTGATGCATGGCAGCAGACATAAGCGCAACCTCCGTTTCGGGATCAGCATAACAGATCAAGAGAAAAAGATCAACGACGCAGTACGATCAGGCACTGCGTCGTTTAGCGGGAATAAAACGCAGAGGGAGTGAGAGGATCCGCGTTTTACGTTAATCTACATCGAGAATTGCTTTTTGGCGCAGGAGCTCTGCGCGCAGCTCGGAGTAAGGGAGCTCCCGGCTTTTGCAGTCCAATTTTACACATAGTGCTGCAGCGGCGCCGGCGCCCTGGCCCATGATCATGCAGCCGACCGTGTTGCGCGTGGACATATGCGCCTCCACATCCAGCGTGACGCAGCGTCCGGCCATGAAGAGATTGTCGCAGCCCAGCGGCAGCAGCATCCGGTAGGGGAATCCGTAGAAGCCTGGCTCCTGCGAGAAGCAGTGCGGACGGGTAGGAGCAAGATCATGAAAGCCATACAGTCCGATCTCGTCATCAAAGCGTGATGCAGACGAGATTTCATCCTGCGTCAGCATTTTGTCGCACAAGGTAATTTTGCTCGCGCGCACGCCGACCTGAACAGCCTGCCAGGTCATATAGGCGTTTTCAAAACCGGGGACGCAGTGGCGAAGGGCGTTGGCGAATTTCAGGTTCTTGATCCGGTTCTCCATCTCCGCGCGGGTCAGGCCCTCCGCGGTGCTGGCGTCGCAGTGGACGCCCTTGGAGTTGTTGATATTGGAGGCCTCGTGAGGATGGTTTGCGCTGATGCCGATAAAGTGCCGGAGGTTCAGCTCCGTCAGCTCGCGGCAGCGCTCGGGGGGATCGCGCAGCACCAGCATATAGGTGGTGTGGGCGTCGTGTCCCTCCACCTGCACCTGCTCGCGCTTGACGAAGAAGCCCGTGCCTTCCCGCACCGCTTTTTCAAAGTCAATGCCATCCATGGCAAAGGGAAGGCTGGTCGCGGCGCCGGACACCTTGTTGTAATCCTGCCAGTTGCTCACCTGCTGAAGCCCTGCAAACTTTGCCAGATCCCCGTCGCCGGTGCAGTCGATATACTGCCTAGCGACGATGGCGCTGCGGCCGTCCTTGTTCTCGATGATCGCGGCCTTGATGCTTCCGTTTTCGATCTTCACATCGCAGAGCATGGTCTGCAGAAAGACATGAACCCCCGCTTCCAGCAGCATTTCGCACAGGACGCCCTTGATCACCTCATGGTTGAAGATCGGCTTTTTCGGGCAGCGGCGCGGCTCGTTCGCCACCGCGATCAGCCCGGTGGAGCCCTCGGCGGCGTCTACCCGTTCGAAGAGCTCATAGGGGATGCCGCCGACGATCTGAACGGCCTTGTCGGGATCGTTGCTCTGGGCGAAGTAGCTGTAGATCCCGTTGCCGCCATTGGTGAGAGTGCCGCTGGGGACAGGGAGCTTTTCGATCAAAATGACATTTGCGCCCGCTCTGGCGGCAGCGATAGCCGCAATGCAGCCTGCGGTGCCCGCTCCGGCAACGAGGACGTCCGCTTCCAATACCGGAAGCTCCCTTGCGCTCTCGTGAAAGGTTTTATGTTCCATACGGCGCTCCTTTCCACTTACCGTTGTTTATGCGTTCTTTCCGGCCAGCTCCGCCTCGTACGCGGCGGCGTTCTTGGCGCGCATCTCGTTGTTGTGCTTCTGCACCTCGACCATCTTCTCGGCGGTCAGAGGATACCATTTCATGGCGATGATGGAGGCGAGATAACCGAGCACGGGCATGCCGAGCCACAGGAACATCGTCATCCAGAACACCTTGGGGCTGCTGGGATCTCCAGGCTGCGGCATGCTGTCGGTATAGCCCAATGTCGCAAGGCAGGCGGCGAGGATGATGGAGGAAGCGGAGTCAACGATCTTGGACAGCAGGGTTCCGACCGCGTTGACCATGGGTCCAAGGTACTTGCCGTGCAGATAGAATTCATAGTCCTGGATATCCAGAGTCATGGTCTGGACGGCGGCGTTGGTGGTAGACTTGAAGGAGTTCATCACGGCGTAGAGGATGACGAAGATCACAGTGGGAACGGTGGCCTTGGTGATCTGGGTCGGGTCGATCACGGCGAGGAAAGTGCAGGTTACAGCAGCGACAATGACGCACAGCCAGCACCATTTGAGGTAGGCGTCCTTGTTGCCGCGCTTCTTGGCGCGCCCGGTGATGAGCCAGATCATAGCCAGCGTGACCAGCGTGGTGATGATGGAAATGTCGCCGGTAAAGCCGTAGTTTGCGATAATGATGCCGAAGAGCAGGGTCTGGACAGCCGTGTTGCCGGCAGTCTGCGAAGCGATCTTGTCGGTAGCGTTGGAGATCGTCTCCATCAGGAAGGCAGGGTTGTGAACGATCAGATTCCAAATGTCCTTGAAGTTGAAATCGGTGGCCTTATGATAGTTGCGCTCGAAATCTTCGACCTTGTCGTACTTCCGGGCGAAGAACAGGCCGAGCAGCATCATGACGCCGGTGACGATCAGGATAAACACGCTCAGCTCCTGGAACAGGCCAAGCTTCAGTCCGCCGTACTTGGGGACCAGGATCTTCGCGCGGTAGAGGCTGAGGATCATGGTGAAGATCATCACGAAGGTCTGGTTATAGCGCTGGAAGAGAGGGCGTTTCTTGGGGTCGTTGGTCACGTTCAGCTTGTAGATCATGATGGCCTTGTTCAGGAAGGTGTAGCCGAAAACATTGACCACGTACAGGACGATGAACAGGGGCACGCTCTGGGTGTTCGGCATGACGTTGAACATCAGGATGATGGAGACCATCTCCAGAATCCAGCCGAGGAAGACCAACGGCGTCGCAACGCCGAAACGGGTGCGCACGCGGGGGGCAAACCAGGACACGATGGGGTCGGTGACAGCGTCCAGGATACGCATGGAAGCAGTGATCTGGCTTGCGACCATGACCGCCATGCCCCAGCCGCCGGTAGCCAGATAGCTGACCATGGTCATCAGGACGTTGAAGAGGTTGGCCGCGACCTGCGTCAGCGAGATCATTGCGATTTCAAATTGTGATGCGCCGAAGTATTCGACTTTTTCTGTGGTTTCGCTCATGTTTTTCTCCCTTCATGTTTATATTTTCATACAGAGGAATACGGTTCGGATCAGTCTTTACCGTCACCTCCCGGATTCTTCTTTGGAATCGCCTGCAAGCGTTGGTTCAGCTCACGGGCATATTCCTCGCTGACTGCGCCTCCGGCCTGACGGAGCAGGCTTTCCAGTGGAATCTGCGCCATCATCTTCTGAAGACCTGCGTTGGAACTCGCTTCTTTTGCCACGTCGCCCCGTTTGCTGCGAACCAAAGCCATCATCTCAGCCACAATTGGCCCAGCCTCGGGATCGTTTGTAAGCTCGCCAAAGCGATCCTGTATGGAAAAGAAACCGTTTTTCTGCAAATCCCTGTCGAACCAGTTGACAACGCTTTTTCGACCGGGCAGAAGATAGCTTTCGTTCGGAGTCTCGACTTTGCGAATCGTAATGCAATCGCTATGTTCGCCTGAAACCGCTGTGATCGTATGCTCGCCCGTGATCGGGACAAGGAATCGGAAAACTTGTGTTCCGGTCTGCTTTTCAAGCAGTTTTCCGTCTACAAAAAGTGTGACTTCCGAAAGGTTAGAATACACCTTGATCTCTGTCTCGCTCTCCGCCCGGTCGATATAACGACGTCCGGTTAGGTAAACGAAGGGCTCCCGGCTCCAGGCCGCTTTGTATAAGTAGAATGCGTCTTTCTTTACGCGGCGGTCAAATGTAACGAGACCTTTTTGGTTTTCGCCTCTTTTGCCGCCCTCGTCTCTCCCGTCAGCGCCAAAATCAAACAGGTTCCACACATGAGTCGCCCAGAGCCAGGGACGATTCTCGATACAGCGAAGCAGATGCTCATGATAAACACACTGATAGCACTCTGTGTAATCACCTTTTTCCGGCTTTGAAGACTGAAGGAGCGGATTTGCGTCTGCTCCATACTCCGAGAAACCGAGGATCCGTTCCGGGTACTTTGCATGGTACTCATCCAAAAAACTGTCGTTCTGTTCCAATTCTCCCAGATACCAGCCAAAATACAGGTTATAGCTGGCCAGGTCTGCGATGGGGATCAAGGGACTGTCCTGCTCCAGCATAAAGGCATGAGCCATGACCGTCGGTCGATTGGGATCCATCTGCTTGCATAGAGACTGCAGCTTTCGGTGCGTTTCCATAAGAGCCTTTTGATCAGAAGCGCCGACCGTGATTTCGTTGGACAAGCCCCAGCATATGATAGACGGATGATGATAGCACTGCTCGATCAATTCGCGCATTTGGGAAAGACAGTTTTCCTCTCCCCGGGTCATATGCTGCGAAATGTAAGGAATTTCCGCCCATACGATCAAGCCGTTTTCATCACAGAGATCGTAAAACTCTTGAGACTGCTGGTAGTGAGCCAGCCGCAGCGTGTTGGCTCCCAGTTCCCGGATGATTGCCATGTCCTCTTGCTGATCCTCCAGGGAGAGCGCGCTGCCCTTTCCTTTCCTGTCCTGGTGGCGGCTTGCACCGCGCAGCGGATAGCGGCGTCCGTTCAGGAAAAAGCCCCGCTGTGGGTCGATCATAAAGCTGCGGCAGCCAAAACGGGTGGATATGCGATCATGCTCTATCTCATTTTCCAGAAGACTTGCTTCTACCGTGTAAAGAAACGGATCGTCCAGGCCGTTCCAGAGGCGGACGGGCTCCAGGCGGAATTCCGCCTCGGCTTTTCCGTTGAGAATCGGGGCAAGCTTTGTCTGCCCATCCAACCGAAAGCACACCTCACCTGTGTTGCCCCAGGCTGTGACATGGACCTTCGCCGCTTTTCCGGAGACCTCCACATCCGCCCGGATTCCCGGCGTACCGTCGCGGAGAAGCTCAAAATGGGCGGCAGGCACCATAATCAGCTTGACCTCCCGAACCAGACCGCCATAGAAAGTAAAGTCGGCCCGCTGCGGATATACCCGGTCGTTTTCGCTGTTGTCAACGGCAACGCACAGGAGGTTTTCATCCTGCAGTGCGTCTGTGATATCGACACGGAAGCAGGAATAGCCGCCTTCGTGGCGCGCGAGCTTCTGTCCGTTCAACCAGACCTCGGCACTCATCGCGGCAGCGCCAAATTCGACAACAGCATGTCCGCCAGCCTCCATTTTTGGAAGAGAAAAGCGTTTGACATACAGAGCAGTTCCGCGCCAGTAGTCATTGCCGCCGTCTTGCCCATCCGTTCCATTCCAGGTATGCGGAAGCGTGACTGCTTCCCAACCCTCCGGAAATGCTTTCGGCAGCGAAGCGCCTTTTTGAAAACGCCAATCCTCGCACAAGGAAACAATCTGACGCATGTTTCTCATTCCTCTCCGGTCAATTTCTGATCGGAGAATAACACGGGCAGTTCACCAAGAGAATCTTGATATTAGTTATGAATTTCATAAAATAGCGAGAAAGAAAAAAGGAGGCTAATTTGAAGAACTAAAAGCAAATTTCAAAAATCTTATAAAAATGGCGCCCGACAAACACTCTGTTTTGTCGGGCGCTACCGTGAATTTTTAAAAGATTCGATGCTCCGCGCGATATTGCGTAGCGGTTTTTCCCACAATTTTATGAAAGGTGTCGGAAAAGAAGCTGCGGGAGTTGAAGCCAAGCCGCTCCAGAATGCTGTCGATGCTGTCATCGGTATTTGCCAATAAAATTTTTGCCCGTTCGATTTTGGCAATCTTGACATACTCATTGACCGTAATTCCCGTTTCCTGCTTAAAGCTGCGAGAGAGATAATATTTCGTATAGCCCAGGCGGGATGCCAGAGTATCCAGATCCAGTTCCTTCTCAACATTCAATTCGATAAAGTCTATACAGCTTTTGACCATAGGAGAATACTTCTTGTTTTCACGGGTTTTGTGTACCTTCGTGACAAAGTCCTGTATCATTTGCCCATTCGCTGCCGCAACGCCGGAGACGCTTTTCTCTGTCCATATTTCGCGAATATATTGGTCGGCAAGAGAAAAGCCCAATTCAGCGGAAAGGCCTCCCTCGATGGCGGCGCGGGAACACAGTCCCGTGAACACTGAGCAAAGGATCTTTCGATCCTGAAGCGGATCACCGGTATAAACGGGAACTACAGCAGAATTTTGCGCGCGCACTTTGATCCCGCTGTAATCCATATCTCCCTCCCGGACGATGTGCAGCAACGCGCGCTCAGCGCGGAAGCTTCTCAGAGGATCCCTCTTTGCCTCGGGCGTATGATCCGGGCTTTCTTTTGAGGTCTGGAAATGAATTTCTCCAATTGTCACCTTTTCTCCGCTGAAGCAGAAATGCAGCATCACCGCAAACTGACAAATCAAACGAAGGGAGACAACCGGGATGTTGACCACTTCTTTGAGCAGCCGTTCTTTCCATTCTCTTGTACCGGAGCTATACATATATATTCCGCGCAGTCTTTTTTCCATCAATTCCGCCTGCGCAGTGCTGACAAAGCAGGGACCTATCACGCAAAAACGGTTTGACTCATTATCTGTCCAGCTCCGCTCCGCCACCCAAGTCAATCCCACATCGTTTGTAAGAAGAATCGGTAGCTTCTCCTGAACAGATAAAATATATTCCGGATTGTTGTCGTGCCGGAACAAAGGAAGAAACAACGCGGAGGTCGGGCAGTTACTCTCCATCAGTTCGCCGGCAGAATCAAATTGCCAAAGATATAAGGGCTGATTACAGGAAATAAGCCCCGCAAAAAAGCTGAGTCTGTCTATGATCTCCAAAAGGAAACCTCCCCTTCCCGGATTATTAAAATGATCCTTTGCCTTTAATATGTATCATACTGAGGGGCTAATTTCAAGGACGAGCTGTCTTAAATTCGCTAGTAATTTAAGAAATTAGTCTCATCTTGCAACGATAACCAATTTATTAAATCTAAAACGAATTTTGGAATATTCATTTTCCGACCTGTCTGCTATGCTTGCAACCGTAATTAACGCCAGCGGCTGTTGAAAAAGGGGGAGTTGAAATGCAAACGGATCTTTGCAGGATGAGCAAGACCGTGCGCTGTGATATTGTTCGTATGATTCATCAAGCTCACTCCGGGCATCCCGGCGGTTCTCTGTCCGCCGTGGATTTAATGGTAGGTTTGTATTTTGGCGGCATACTGCATGTTGATCCAACCAGGCCGGAGTGGGAGGGGCGAGATCGCTTCATTCTCTCGAAAGGCCACGCGGCTCCGGTTTTGTACAGCGTCCTTGCAAGAAAAGGCTTTTTCCCGGTTGAAGAACTCTCCACGCTGAGGCAACTGGGCAGTATCCTCCAGGGGCATCCGCACAAAGAATCTACGCCCGGTCTCGACTGCTCCAGCGGCTCCCTCGGGCAGGGCCTGTCCATTGCCGACGGACTTGCCTTCGGCTTCAAAAAGCAGGGGCGCGCAAATCGCGTCTACTGCCTCCTGGGC